>NYZZ01000036.1 GCA_002687355.1 Methanobacteriota archaeon
CGAGTCTCCCTCAACGACGAACAGTTCGCTCAGCACAGGGTCACGGGACTGGCAGTCAGCAAGCTTTCCAGGCAAGCCACCACCCTCCAGCAGCCCCTTGCGACGGGTCAGATCGCGCGCCTTCTTGGCCGCTTCACGCGCCGCGAACGCCTGAATGCATTTAGTGACAATAGTCTGCGCATCGGAAGGATTTTCCTCGAACCAGTTTGCCAAACCATCGCCAATTGCCTTGTTTACGATGCCTTTGATTTCTGAGTTACCGAGCTTGGTCTTGGTCTGCCCCTCAAACTGTGGCTCGGGTACCTTGATAGAGAGGATGCAGGTGAGACCCTCACGCACATCACTGCCATCGAGCGCCGCATCCTTTTCTTTCAATTGCTTGCGCTTCAGCGCAACGTTATTGAGCGTGCGCGTCAGCGCGCTACGCAGACCCGAAAGGTGGGTGCCACCCTCGCGAGTGGCAATATTGTTGGCAAATGTGTGGATGTGTTCGCGATAGGCTGTAGTCCACTGTAGCGCTGCGTCGACCTGCACTTGCTCCAGCTCGGTGGTGACGAGGAGGGGCTCACGCATTAACTTAGTGCGTCCATCGTTCAGGAAACTTACATATTCGGCCAAGCCCCCCTCGAAGCAGAAACTCTCGGAACGGCCACCCTCCTCAGAGATGGAAATGCCTAGGCCAGCATTCAGATATGCCAGTTCGCGAAAACGCGTGCGCAGCAGCTCATACTCCAATCGCGTTGTCTCGAAAATTTCGGAATCGGGCTTGAAGCGAACTAGCGTACCATGCTCGTCACTGTCGCTGACTCGCTCCAGCGGTCCATCGGCAATTCCACGCTGGTATGACTGCCGGAATTGGCCTCCTTCACGACGGACATCGACGCGCGTCCACTCCGAGAGGCCGTTGACAACCGAGACACCAACGCCATGCAATCCGCCCGAAACCTTGTAGGTATCACTGTCAAACTTGCCACCGGCGTGCAGTTTAGTCATCACAATTTCCAGCGCAGGTACCTTGTATTGCGGATGCTCATCGACGGGTATGCCACGACCGTTATCGTGCACTGAGCAGCTGCCATCCTTGTGCAACTCAACTGCAACGGTATCGCAGTGGCCGTTCATAGCCTCATCAATGGCATTGTCAACCACCTCGTAGACCAAGTGGTGGAGACCATCCCGGCTGGTCGATCCAATGTACATCGCTGGCCTCTTGCGCACTGCCTCGAGACCTTCCAGAACCTGAATTTGCTCCGCCTTGTAGTCCTCGGATTTGGGGGACATGTTCTATCTGTTGGGACGGCAGACGAATGAGGTTAAAAGCATGTCCCTAATTTTATATATCTGTCGTCAGTAAAATTAGCGATGCAGGAACAGCGCTTGACTTCGCTCCAGTCTGACAAAGCCAATCCGCTCGAATTGCACCACTTCGCCCATCATTTCGGCAGCCGCTGGCTCTGCAATGCCCTCAACCTTTGAGCCGTTCGGTCTCAGCAGCTGTAGCGGCTCACCGGCCACACACCATTGAAGGATTGGTACGCCTTTAATCGGGGCATCGCTAACATGCTCCAACTGGCCATTGCGTAGTCGGCAATTACACAAGTTCTTGAGCCGAAGCAAATCGCCCTCTGCCAGCTGTGCCATGTCGGCCGCCGGCAACAAAATAGTCACACCTGGCATGACTGTTTCACGCCTCTCACCCATCTCGGCATGCTCGGGATGAAATGGTGCGTGCTTCTCCAACGGCTGTGATGCTTCAAGGATTAGCTCAACTGGTTCTGGTACCCAGAAGAGACGTTTCGCCTCTGGCTCAACAAGCACGCGATTGGCTGCCTCCAAA
The DNA here is from genome assembly GCA_002687355.1 of Methanobacteriota archaeon. Classification (GTDB taxonomy): domain Archaea; phylum Thermoplasmatota; class Poseidoniia; order MGIII; family CG-Epi1; genus UBA8886. The sequence continues at coordinate 1,838 of NYZZ01000036.1, forward strand.
TTCTGCCACGATAGCGTGATATCTGCCTCCTTGACGCCGGCAGCTATCCAGTAATCCATGATAGCCTGCGGCTGGTAGCCGCGCCGTCGTAGCGCCGCAAGTGTCGCGAGCTGTGGGTCATCCCAGCCACAATAATCTCCATCAGCGATACCTTCGGAAATAGTAGTGGTCTTGAGCAACGCGTCGGGAATCGAGACCAGCCCATAGTGAATGAACTGCGGCTCGCCCCAATCTAGGTGACGGTAGACCCATTGCTGACACAGTGTATTATTCAGATGGTCCTTGCCGCGCAGTACGTGCGTCACACCGAGTCGATAATCGTCAACTGCAACGGCAAAATTATAGGTCGGCCAGAGTCGCCACGTACTGCCCTGTCGTGGGTGTGAAGTTTCAACAACTCGTAGAGCGACGAAATCACGCAGTGCAGGATTATTGCTTTCGAGGTCAGTCTTTACGACCACTATTCCATCGCCCCCGGAAAACAGCGCTTCAAACGCCGCTAGATGCGATGCTGATTTGTCGTCGCGGCAAGGGCAAGCTGTGCTGTGGCGCTTCAGCTCGCGCCACTTTTCGGCGTCGCAGTGGCAAACGTAGGCTGCATCACGTGACAGCAGCTCACGGGCATCTTCGTAGTAAATTTCGAGGCGATCCGACTGTACCACTATCTCGTTAGGCTTTGCACCGAGCCATTCCATATCTAAAGTAATTAGGTCATATGCGGCCGGGTCGACTACCGTCGGGTTGGTATCCTCCAGCCTCAGGATAAGCTTGCCATTGTGTATTCCACGGAAGGCATGATTCAGCGCCACCGCTCGCGAGTGACCCAAATGTAGTGGACCGCTCGGTCCCGGTGCAAAGCGCAGCACCACCGGACCATCGACCTCGAGTGGTGTGAGCCCACTATGACCACTACCAGTCGCCTTGCGAGGTTTGGGTGCGGGTGCCTGCGCCGCCACTTCTGCAGGCGAAAGCGCGTTCACCTCAGTAACGATACGCGCCGCAATGGTACCCAGTTCGCGCGCTTGCGACCGTAAACCCGCGTGTGCGCCGAGCACCTTCCCTAAGACTGATTTCGGCTGCGCCGAACCGTGTCGGACCGCCTCCTGCAGCGCAGCTGCGCGCAATGCCTCCTCCGCTTCCACAGCGGCAAGGGCGATAACGGGGTTATCAATCTGCCGCCCACACCTGACAATTGACGGAAACAACTGCTAGATGGGAGTTAATCAAGCTGTGCAGTCAGCAACGTCAATCTTTAATTCCAGAACCGTACAGGGCACCCCATGAAGTGGATGCTGACGGTGGCATTGCTACTTGCCACCACGGGCTGCATCGATGTACCTGCCATGAACGGGCTAATGGACCGACTGGTACCAGAACCTGAGATGATTTATCAAGAGGTGGAACTGGCCCATTTTGAGGGACAGTTCGCGCCAGACCCAGACCAGGACCAAGGTGCGGTGCTGGACGCTGCTGAGAAGATTCTCAGCGACCCGGCCCAAATTGGGGCAGTAGCGCAGAACCTCTCCTGGGTCGAGTATACCCACCACTTCCTGCTGCCTCCCGGCGCTACTTGGCTGCGGATTGAGATTACTGTAGACTACACTCTTATCGGTGGCGGACAGCCGGAAGAGGGGCCTGCGGGAACGCTTGACTTGACCTTTCGCACTCCTGATGGGGAACGAAGATGCCGTGATGAGCGGAGCCCGCCCTGCTTCGAAATAGTCTATTTTGGTGATGGAGAGAAAGAAATCGATGGCTATTCACCACCACTGCCACCGGTCCCGGGAGAGTGGATTGTCACTATTTCCGGCTCCGGGATGGAAGGCCTGCTTGGAGAGATAATCTACTCAGGCAACTACAAGATGATAGTCGTGACCGAGCTGCCGGGCAGCTAGAATGTCCCGCCGGTTTGAGCCTGTAGTCAAACAAGGTCTACTGCATCCGCATCACCGGTATTCAACAGCTCTCCATCTCTACTGCTAAAGCACCAATAGCATTAGCCCGACCACACCACAATAAGGTGCGAACCAGTGGAAGCGGCGCTGCTCAACAAGCATCAGCAGCCAGCGTAATGCCAAGAATCCCGTGATAGCGGCAGCGGCCACGCCCAGCAGAAATTCAATTGGCTCGATACCTGCAAGTGCTCCTTCGCGATCCTGCAACAATTCGAGGCCAGTTGCGCCGAGGATAGCGGGCATCGACATCAGAAACGAGAGTCGGGCCGCCGCGACAGGGCGCATGCCAGCTGCCATCCCGGCCGCAATTGTCAACCCCGAGCGTGAAATTCCTGGCAGCACCGCCAGTCCCTGTACCAGCCCCATCCAAGCACCGACTGTGAGTGGGACAGTCGCAGCATCGTGTGTGCCGCCACGCCCATGCGAGAACCAGAGCACGCCGGCAGTCATGAGTAATCCCACTCCCGTGATTGGAAGAGAGTCAAGCCAGTCTGTAGCTAACGTGTCAAAGCTGTAGCCAATAATCGCAGTTGGGATACTCGCCAGCAGCACCAGCAGTACGGTGCGCTCATCTGGATCGGATGTGCCCTCGCGAAACGTACGCAGGGCTCTTGGTGTAGCACGTAGCGCCCGCAGGATATCCTTGCGCAGCAGCCAACCTGCGGCGAGTAGTGTACCGAGGTGCAACGCGATGTTGAAAAAAAGTGGTGGACGCACGCCGCTAAGGTGCTCAAAAATCACCAGATGGCCACTGCTGCTGACCGGTAGCCACTCTGTTAGTCCCTGCACTATACCAAGCAGCACTGCGGTCGGCAAATCCATCCCCGAGCCGGACAGTCCCACGGCGGGGCGAGTCGCTACGTTTATTTAACGCGGGTGCAGGTGCACAGCGATGGTGTCACAGCAGTTGGAGTGCCCAGTCTGCTTCATACGCTTCGATACTGAACGGCAGGCAGGACAGTCGGTCACCTGCCCCAGCTGCGACCATAGTTTCAACACACCTGATGAGGAAAAATTTCCACCGGAAGCTGCCCCGACAGCACAGGTCGATGATGTTGAAGAAGAAACCACGTACGAAGCGACCGAAGAAGAAGCCCCGGACAATGATAAAGAACCGGAGAGCGACGAGGCGGAGGAGGAAGCTCCACAAAATGACGAGATACTTGATAGGGAACCGGAGGATGCGACCAACGACGAAGAAGTGGATGCTGAGGAAGCACCGGAAACGGGTGAGCCAGATGATGACGAGCCGTCTGCCCCGCCAGATGCGACATCGCCTGGCGCACTGGTATTGTTGGGTGAGCTTTCGACTGCCTACCATACCAAACGACTGCAATCTGTCATCGATGGTCCACGCAGCCGGGCACAGCTAGCGGGGCTATTGCTGCTCGCAGTCGCAGTGCTGGGGTTACTGGCAGCGACCGCTACTGCAGTCAAGTGGAACGGCTACGATTCTCCTTGGGATGACGAGGTTACGGCCAGCCTTTACGGCTCAGTAATTGACGTTGACGGAAACCAGCTTGAGGGTGTGCGCGTCGCCGCGGGTGGCCAGCAAACTTTTACTGACGGTGAGGGACGCTACTTCCTACATAACCTGACATCCGGTGAGCTGAAAGTGACCTTCTTCAGCCCCGGCTATCGCACTCACTCAATCTGGATTGATCTGCGACCGGCCGGCACCAACGACCTGCTCGTACAGCTTGAGATGGGTGATGGTCAAGATGTCGATGACCAACGCAGCCACGTTCTGCGACCATGGCCCCCCACCCAGGCGCTGGCTGCAGTCATGGGGGTAATGGCACTGCTGGCATTGTTCGGAAGCGCAGCGGCGCTGCTCGAACGCCATTTCCGACTGGCACTCTTCGGTGCGGTAGCGGGCATCCTAAGCTGGGGGTTCCTGCTCGGCAGCTTGTTCTCACTGGCGGCGCTGCTGCTGCTTTTGGGAGACCGTGAGCGGTTCGATGCGTGAGCAACTGGCAGGTTGTACGGTTTATCACAGTACTCTCGCGCCGCGAGCAAGTAGCGCTAGCCCTGCTCTGGAGCTGGCTACTACTTGTTGCCGGAGGGCCATTACTACTGGAACCGGGAACGACCGGGGACTTGTCAGGATACACCTTAGGTGTCGACAATGTGGAGATGCTTAACGAGATTAATCCTCTTGCGCGAGCGGTCTACTGGGTGGGGGATGTCAACTGCCACCAGAAGGCAACACGTTCCTACGCATACGCAGACAACCAAATGCCGTTCTGCGCACGCGATCTAGGCATCTTCGCCGGTCTTGCTCTAGGCTTCACTGTTGCTTTACGACGCCGTCCGGAGCTGTCACTGCCACTGGTACTGCTAGCACTAGTACCAATCGGCCTCGATGGAACCATTCAGCTGCTGACCGACTATGAATCGACCAATCCGCGACGGCTGGTCACGGGACTTATTGCAGGTGGCGTAACAGGATGGGCACTGATGATTATTTTGGAGCCGCGGCGAAATTAGCTGGTATGCTCTTACTAGTCCACAGACTCGTTGCACCACGGACAATCTCTCGCGTCCGGTGGTAGCACGCGGTAGCACTTTGCGCAGAGTTGGCCAGGGTTGTAGAACTTCTGCCACAGAAAAACGGAGGCGATGATGCCGAACAGCAGCAGCATGGCAGCAATGGTGAAAATCATCGCTGTATCAACATGGATATGTGCGTGAAACCAATTGCTATCATAGGGTCTTACGGCCGGGGCGCCAACTAGCAGGGCAGGCCTTACCGGTCTGGAGTGCCTGCAATAATCGCACGATTTCGTCAATGCTGCGGCCGGTCCCGGCGGGGTAGACTGAGTAGGCGCGCACGATGCCCTCGTCATCAATTATGAAAGTGCCGCGGAGTGCCATCCCGGCGCGCTCGTCGAGGATGCCGTAGGCACGGCTAATACGCAGTGAGGGGTCTTCCAGCAGCGGGTAGCCTAGCTTGTCGATGCCGCCGCGCGTGCGTGGACGCTCCATCCAAGCTTGGTGACTCTGCTTGGAATCGGTCGAGCAGCCAATAACTTGCGCGCCCGCCTGTTCAAAATCAGGCAGTCGACGGTTGAAGGCATGGATCTCGGTGGGACAGAGTCCGGAAAAATCACGAGGATAGAAGAATAGCACGGTCCAGAGACTGCGCTTGCGGTTCTGTGCCAAGTCTACTGTTGGGTACTCGAAGTCTTTCTTGCGAGGGTTCCAGCGTACTGCCTTTCCCTCGAAATCAGGCGCTGGTTGTCCTATCTCGGCCCTCGCTTCACTCACCCTATGAACCTCGTGGAAGCGGTGAGTCGAGGCCCGGTTTAAGCGATTCGCGCGAAGTCCTGTATCGCCTCAATAACTGTACTGATGTCACCCTCGGAAAGACCAGGGTGTATCGGCAAACTTAACACGCGGGAGGGGAATGTGGCGGCTCTGGGTGTCGTTGCAGTGAACTCCACCAGCGGCCGCGCCTCGTAGAGCAACGAGGGATAGTAAACACCACTACCGATGTCGTGTGCGGCAAGATGCTCCCGCAGAGCATCGCGCGTATCGGATTGAATGGTGTACTGGTGAAATACATGTCCGCGCCGCGCCTCGGGAACCTGCACGCAGTCGGCCAGCTCCGCGCTGTAGCGCTGCGCATTAGCACGGCGGGCAGAGTTATAGCCGTCCAGCTTGCGCAGCTGGACACGGCCAATAGCGGCGGCGATATCAGTCATACGATAATTAAATCCCAACTGCAAATGCTCGTACCGCTCGCCCTGGCCATGCGCGCGTAGCTGTGCTACCGTATCGGCCACCGCATCGTTATTGGTTGTCACCATGCCTCCCTCGCCAGTAGTCATATTTTTTGTGGGATAGAAGCTGAAGCAGCCTGCAAGCCCAAGTGCCCCCGCACGACCGTTCCCGGCGTCAGCACCATGTGCTTGGCAAGCATCCTCAATAATCGGTACTTGCGCTGCGTCGCACACTTCGCAGAGTGCGGTCATGTTGCACAGCTCGCCGTAGAGGTGGACCGGTAACACTGCCTTCGTGCGCGGTGTGATGGCCGTCGCGACCGCAGCAGGATCAAGGGTGTAGCTATCCGGCTCCAAGTCGACGAAAACTGGTGTCGCACCTACCATGCGAATGCTGGATGCGCTCGCAAAAAACGAGAAGGGTGTCGTGATAACCTCATCGCCTGGGCCGACACCGGCTGCAAGCAGAGCTAGATGCAGTGCAGTGGTACCGTTGGTCGTTGCGAGAGCGTGCCGCGTGCCGCAGAAAGCGGCGAACTCGCGCTCAAAAACCTCAACCTCGGGGCCTTGCGCCAGCAAGCCTGAAGAAAGGACGCGCGCGACCTCGCGCTGCTCCTCGTCGCCTACCAGTGGTTTCGCAATTGGAATCATCGTGAGCGCACGCAGAATGAGCCATTTAACAACGCTGGCACCTGTGTTGCAATAATCTCGAGAACTCCAGAAAGGTGGGACCCAACGCCAGATTTACCTATAAATTATTAACCCAATTATTAAATAGTGGCTTCTACAGGCTATTTTTGGTGTCCACTATGTTTGAAGACACGAACACAAAAGCCGTCAGTGCCGAAGCCATGGGAACCTTCTTTCTGGTTTTCATAGGCCTCAGTGCTTTCGTCACGCTTGGTGGGGGTTTCGGCGGGGCATTCGCCTTCGGTGTAACTCTCATGGTCCTGATGCACGTCATGGGACCCATATCCGGATGTCACCTCAACCCTGCGGTGTCCATCGGGAATTTTATGTCGAACAAAATGTCGCAGGATGATGCTATTGCATATGTCCTAGCACAGATTGGCGGCGCGTTCATCGCTGCAGCAGCTATAGGGGGGACATTTGACTTCCTGTCAGGTGACATGGCTATCCTCGGTCAAGCAGTGGTCGGCACGACCTTCTTCGTGATGGTTCTGCTCACGACCTCAGATCCCTGGGCTGTTGGAGGCACATTGTTCGTGATGACTGCAATGGCGAGCGGCTTTGGTGACGTCAACCCCGGCGTACTCGCTGGTGGAGCAATAGAGGCAAACCTGCTGGCCGACACCGCGCCTACAGCTGAGGCGGCGTCTGCAACCATGTACGCTATGGTTGGTGGAGTCATAGGCGCCATAGCTGGCTGGGCCATCAAAGACAACGTTCTGGATTGAAACACACACACCTTAGGGGCTTGCGTCCCCATTGAAAACCGTGTCCCGTCTACGGGCGGGACACACCCTTTTTTCAGGTTGACTGCACGTGTTCATACTGAGATATTGAACCACCCACGCAGAAGGATTCCTACACCATACGAAAGTAGCGCTACGCCGCCCGAAATAGCACACATCTCGATAAAGCGGCGGCGAAACGGCTGATCTTGTGCAACCGCGACATAGTAGTTGAACGCGGCGACGATGAAAACACCTATGATGAGCGTCGCGCCGAGCGCCTGGTGCAGCACCGATAGCCCCCATACTGGAGCCGCGTCTGGCTGCAACGCTAGGTAAGGAAACACCAGCAGGAATACCGTCACCAGATACGCGATACCAGTGTAGAAGGCAGCGCGCAGTGGATTGCGGTTGTCAGCTTCAGTGCGCGTTGCTAGGAATTCGGAAGCGGCCATCGACATCGCCGCCGCAATGCCAGTGACGAGTCCCGCCAGCGCGACCAAGCGCAGGTTCTGGAACGCGAAAGTCAATCCGGCCAGCGCACCCGTAAGCTCGACTAGTGCATCGTTGAGGCCGAGCACCATCGATCCAGTATACTGCAGCCGCTCCTCATCAAGCATCGCCAGCAGGTGCTGCTCGTGAGCTTCCTCCTCCTCCATAATTGGCCGTGCGGCAGGGATTACATCGAGGATGTTGCGATACTCGGTAGCGATGTTCACCTCATCACGCTCAAGCAAGTTGACACAGAAAGTGATGCCCAGCAGTCGCGCCAGCAGCGAAAACCATGCTACACGTAGGCGTGAGGGTGCTACCTCCTGACCAGAATATTCCTTCCAGAACTCATAGTGTCGTACCTCGTCATCAGCTATCTGCTGGAGTACCTTGCGATTCTGCGCATTCTTCTCTCGTTTAGCCAACTTCTCATAGATGAGCGCCTCGGTCAACTCCAGATACTGGAAGCGCAGTACCTGCTTCAGGGTCGCTGCGTCAATCTCCATCAATGGCCCAGCGCGGGGCAGTTTTCACCCCTTGCCCCTAACTGGCAACAAAGCGCAGCGTGTCAAGACTAGCTTTGGCCAGCGTTCGGCCGGGTTGGCATCGAGCGCTCCTTGCGGCAGTCCGAAGGCTTGGTAGTCAAAATCGTCAATTGAGAGCACACCTTCATCCTCCGTGACCTGATCTGCCAACCCTGTAGGCGGTTCCCCGAAAGCAACCCACGCTACAGCCTCCGTTACAGGCGTCAATCCGGCGTGAACTATAGCGCGCGAGACCTGCCGCTGACCGGTCAGATATAGCAGCACCTCACTAGCTCGGCTATGCGAGAGCGCGTAGCCACCGGTATGTGCGCGTTGTGCCAACTCAGCCGCCTGCCGAAGATGCAACACGCCGCATACTGCCTTGGCATCGACTAGTGCCAGCTCCGGTCCCAGCAGAGCCTTTAGCGCTTCGTCACTTCCCGGCTGGCAGCGGCCACTACCGACAGTGAACTCCATGCTGGCGAAGGCAGGGCATATTATATATCTGGCAGCACCCTCGCGTCATCCTATGGCTGACGGCAATGAACAGTCTGCCCAGCTTGAGAGCGCGCTCACACACGAACAGCAGCGTCTCGAAAAGCTGTGGGACGCCTACGAACAACAGGAGCAGGACCTGAACGCGTCACTCGACCGTATCAACCGACTTGAGTCCGACCTGGAAACCAAGCAGGCAATGGTCCAGTCGCTGGAGGAACTGCTCAGCGAGCGCGACGGCCGAGTGCGCGAGCTGGAAATCGATCGGCAACGGCAAGCCAAAGTCGAAGCCGAGTATGGGCCGCGCGTGGAAACGCTCGAGGAAAGAGTTGCTGACCAGACTGAGAAGTACGATCGGCTGCTCTCGATTACCCAAGAAATGGAGGAGGAACTCGAGTTCGCCAAGCAAGCGGTACGAGCGCGTGATGCTTGGTTCAACCTGAACGTCAGCAGTCTCGAAGCGATTGCAGAGGTCAGCAAGGAATGGCGCTCAATTCAGTCGGGCAACTTCCCTGCTCCGGCTAGCGGTGGCGGACCAGGAGGCTCAAAGGCTGATTTCATCACTGAAGTGTCCAAACTCAAGGGGCTCGGCAAGGTGAAGGCAGAACAGCTCTACGATAGCGGCTTTCATTCAATCGGGGAACTCAAAGCAGCTTCACTCGACGATATCTCTGGTGTCAGTGGCTTCACCAAGCTGACCGCACAGAAGATCGTTGACGGGGCCAAGTCGCTCTAGAGCGCGAGGAAGTTTCGCACCACCTGCTCATTCCTCACTTCAGGATGGAATAGCACGCCATAGTGTGGTAATTCGTGGTGACGAATCGCTTGCACACAACTTTTTGATTGTGCCAGTACCTCAAACTGCGGACCGGGGTCGATTGCACGGTGGTGGAGCGCAAAAGCTTCAAAATTGCCGGAACAAAGTGGATTCTCCGCAATCGTCTTGACTTGAACCATACCGATTTCACGCTGAATGATGATTTCGCCGCCACAAACGGCTACAAGCAATTGCATCCCGGAGCAAATTGCCAACAACGGTACATCAGCATCCAGTAATGGTTTAATATCAGGATTTTCTTTTAAATATATGTCGTCTTGAAGTGCAGTTCCCCCCAGCAAGATATGAGAAACTCCTACAGGAACGCTGTCAAGATTGTTTAGATGACTACTTTCGACGGTCTTACCTGCATCGCGTATGACGCGTGCTAGCGGTACGATGAACTCAGCCTCACTCAGCGGCTCAACGCAGGTTGAGACGATGAGCACAGTCACACGAGCACCGCCTCGGTAATGTGTAATCGACCGGCGCCGGCGTGGAACTTAGATGTGGTCTCAATCAATCGCAGCCGTTTCTGGAATAACGGCGCGCCGAGCACCAGTGTCTCTAGTTCGCCGCCCTCACCGGCTGGGTTCAGCCTGTGCCGGTCCGCCTGCACCAGCAGCCTGTCTACCGCTGCTCGGTCCAGGCTGCGGCCGAGCCACTCTGCGCCGAGTCCGTCGGCTGCGACAGCAGTCACGACCACCTCGTACCCATCGGTCAGTAATACATCTAGCAGTTTTAGCTGCGGTAGCTGCCAGAGCGGGTTGAAACACCAGAGTCCAAGATTGGCGCAGACGCGCTGGACGCGCGTTGCCTGGTAGACTGACGCCAGTGCACCAGTGACTACGCCCGTAATCCTGTATTTGCGCTGCGCGCGCACCAGCAGCGCCTCCATATCGGCCAGTTCATCCTCAGGCTCACCCGGCGTAGCCGCAGTGAGTTGTGCGATATCCAAGGCTTTCGCCTGTAGTGCAGTCCACTCCAGCGCCGGCGTGTGGAACATCCAGCTGTCGTCGCGTTCGGGAAATAGTGTCAACAGGCAAACAATCTCGTGGCCGGCGGCGACGGCGCGGTGCAACGCGAGGCAAGAGTCCTTACCGCCCGAGAAGAGCACACCGAGCTTCATTTACGCTTCCGCTTGCTGATTAGGTAAACTTCGCTCGACGCTTTACGGGACGCTTCGGGTGAGAGCGTGCGCACCGAGCCGAACTCAGCCTGGACCGCGGCACGATACTGCTGGAAATCCTCGCCTTCGAACACCTTGACTGCGAAGCTGCGGGCGCGGTGTTCACTAGCGATGGCGAGGGCTAACTCTGCCAGCTCGATGGAGCGGGCCTGGTCGACCGAGTAGTTACCGCTCAAGTCAGGGCTCATGTCAGAGATTACTACTGTAGCGCGCACAAGATTGGCGATACGCTGCTGCAAACTCGGGTCACGCAAATCACCACGCAGGAACTCAACACCCTCCAAAGGAGCTATGTACGCCAGATCTACACCCATGATCCTGCCATCGGGACCGACCATCTCTAAAGCAACCTGGCTCCAGCCACCCGGAGCGGCACCCAAGTCAAGGACAGTGTCACCTTTGCGAAAGAGCTTGGAGCGACGCTGGATTTCCTGTAGTTTATAGGCCGAGCGTGCGCGGTAACCCTCCTTTCGTGCACGACGCTGGAAACCATCGCGGCCACGGCGGCCCTTGCCCGGCATTCAGCTGCCGCCCGCCTTGCGGAGCGCCCACTTGGCAGCCTGGCAGATTTTCAAGTCGGCACCAGTCGTAGTGCGGTTACGAATCAGTTTCAGGTGTGGCTTGACAAGCGCCGGTTTGTTGGCACCAATATAGCCCAGCGCCTTCAGAATTTCAATATGAATGTACCAGTCCTCATTCTTCAAGGCACGCGCCAAATGCGGTACCGCCTGCATCACCACCAGAGCATCCTTGTTCCCGATTCTGCCGAGTGCAGTTGCACAAGCCTTGCGCAGCTCCGATGAATTGGAACGTAAACCCTTGACAAGCACAGGAACAGCTCCCGCGACCGCCTGTGGACTGTGCCGGCCCAAGACACCGACGCACTCAGCTGCACGTTCCTGTACCCGGTCGCTCGATTTAAGCGCGACAACCACGGCGGGTGCCAGCTTGATGGCGGCTTGCGGTTGTTTGCCGGCGAGGGTGGTCAGTAGCACAATGGCATGGTAACGCACGCGCCAGTCACGGTGCTTGAGCGCGTCGCGCAACTTGGGAAGTGCCTGCGCCGGCGCTTTGTGGAGCACGCGCCCAAGTGCCTCCTGTGTTGCGTAGCGCACGTCTTTGTCATCGTCGTCGAGCAACTCGAACAGGTCGGGAATGGTTTCGTCGCGTCGTCGTTCAGAGCTTATTGAAAGGCTAGTCCACAATTTGACGACACGCAAACGCACCTCACGGTGCGGGCTGTCAAGCGTCTCCTGGATTGCAGAAAAGAAATCGTCCTGCCGCTCTGGCAGTAGCTCACGCAGTTCAAGCAGCGCCTCGATTATCGCTAGTTGTGCCTGTGCCGGCTGTTCGGACAGCGTTCCGAGCAGTGCCTTGACTATAGGCTCGCGCCAGCGTTCGGCCGCCTGCACCTGTACTAACAGCGCCTTGACCGCGGCGGCACGCTCCTGCTCACTGCCCGATTTGAGCGTAGTCAGGTGTTTCTCGACTTGGCTATCGAAGCCGCGGTCGGCCGAGCCATCCCGCCATTCGTCGACAGAATCCTTGAGTTCACTGAAACGGTCGCGCCACGACACGAGCCTCGCGAAGGGATGAAGGTAATAAGGCTCGCGCGATGGGACGCCATGCCGACCGCGGCGGAGCAATTCCTGAAGGGACACGACGCCCGGCTGCACGACCACGTGCGCATCAGCTCGGGTGGCCACAGCTACGAAGGACGCATTATGCCGGCACACCGCTTCTCAGGTGAGCACGTCATAGTCCTCAAGCTCGCCAACGGCTACAATATAGGCGTCTCGTGCGAAGACGCCGAACTTGAACTACTCGAGCGCGCTGCACCCTCACCAGATGTGACCGTAACGGCCGCGTCCCCGCCAAACGACCTGCCGCCACTGACAGTACTCGGGACGGGGGGCACCATTGCGTCCTACGTGGACTACCAGACAGGGGCAGTCCACCCGGCGAAAAGCGCTGAGGAACTGGTGGCTGCTGTCAAGGATCTCGCCAATATCGCCAGCATCCGCGCTGATGCACTGCTCTCACTGGCGTCGGAGGACATGCAACCTGATGACTGGGTGAAAATCGCTACGCGTGTCAGCGAGCTGCACGCGAAGGATGGAAACGGAGTCGTAATCGGCCACGGCACTGACACTATGACGTATACGGCTGCGGCGCTGGCATTCCAGCTGCCGTCACTGCAGGCACCAGTGGTGCTGACTGGTGCACAGCGTAGCAGCGATCGGCCCTCGACCGATGCCCACCTGAATCTCGCTGGCGCTGCCAGAACGGCACTTACTGACTTGGGTGAAGTGGCTGTCGCAATGCACGCCTCACCGAGTGACGACTTTGTGGCTATCTGGCGCGGGACGCGGGTTCGCAAGGCACACTCGTCGCGGCGTGACGCATTCACGGCACCGAACGGCGGTCAACTTGGAAGCGTCGGCAACACTGTCGAGTTTGACGCTGAATACCGTCCCGTCGCCAATGAGACGCGACTTGAAGCAGGCTTCGACCCAGACGTGGCGCTGGTCTGGAGCCACCCTGCTCTTACGGCAAGCGACTGGGAGGCTGTGACCGCTGGCAAGAAGGGCGTCGTCATCGCCGGCACTGGACTTGGCCACGTCGGGTCACACCTGCATGATGCCATACGGACGACTGCGCGCGACGGTGTCGTGGCGATGACGACACAGTGCTTGGCAGGGAGCACTAACTTGAACATCTACCGCAACGGCCGAGAGTTGGGTGAAGCGGGGGTTGTCGAGGCGGGCGATACACTGCCAGAAACAGCATTGGTGAAACTGATGTGGCTACTCAAGCATCGCCCTGACTCGATTGCTGCAGATATTGAGGAAAATCTAGCGGGCGAACTCGGAACGCGCCGGTTTTTAGATTAAGCTTTTACTAACCTACTGCTGACCTCGTCCATGACAGACCCGCGCTACGCCAAGTTAGCTTCCAACCTGATTAACCATTCCATCCGCCTGCAAAAGGGCGAAAAGGTGCTCATCGAAGCGTTTGACTTGCCAGAGACTATGATTATTGCGCTGGCGCGCGCTGCGCGCAAGGCAGGTGGCGTGCCGCTAGTGACACTGAAGAACAACCGCGTCCTGCGCGAGCTCTATCGCGAGGCGACTGAGGAGCAAATGCAACTCTGCGGCAAAGTTGAGCTGGCGCGGATGAAAGAGATGGACGCCTATATTGCCATGCGTGGCAGCAGTAATATTGCAGAGTTTTCAGACGTACCCTCAGACCGTATGCAGCTCTACCAAACGCACTGGCTACAGCCGGTTCATTTCCAAGAACGCGTACCCAACACTCGCTGGGTAGTGCTGCGCTGGCCGTCAGCGTCGATGGCACAGCAGGCTGAAATGTCGACTGAGGAATTCGAGGACTTCTACTTTGAGGTCTGCTGCCTAGATTACGCGAAGATGGGGAAAGCAATTGCACCACTAAAAGAGTTAATGGAGCGTACAGACCAAGTGCACATCACCGGCCCTAATACCGATCTTCGCTTCTCTATTAAGGATATTCCAGCAATCGCCTGCTGTGGCGACCGCAATATCCCTGACGGTGAGTGCTTTACCGCTCCCGTTAAGAATTCTGTCGAGGGACACATCCACTTCAACGCGCGTACACTGTACAACGGCACCATATTCAGTGACGTACGACTCGAGTTCAAGAACGGAAAGGTAGTTGGCGCGACCGGCAGCGATGACGCGAGACTGAACGAAATCCTGGATAGCGACGAAGGTGCGCGCTATGTCGGCGAATTCGCACTCGCATTCAACCCCTTCATCCAGGAACCGATGCTCGACATCCTGTTCGATGAGAAAATTGCCGGCAGCTTCCATTTTACCCCCGGTAACGCTTACGACGAGGCAGACAACGGCAACCGCTCAGATGTACACTGGGACATGGTGATGATCCAGCGGCCAGAGCATGGCGGCGGCGAAATTCACTTTGACGACGTACTCATCCGTAAAGACGGTCTGTTTGTACTGCCTGAGCTGGAAGGACTCAACCCGGAGAACCTCCGGTAGCAAGGACCATGCGAGCCCGGCTCATGGACGATCCAATCGCCTCGGCTGAGCTGGCAGGACTGGCCTATGTCAGTGATTCTGAACCTGGGTTCTCAAGGCAGCAAAGAGGCGATGATATAGTACACGTAAGCGCGAAGGGTAGAATTCTAAAAAATAGTAAAAAAATCGAGCGCATAGAGGGACTGAAAATCCCACCCGCCTGGACAAAAGTATGGATTTGTGAGAACCGCAAAGGTCACCTGCAAGTGACTGGTGTTGACAAGAAAGGGCGCAAGCAATACATTTACCACCCTCTTTGGACCAAGCTGCGCAGCGAGGCCAAGTTTGACAAGATGGTAGAATTTGGCCATACACTGCCCACTATCCGTAGACAGTATGGCCTTGATCTACAGGTTGAAGGTAATCCAAAGCAAATGATGATGCCAAAAGAGCGTATGCTGGCGGCACTGGTTAGGCTGCTCGATACAACCTTCATCCGAATCGGCAATGAGACCTACCGTAAGGAAAACCAGCACTTCGGACTTACAACCCTGCTGGACGACCATTGCACGTTCGAGTATGATGATGATGTGCTACCAGAAGAGGAAAAATGGTACGATGGACAGCTCGTAGGCTGGTTCACGTTCGTAGGCAAGAGTGGAAAGGACCACACCGTAATGGTGCACGATGAGGACTATCCGGATCTAGTGGCTTTGATGATCGAAAGCTACAACCTCAAGGCTGAAGGGACGAATGACCTCTTCGTCTACGTCGACGAGGGCGGCACACCTCGAGATATCAAGTCCAGGATGGTCAACGACTATTTGCAGAAGACTGCCGGGTCAAGTTATAGCGCTAAAGATTTCAGGACATGGCGTGGGACGGAAATGGCTGCTAGTGGACTGGCAAATACGCCGAAGCGGCTCAACAAGAAAGAACGCAAGAAAAGAGTGACAAAAGTGGTGAAGGAAGTCGCAACCAGATTAGGAAATACACCAGCCGTCTGCCGCAGCTCCTACATCCATCCGCTCTTCCTAAACGACTATATGTCTGGAAGTTTCCACAGGAAGTGGAAACAAGCCCACTCTGAGGAAGAAAACGAGATGCTTTCACCCGATGAAATTGCGGTCCTCAACTACCTGAGGAAAAGCGCATAAAAGAAGGGGATTTTTCTCAACCGCTAACTAGAATTTCAATGCTCTCGGTAAGGGCAATGTCCTTGTTGGTGATTCCGTTAGCATCGTGCGTGGTTGTAGTGATTTTTACATTGGAATAGTCAAATATCAGTATATCTGGATGATGATTCATTTCCTCCGCAATTTCGGCGATACGATTTACGAAAGTTACAGCCGAGCCAAAGGTATCGAAACTGAAATCCTTGAAAAGACGATGATAGACGTCATCATGACTCCAACCATCCATGCCTTTCAATGCCTTCTCAATTCCATCGTCGCTCAATAAATCGGACATTAAAACCGCACCTTTGTGGAGGTATTTAGTCCTTTGTGACCTTAATGTTTTATATGCCCTTATTTAACCGAACGCGTTTGACACTATTCAAGGACATAATGCCAAAAAGCATGTCGAAGGGGCAAGAGCGCTACCTGAAGGCGCTTGTGCTTGTTTTCTTGTTACTTCTATTGGTCCTCACAATTGCACACACCGAAGATAACCCAGACTGGTATTTCGTTGTTCCGGGCCTGATAATACACCTCTCAGCCGAATCTTTTCTAATCCTAATTACGTCAGCTTTCGTGGCTGCTGCTACCAGGCATTTCATTATACCCATAATACTGTATGTGAGAGGTAGAAGCCAGTGGGAATGGGACCCCAGGCCTCTTGCCTTCTGGTTAGTCATTACTAAGGGCATTGCCCTGTACTTTATCGAACTTTCAGCAACAAATAGTAATCTTTCGTCGTACCTGAATGTCACGTGTACGTTTTTCAATAGTATATTCGTGATTTTTCTAACAGTATTCCTGCTCAGGATATATCTACATTATTTTGTGCCTTTCCTATCCAAAGTGCTCTTGGCTATAGAAACCGACACACAATACGGACCAATTCTTGAAATTATAGGCTCAATAATGATTCTTATTTTTGGTTTAGCCGAATTTCTTAATCAATTCGATGTCGATATTGGAGTCCTGCTCGCCGGAATCGGAGTGGCAGGTCTTGTCATTGCGCTGGCTGCACAGGATACCCTCAGTAATTTTTTCTCAGGCATCCTGCTATTGCTTGATCAGGGTTTCAAAACCGGTGACATGGTGTATTTCGATGGCGATTACTGTATTATCCGAGATTTTGGTTTGCGTTCCACCAAACTCTACAACATAATTGAGCATGTTGTCGTCATTATTCCGAACAATGCCTTTGCATCGCAGAATATTGTAAATGTGACAAAGCCCGATCGCTATGTCAGGCATAGAATCAACGTGGGTGTATCGTACGACTCCGATCCTAGCAAGGTAGAAGAAGTTCTGCTGAAGGTCGCCGCCGGAAACGCGGACGTGGAGACAGATGACCCTACTCGGAAACCTATTGTCCGGTTTCAGTCTTTTGGAGAGTCCAGTCTTGAATTCGTTCTGGTACTGTGGATTAAGAATGTAATCAAGATTCGTCAAGTCAATTCAGATTTGCACCATGAAATATTCACGAATCTAAGAAAGGCGAAGGTAGTGATTGCCTATCCACAGAGAGACGTTCATTTGCATGAAGTATCTTAAACTGGTTGTAGGCCTTGGATGTGAGCTGGCGCCGCCAGCCCCTTAAGCCCCCTGCAATTTGGGCCGTAATGGCGTACAGCGACCTCTCACCGGCGGACCTGAAGGTGTACGACTACTTACGCGGGAACGACTTCGTCGCTAAGCCCTGGTCGACCGCAAAGGCGGCGAAGACGCTGAAGCTAAAGCCGGAACAAGTGTACGAAGCCTTGAGCAACATCGCGCATTACATGCGCAGCAACATTCACATCCACTACCGTGACGGAGCGCTGCGCATCGCAGCTGAATGAGCGACGCCTCCTGGCGAGGACTCGGCGCGCTGGGTGTACTGTTTTTCGGTTACCTGTTCTGGACGTTAGAGCCGGTACTATGGCAGCAGGTGCTACTGGCACTGCTGGCGCTTGATTCGCTGCTGCTAGCGCTACTCGGCTGGCGCTACATCAGCTGGTTCCTAGGGTTGTTCAGCGAAGGGGCAGGAGATTAATCCTAGATGACTCAATGGGACATTGAGGACATCACCCCTGCGTTGCGCGACTCACCCCCAGATAGGCGCAATCAAGTCTGGAGGAATTGGTACGATCGTCTGGTTAGCCAACTGGACGATAGCGACTACCGATTCATGAATTACGGATATCTGGGGCTTGAGAGTCCCAAATTAGAACCATCAGATGAAGCGAACCGTATTTTCATTGAGCTCTACCAAGTAACTCTCGGTGACACCAGCCTGACGGACAAAGACGTGCTTGATATCAGTTCAGGACTGGGAGGAGGGGCCTATTGGATTTCTCGGGTATGCCAACCATCCTCCTTGGTTGGAATGGATTTCTCACCTGAGGTCGTCAGACTATGCAACAAGTGGTATGGTGGCCAGCATAACCTGCGTTTTGTTGTAGGCGATGCCGAAGCACTGCCCTTCCCGGACAATTCATTTGATGTTATTTACAACGTAGAGGCTTCGCATTGCTACGCTAATTACGATGTTTTCCTCAGAGAGGTATTCCGTGTGCTGAAGGCTGGTGGTGCATTCTGCTGGTCGGACTTCCAGAGCCGTACCTCAATGGGAAAAATCGAGACGGATTTTGAGAATTGCGGTTTTGAGATTGTTTCCTTGGATGATATTACGGATGGCGTGTTGCGTTCACTTGATTCAGTTCACAAAGCCATTTCCGAAGGCAAACTCGACGGTAAGCAGATAATATGGGGTAATGACACAGAAAGCTTACAGGATGTCATCCAGGAATTTGCCGGTGGTGGGCGTTCATACCATTGTTGTAATCTATCCAAAAAGAATTCTATTGGCTCCAGAATTTAGCGGGAAGCATTTTATCCACGTATACTCTTCAATTAACATGGTCAAGAGCTACAACTCCAGTAAAAGCAATACCTCGGCCGTCAAGGATGGCGACGGGGGCGGACCAGATGATATCGACATTGAGGACCCTGCCAAGACCTACAATACCAGCAAGAGCAATACCTCGAGCGAGGCACATGGAGGCGGTGGAGGCGGGCCGGACGAGACTCAAGGAACGGACTACCATACCACTAGGGACACCAAGAGCGTCAGTGACGGCGACCTTGTTGGCGATGGTGGCGGTCCCGGCGAGCCAGCGATGACCAAGAATTACAACTCGTCAAAGAGCAACACCTCAAGCATTAGCGTCGAAGACGACCTTGTTGGCGATGGCGGCGGTCCCGGCGAGCCAGCGATGACCAAGAATTACAACTCGTCAAAGAGCAACACTTCCAGTGTTAGTCATAGTAGTGGAGATTCAGGAGCGGTTGATCATAACTCAATCCGCTCAAACAAGGGTATTTCCGGCGGTGGTGGAAGTGGAGGCGGAACTGGCGTAATCGGTTCAACCTTGGGGGTTGCGAAGACTGTCATCATGGTGGCGGTCCTGCTGACGGCCGCAGGTGTCGGATTCGACCTTTACCAAACCTACAATGATGCTATTGACCTTAATCTGGAAGACCATGTCACAGACGCCGATTTCGCTCTGAACAATGACAAGACAGAAATTAACGGCGATATCAGCTTCAATATTCCAGAGATGGGGATGTTCGAGAAGAAAATCCTGGCCAAAGTGCACGTAACGGTGCTGGAATCAAATCCCACAACCGATGGTGACTACTCATTCGAATACACCTTAGGGAGCGGCGAACATACCTACAGATTCTCCTTAACCGACCTTGACCCGGTCACCGTAGAGAAAATTGATGCTGGAGAAGATCTTGAACTGGAATACACTACCAGTATTACGGTAATTTACCTCGGCGTAGAACTAGCGCCTGCGACCACCGACATGCCTGCCAAGACTGTTACCGTCGAGACTGCCTGACCCTGTTCAGTCCTGCGTGAAGAGTTTCCAATCACCCTTACCATCGAGCAAACCGAGGCGCACGCCGGCGTCTAGCCAGCCGTGCGCGTAGTTCACGGCGGCGAAAGCATCATCACCCCGGCCAGCGGTAAGGAAGTGCTGCGCATCGGAGTGGTAGGCGCGTGCCATCCCGAGCATATCTTCGGCCTGCGCACGCGCATCGCTGCCGGCTACGGTTGGAATTTCAACCTTCTCCAACGCTTCCGCAGTCAGCGCCAGATAGCGCTCGATGCGCTCACGTGAGATGCTGAACTCACCCACATCCTGTCAGCGGCCGACCGCTTAACCTTATCACCCAGTGCTGTTCGGGTGGAGTGTTCGCGCCGGTGTGGACGCTGCAGCAGCTGAGTCAACGGGTCAAGCAGGCGGTCGAAGGTGTCGCCGAGTTTCGTGACATCCGCATCGATGGTGAGGTTATCAAGCCCTTTCAGGCGGCGTCGGGGCATCTCTATTTCACGCTGACAGACGGACAGAACAGCCTTGCATGCGTCGCATGGGCCAGCAACCAGGCCGGCTTCACTGCGCAACCACAGGAAGGGGATCAAGTAATCGCTCGCGGGTCTCTCTCAACTTATGGCGCGAGGTCACAATACCAACTTGATGTGCGAGGTCTACGTCCTTCTGGTGCGGGTGACCGCGCTGCTGCTATTGAGGCGCTGAAACGAAAGCTGCGCGGTGAGGGCCTTTTCGACGACCTACATAAAAAAGAATTACCTCCATTCCCGCTGCATATTGCTCTGGTAACTGGCGCCGGCTCGGCGGCACTCAACGACGTGCTGAAAGTGGCACGCCAACGCTGGCCGCTGGCGCGTGTCAGTGTCGTTCCGGCGCTGGTACAAGGTGCTGGCGCGCCCACCGCACTGGTTACGGCACTCAGGCATGCTGATGCCCTTGGCGCAGAGCTGCTGATACTGGCACGTGGCGGTGGCTCACCAGAAGACCTGGATGGTTTCAATGCCGAGCCAGTCGTGCGCGCAGTCTTCGGCTGTGCGACGCCAGTTGTGACAGGAGTTGGCCACGAAATAGATACGACAGTCGTCGACTTCGTTGCAGACCTGCGCGCGGCAACGCCCAGCAACGCCGCCGAACTAGCGCTACCCGACTGGCGTGAGGTGGACGCACGTTTCGCTGGCGCACTACAGCAGCTGGCAGCGCTTGCGGGACGGCGAGTCGAGCGCGAGGGGGCAGCGATTGGCGCGCTACAGCACCGACTAATGCTGGCGCATCCGCGCAAGCGGCTGCGCGAGGGGGTACAGCGGCTCGATACAGCTACGGCGCAACTACAACGCAGTGTCCGCACGCTGCTTGGGGGACAGACTGAACGGCTGTCGAAAGCCCAAGCACTGCTGGTAGGGCTCGACCCAACGGCTGTGCTGGGACGCGGCTACGCCATCGTGCAGCACAGTGGAGGCGTACTGCGGACGCCTGTACCGATTGGCAGCGAAATTGATATTACTCTCAGTAAAGGAGGCATGGAATGTCAAGTAACAAAGACGAGGAACTGAACTTCTCGCAAGCACTGCAGCAACTCGAAACGCTGCTTGCGCAGCTAGAATCAGGCGAGATTGAGCTGGAAGAGGCAATGGAACTATTCGAGCAGGGCAGTGTCCTCGCCGAGCGCTGCCGCGAAATGCTCGCCAACGCAGAGCAACGACTAGAGGAGCTAGCACCGGCGGAACCGGAAGGCGAGTGAAGGCGAAAGTTTAATCCGGCTGCAGGCTGAGTTGGCTGCAATGAGGCATGCTAGCTGGCTGTTCACGCTCTGCGCACTGGTGGTGTTCACTGCCGGGACGCAAGGTGAGTTGCAGGGGAGTACACAGCCACTGCACCTGAACCTGAAAGAAGGTCCGGCGTTTTCTCCCGAGACCGTGGCTAACGTCGAGCAGGAAGCGATCGAGGAGCGGTACTACTCACACACGCAGAACACGCCAGATCCAATTTCGACCCGCAATAAAGGCGACTGGAAGTCGATGGGGACTTGGGAGAGTGATGCCTCCCTGTACGATGTGACAATCAGCGATGTGGTATTCAACCTCTGGTGGGTCGAGGATCCGAATGACGAGAACTACGAAGCCAACCTTGAGCTCAGATGGACCATCTTCCTAGATGGACAGCAAATATTCCAGTACGAGGACAACGAAGATGACAACAATGGTGACGATTACGAAGACGGGACAGGACCCTGCCCGCAGACACGCGACGATCCTTGTGAATACGCGGAACCACCGACAGGAACATTTCCCAACACACTTGTTGAGAGAGGTCTAACAATCTCTCTCGAGGTGGAAATGAAATCATTCAGAGCTATCTACATCTACTACGATAACGCCAGCCGTGACTCAGGAATGAAGGTCGCGGCCGATGCGGTCTTTTTCGGCCGTGGCACGCAGAATAGCGGTGAAGTCGGCTTCGAATACATCGAGGCATGGAAAACTGATGTCAACGAAATCCTAGAGGGCAATTTCCTAACGCTAACCGTCGATGGGGCAACGCTGGACAACAACGCGCAACCATCGGGCTATCCCCGAGTTGTGGATGGTGCGGAATACCAACTGAACAACGCTACTGTCAAGGCTGTGATGGTGTTCTGGAAGCTAGAGCAGTACGCCCGTGGCGATGACCCCACGGTCGGTTTCGCCTACACATCCCGCGCAGACTACGCCCCTGCAATTATGGTAGAGGTCGGAAGCCTCGACCCGATTTCCACAGATGAGGAGTCGAATGAGGGATTTTTAGGGATACCAGGCTTTGAACTGGTAGTGGCGACACTGGCAATCGCATTGGTGGCACGGCGCAAGCGTTGAAGCAACCTTAATAACGCGAACCGACTGGAGCCGCTCCTTGCGCTATTTCGTTGTTCCAGTCATGATGTTCGTTGCTGCCCTCCTGCTGGCGCTCCCTGCGAGCGCGGCGGAAATGGAACCCTTCGAGCCTGAAATAGCACTCACGTTTAACTTGAAGGAAGACGGTGCTACCCTCTCACCCCAGAACAAGCTGCCCGATGAAATGGAGGCCCATTCTACTGGACGAGCTGAATACAGTCAGCTCCCTGGTTTCCGATACGATCGTGAAGCGACCCAGGTCGGCGAATGGGCAACTGAGGGGGTAGTTTACGATCAATCAATTTCTATAGACCAAGCAAATATATGGTGGGAAGGGAAAGACCCGGATTACGAAGCTGATTGTGAATGGACTTTCTACTTCAAGGTGAATGACCAGTCAGTCGAGGATACCGTCGTTGGGTGTCAGAGCAATGGCGATGAACTGGTTGAGGAAACCTATGGGCTTGGCTTTGTCTATGACCTCGTGGCAGGCGACGTTTTCAGTTTCGAAATATGGTACGAAGGGTGGGAAGATGTCGACATCTACCACGACAATATTACCTATGACACGGGGTTCTTCGTAACCTCATCTCCTCTCGCTTTTTACGATGCTAGAGCTAGCGGGAGTGTTGTCGCTATAGAGTTCACCGAGGCGTGGCCGGTTGACTGGAAAGACAATCTGAGGGGCGGCTATGTGATGCTAATGGGTGCCGACATGTGGATGGCGAATAACGACTATGCCTCAGTCTCGGAAGGCTCCGAGCACGAGACGGCAAATGGCACCATCGTCACCGGCACAGTCATCACATGGGAGCAGGTTACCGGAAAAGAGCTGAACGTAATGCTACACTACACCCAATTTGACCATACGGGAATGGGAGGTGGAGGCAACGGTACCAACGGCTCCGCAAATGATCCGCTAATAACGCTCACAATTGTCTCAGCATCTATTCTTGGCGGCGACGACGACGGTTTACTTGGTCTTCCTGGCTTCCCACTATTTCTGGCTGTTCCGGCGCTTGCCTGGGCGGCGCGACGCCGCTAATCTCTTTCAGGAAGCCGCACTCAGTTCCATCATGCGCTGAATTGGTGCTGCAGCAGCCTCGATTACCTTGGGCGGCAAATCGACCTCCCACTGCTGCAAATCGTCGCCGGCATCGATGGCTTCCAGTATAGGCAGGATTTTCTCGAGCGTGATGCGCGCCATGTGACTACAACGCACCGAACAAGCGGTCCAGAACTGTACTGTCGGGAATTCTTCCATCAGGTTCGAGGTCAACTCGCACTCGGAGGCGATGAATGCCCGCTCTAGACTGCCGGCAGCGACGTGCTGCGCGATGTCGTTGCTTATCTGGGTCGTGCTGCCGTAGAAGTCCGCCTCGCGTAATACCTCTGGCCGGCATTCCCAGTGGACGTATAGACGCCGAGTCGGATGACCCGGCGGGATATCAAAGCCATTGCGAACTGCCCGGATGTCATCGAGCGTAAACTGCTCGTGCACCTCGCAGACAGCGCCGTGTCCACCGTTGCCCTGTCCTGGGTAGATAACGCGCTTGTGCCCCTGTAACTCCTCTTCAAGATTCTGCGCAAAAAACAGGTCAGGGACAAAAATCAGCTCGTCGCCCGGCAGTGCCATAGCAATGTGTGCAGCGTTGGCCGATGTGCAGCAAACATCGCACTCCGCCTTCGCCTCAGCGTAGGAATTGACGTATATCATAACAGGAACGCCAGGGTGGGCGGCGCGTATTTGCCGCACCTCAGTGGCGCCGAAATTATCAGCAAGCGAGCAGCCCGCCTCCCGGTCGGCAATTAGAACCCGCTTTTCAGGGCTGAGAATCTTGGCGGTTTCGGCCATGAAGCGGACTCCGTTGAAGATAATGAACTCCGCTTCGGTTTCTGCGGCGGAGCGGCTCAGGCCAAGCGAGTCACCCTGCTCAATTTTTTCCGAAAGGCCGTAAACCAGCGGTTCCATGTAGTTATGACCCAGGATAACAACCCCGTGCTGCTGTTTCAGCTCTAGGATGCGATGCACCGTCGTCGCGTGCAGCTCTACCTCCGCCATAGTAAGCGTGGGATTCTCGCGCGCCACGATAGCGTCCCGGACTTCATCGAGCGTCAGTGTCATGGATTCAAATAGCGAACGAGTCACCGCAGCCGCAAGTTGCTTCCGCCTTGGGGTTATGCAGCATCAGACCTGAGCGGGTCAATCCGCCTGTAAGTGGGTCGATATAGTCGAGCGTCGCCTCTGCCAGCAACGGCTCCGAGCGGGGATCAACGCTTACTGTCACGCCGTGCACTTGGACTTCGGCATCACCCTCAACTGGCTCTGCAGCCAGCTGCAAGTCGTACTGCATACCAGAGCAACCACCGCCGATAACGCGAACACGCAGCCGTGGTGCAGCACCATCGGCCAGCCGCTGGATATGAGCTGCAGCCTGCTCGGTGACTGTAAGCATCTAGGCCTCTGTATTCAGGTGTAATATAAGCGTGCCGTCACGACCATTAATAACAGAAATTTTATATAGGACTGATTTAGTGCAAATTAACTTCTGTAGGGAGTGCCGTGTGATACGAATCAACAAATTGACAGACTACGGTATCGTTATCGCTGCACGCATCGCCAAAGACGAGCCGGAGCGGCTCCACACTGCGCGCGAAATTGCTGAAGATACACATGTCCCGCAACCGACAGTGACGCGACTGCTGAAGCAGCTGGCGCGCAGTGGCATCCTTACTTCAACGCGAGGTGCCGCTGGCGGCTACTGCTTGACACAGCCTGCCGAGACCATCTCAGTGGCGCGACTGGTCGAGGCGCTGGAGGGACCGATTGCGCTGACAGAGTGCTCCAATACTGTCTGCAGCTGCGCCCTAGAAGATGACTGCGCCGTCGAGGCGCCGTGGCAGACCATCTCACTCGCCGTGCGGAACGCACTCGAAACGGCAACGCTGGCCGACATGGCGCAGCCGTCGCTCGCGCCGCCACTAGTTCCACTGAAAGGTGTCCAGGCGTGAATTCCGAGACCGAGATGCTGCGTGAATACGCTGAACGTGACTACCAATTTGGATTCGTCACCGACGTTGAAACTGACACGGTCCCGGCCGGCCTGAGCGAGGATGTTATTCGCTTCATTTCCAAGCGCAAGCACGAGCCGAAGTGGCTAACTACATGGCGGCTGGAGGCTTACCGCCACTGGCTCACGATGGAGGAGCCACACTGGGCCAATATCGAATACGACCCTATCAACTACCAAGACATCGTCTATTACTCTGCCCCAAAATCGAGTGCCGATGGTCCGAAGTCACTGGACGATGTGGATCCTGAGCTGATTGCGACCTACGAGAAGCTGGGCATCCCACTCCACGAGCGCGAAAAACTGGCTGGGGTCGCGGTGGACGCGGTATTCGATTCCGTGAGCGTCGCGACTACCTTCAAGGACCAGCTCGCAGCGCAGGGTATCATCTTCTGCTCATTCAGCGAGGCGGTGCAGGAGCATCCCGAGCTAGTGCGCAAGTATCTCGGCTCGGTTGTACCGCGCTCTGACAACTTCTTTGCAGCCCTCAACAGCGCAGTCTTCACCGATGGTTCGTTTGCCTATATTCCGAAAGGCGTTCAGTGCCCGCTCGAGCTTTCGACTTACTTCCGTATCAACGCTGCAAAGACTGGGCAGTTTGAGCGTACGCTCATCATTGCGGATGAGGGCAGCTGTGTCAGCTATCTGGAAGGGTGCACCGCGCCAATGCGCGATGAGAACCAGCTGCACGCTGCAGTCGTGGAGCTAGTCGCTCTCAACGACGCAAATATAAAGTATTCAACAGTTCAGAACTGGTATCCCGGCAACGAAGATGGCGTCGGAGGTATCTTCAATTTCGTTACCAAGCGTGGCGCTTGTCGCGGTAGTAACTCTAGGATTTCATGGACACAAGTCGAAACTGGCTCGGCAATTACCTGGAAGTATCCATCGTGTATTCTGCAAGGCGATAACTCTGTCGGCGAATTCTATTCGATTGCGCTCTCCGCCAAGCGACAACAGGCGGACACAGGGACCAAGATGGTCCACATTGGCCGCAACACCCGCTCGACCATAATCAGCAAAGGCATCTCGGCGCAGTGGGGGCAGAACTCCTACCGCGGGCAGGTAAAGATTCTCAAGAAAGCTGAGGGCGCGCGCAATTACTCGCAATGCGACTCACTGCTCATCGGCGAGCAGTGCGGTGCGCACACCTTTCCGTGCTTGGACGTGCAGAACAGTTCAGCTCACGTTGAGCACGAGGCATCCACATCCAAGATTGGCGAGGACCAGCTCTTCTACTGTCAGCAACGCGGAAACTCGCTGGAAGACAGTATCAACCTGATTGTCAACGGCTTCTGCAAGGAGGTCTTCCGCGAGCTGCCCATGGAGTTCGCCGTCGAGGCGCAGAAGCTGCTCGAAGTCTCACTTGAGGGGAGTGTTGGCTGATGCTCGAAATCCGCAACCTGAAAGCTGGCATCGATGGTAAAACTATCCTGAAAGGGATTGACCTGACCGTCAACGCGGGCGAGGTGCACGCCATTATGGGGCCTAACGGTAGTGGTAAGAGCACGCTGGCACAGATTATTGCGGGACGCGAGCAATTCGAAGTCAGCAGTGGGTCAGTCAAGTATGACGAGAAAGACCTGCTCGAACTCGCCCCGGAGGAACGCGCCTGCGCCGGCATCTTCATGGCTTTCCAGTATCCAGTCGAAATTCCTGGCGTTAGCAATAGCTACTTCCTGCGCTCTGCCCTTAATTCGCAACGCCGTGCACGTGGTGAACAGGAGCTAGACGCCTTCGAATTCCTGACCTTCATCCAAGAACGGATGGCACTGCTCAACCTGCATGAGGAGCTATTGAACCGACCGGTCAATGAGGGCTTCTCGGGCGGTGAGAAAAAGCGTAATGAAATCTTCCAGATGGCTGTGCTGGAGCCACAACTTGCCGTGCTGGACGAGACCGATTCTGGTCTGGATATCGACGCGCTGCGCGTTGTTGCCAGCGGCATAAATTCACTACGGAGAGAAGACAATGCCACAATTGTGGTAACGCATTACCAGCGACTGCTCAACTACGTCGTACCCGACTTCGTGCATGTGCTCGTGGATGGGCGCATCGTGCGCTCAGGCGACCAGCAGCTGGCGCTAGACCTTGAAGAGCATGGCTACGACCATATTATTGCACAGGCGGCATAGATGGACTGGAAAGCACTGCTCGCATCTGCCGATGGTCCACCAGAGCTAGCGGCACTGCGCACTGCCGCCAGCGCACATTTCCTGGATCGAGGGTTGCCGTCAACGCGCGACGAGCGCTGGCGATACACCGACACCAATTTCCTGACGCAGCAGGAACTGGAACTGCTGCGACCAGTAATCAAAGCCGATGCACCGGCTGGTGTGCGCGTACGGCCGCTGGAAGAAGCGGCCGACGCAGCAGTACCATTACTCGCTGCCGAGGCGGATATGACACATCCATTTCGGTTGCTCAATACGGCACTGCTACGCGACGGGCTGCTGGTCGAAGTCGAGGACAACGCAAAGCCTGAGAGGGAATTGCTGCTGACAATTACAACAACCTCTGGTCTAGCGGTGCCACGACTGCTAGTTGTTGTTGGCGAAAACACGCAGCTGACGCTGGTCGAGCGCTACCGCACCGATGGCGGGACCTGCCTACCAGTAACGCAGTTTTCGGTCGGAAGCGGCAGTCGCGTAGAGCACCTGCGCATCCACCATGGTTCCAACGATGTCCACATCGGCTGCGTTGAGGTACGGCAGCAGCGCGACTCGCTCGTCACAAATCACCTGCTTACCTTTGGTGGGCGACTGGTGCGCAACGATCTCCAGTTTCACTTGCTTGGTAGCGGCGCCGAGGCGCGACTAAACGGACTCTACCTGGCCGACGGTGAGCAGCACGTCGATAACCACACTACCATCGAGCATGCAGTGCCACACTGCGATAGCCGCGAAACCTACCGTGGTATCCTCGGCGGCAAGGCGAGTGCGGTGTTCAACGGTCGCGTGCATGTGCATCCTGACGCGCAGCGCACCGACGCACAGCAATCAAACCAGAACCTGTTACTGACCGATGACGCGATTATCCATACCAAACCTGAGTTGGAAATCTATGCCGACGACGTCAAGTGCACTCACGGCGCGACCGTTGGCCAGCTTGACCGTGAAGCGCTATTCTACCTGCGGTCACGCGGCCTCGCTTATGATGAGGCACGACGGATGCTAGTTGACTCGTTTGCCGCCGAAATCGTACGGCGTATCACCGATGAATCTCTGCGCGACGAACTGGCGGAAACGGTCATTGCGCGACTACCAGGGATGTTGGCGGAGGCTGCGTGAACGTTGCGGAACTGCGTGCCGACTTCCCGGCGCTGCAGCAGAAAGTACACGGTCGGCCGCTCGTCTATCTTGACAACGCCGCGACGACGCACAAGCCCAAGGTTGTACTTGATGCGCTCGACAAGTTCTACCGCGAGGATAATTCCAATGTCCACCGTGGTGTCCACACTCTGAGCCAGCGCGCGACCGAGTCCTATGAAGGAGCGCGCGCGAAGATTGCACAATTCCTGGGCGCTGAGGCAAACGAAATAGTCTTCGTGCGTGGCGCGACCGAGGGCATCAATCTCGTTGCGAACGCATTCTTGCGGCCACAGCTGCACAAGGGCGATGAAGTACTAATTACGGCGATGGAACACCACGCCAACATCGTCCCGTGGCAACTTGCATGTGAAGCCACTGGTGCAAAATTGCGCGTCGCACCAATGTCACAGACGGGTGAACTACTGCTCGATGAGCTAGAGACGCTGCTAACGCCGCGGACAAAACTACTAGCGCTGACACACGTCTCAAATGCCTTGGGCACCGTCAATCCAATCGCGCAAATCACAGAGATGGCGCACGCGCGCGGAATCCCGGTGCTGGTCGATGGTGCGCAGGCGGTCCAGCACCTGTCAGTCAACGTGTGTGAACTGGGGGTTGATTTCTACGCGCTCTCGGGTCACAAACTCTACGGACCCACAGGAATCGGTGTGCTCTGGGGTCGTTCAGCCCATCTAGAGGGAATGGCCCCCTGGCAAGGAGGTGGTGACATGATTCGATCCGTCACTTTTGAGAAGACCGAGTTCGCGCCGCCACCACTACGGTTCGAGGCGGGGACGCCGAACATCGCCGGCGCAATTGGGCTCGGAGCAGCGGTTGAATACCTAGCGGGAATCGGGCTCGATGCAATCGTCGCGCACGAGCGAGAGCTGCTGACAGCCGCAACTGACGCGGTAGCGGCAATCGAGGGCGTGCGACTCATCGGTACCGCGGACGCCAAGGCAAGCGTGCTCTCGTTCGTAGTCGAAGGAGTCCACCCGCACGACATCGGTACGGTACTGGACCGGTACGGTGTCGCGGTTCGCACCGGTCACCACTGCGCGCAGCCGGTAATGGCGTTCTATGGCGTGCCAGCGACTGTACGCGCTTCTTTTGGTTTATATAATTATCATGCAGAAATTGTTCCGCTCTGCAAAGCACTACGCGAGGCTCAGGAGCTCTTTGCATGAGCCTGTCAGAGCTCTACCAGCAGCTCATCTTGGACCATAATCGCAGCCCGCGCAACCGTGGTGCGCTGGAAGCGCCGACGCACTCTGCGGTAGGACACAATCCACTCTGCGGCGACCAACTACAGCTGCAGTTGCAGCTCATGGATGGCAGGGTGGCAGAGGTCGCCTTCGAAGGCAGCGGCTGCGCTATCTCAACTGCGTCAGCAAGCCTGATGACTGACGCCGTGAAAGGTCTTGATAAAGATGAGTTGGATGAGTTATTCGCAAAGTTTCACGCGCTCGCAACCGGAGATGAATCATCGGACAAGCTCGGCAAGCTCGGAGCCTTTGGTGGAATCCGTGACTACCCAACGCGAGTGAAGTGTGCCACACTGGCGTGGCACACCTTGCGAGCAGCGCTTCACGGTGAGCTGGGGGCAACGACCGAATGAATGGCGCAAGCTCTAATACTGCCATGACAGGTCAGGCACCCAACATGGCCACCAGCTCTGAGACCGCACTCGAATCTGACAAAGTACTAGTTACGGTGACCGAAGCGGCTGCCACCGAACTGCAGCGCGCAATGGAAGCTCAAGACAAACAGGATATGGCACTACGTATCGCGGTCTTCCCAGGTGGTTGCGCCGGCATGCAATATGGCTTAAGCCTTGATTCTGAGGGGCAGCCTGGTGATGAGGAATTCGTGTCGAGTGGCATTCGGCTGGTCGTCGGGCGGCAGGATTTGCCAATGGTGGCAGGGATGCAGGTTGACTACGTCCAGTCAGTGAGTGGATCTGGCTTCAAGGTCGAGAACCCGAACGCTAACGAAAGTTGTGGCTGTGGTTCGAGCTTCTCCTGCTAATGACTTGGTGGAGGCGGTAACCTGAAGGAGGTGGACGTGAGGGGATTGCAATGCACGCAAGCCGTGATGGCGATGTTGCGTGCGCTGATGCCACTACCAGCCGGTGAGGAACTCCAGGTGTGCTGGGAGGCAGAAGACTCGAAACGAGACATCCTGACTGTCATAAGGCGACGTAACTACACACTGATTTCCGACTCGGAAGAGGACGGGCGTAAACTGCTCGTCGTGAGCAAATAATAAAACTGACCGCTGGGTGACGCGCCAATGGCGGAACCGTGCGAGGACGATGCACTGGCGGCGGCGCGACTTCCGACCCGCTTCGGAGAGTTTCGCATCATTGCCTTCCCTGGTGAGACTGCGAACCGCGAGCATATTGCGCTGGTGCTGGGCGACATGGAGGGCGAAGTCCTAGTGCGCATTCACTCGGAATGTCTTACGGGCGACGTATTCCATTCCGACCGCTGTGACTGCGGTGAACAGCTCGACCTGGCGATGGAGCGAATCGCCGAGATGGGGCATGGTGTCATCATATACCTAAGGCAGGAAGGACGTGGTATTGGACTAGTGAACAAGCTTCACGCCTACAACCTGCAGGACGATGGCCTCGACACAGTCGAGGCCAATGAAAAGCTGGGCTTCAGCGGTGAAATGCGGCAGTATGGAGACGCGGTCACCATCCTAAGGTCCCTCGGTGTGGGCAAGGCGGCGCTGCTGACCAATAATCCTGCCAAGATTGAAGCGCTGCGCGAGGCGGGCCTCACGGTACGGCGGGAGCCGCATATCATAACACCGAAAGCAGAGAACCGCGACTACCTAAGCACAAAGTCGAACAAAATGGGGCATCTCATCCCACCTGGCTAGACGGAATTGGCACGGCTGCGGTTCTCAGAGCGACCGCCGATAGTGAGCACCCACAGCACGAAGAGCGCCATAATGAGCGCGTACTGACCAGTCTGCCACCAGAAATAGTGAACCTTGTCCCAAGTTGCGAAACCGTACTTCATGATGAGAGGGTAGGCGGTGATGATACGCAGGGCGTTCTCAAAGAAGATAAATACGGCTGCATACGCGGCCCAGCGTACGCGCACCAGCGGCTTCACACCGCGAAAGCAAAGGATTAGCAGCCCCAGGAACAAGGTTTCGTGTAGACCGGTACAAGTACTGACAATTTCTAGGTCAATTATCTCCTCGTACCGCAGTAGAGTCCCGTTACTACCACCGATGCTAACCTCGATACCGAATGCGCTCTCGATTACCCAAACGAACCAAGTCAGGAACTTCTGGTAAAGCAGCAGTGAGTTCTCGCCGCGCGTTATGTGCTGGAACAACAGATCTGCCGGTAGCACCACCGCCATCACCAGCATGAAATTGAACGCAACGCCAACAATGGTGCGATCGCCTTTCTTCTCGGCACCTACCTGTGCGCATAGCCAGCTCTCAGCGCGATCCAGCTTGTGGGCCACTACGTTACTTACACGCTCGAGCAGTGCCTGCGGGGTGGTCGCCGTACTGGGGTTGCCGAACGCCAGCCAGAAGGAACCTGCCGCGGAGATTAGTGCGACCGTCGCCGCACTGCCACCGTAGAAGAGCGCAAAGCCGACCAGCAACAGCCCAATGGCAGCAAGTAGGGCCTGCATCTGCTCGCGGCGCTTTAACGGCTGCATGTACCCCCTGCGTCAGCTAGAGACATTAAAGCTGCCGATGTAGGAATTCATGCGCTGCAATAAGTGCTTCAGACGTTGTATCATGGGTGGCGCGCACGAATGCTGCGTCCCATTTCAGCCAGTCGAAAGCCGTGTGCTCGTCGCTCAGTTGCACCTCACCTGACGGAGATTTCGCAAGGAAGAAGAGAACACGTTTTGGGATTTCAACACTGCCACGTCGTTTGATGTAGCTGATTTCGTGGCGAAAGCCCTCGACAACCGCTATGTCGTGCAGTCCGGTCTCCTCCTGCAATTCGCGCAGGGCCGCTTCCAGTTCAGCCTCGTCGGGCTCAACACGGCCCTTCGGCGGTGCCCAGTGCCCCTCAGTATGGCGCAGCAGCAGCGTGCGGTCGCCACGGAACAGGACCACGCCACAGGCAAACTCGGACGTCTTGGAATAGTCACCCATTATAGTCGGGTCTGTCGCTAAGACTATTACTCGTTGTCGCGTTTCATCCGAGCCAGTGCAGTTGCGACTATGGCAAGCGCCAGCATTGAGAAGCTAGACTCGAAACCGGGAACAAAGACCCCACGCACCCATAAGTTTGACGTAATTGAGCGTGCCTCGGTCTCGCCCGCCAGTGTGGTCGATGCCTTCACGATAATGGTGTGGTACTCATTAAACCAGCCAAGGGCCGTGCCGCGCGGAGTGCGTACATTGAGGGGGACCTGCAGCTCTCCCTGACTGTCAATCTCGATTTGCGGCTGCGAAAGTGCGATGATGAAGCCAGCCTCCTCAAGCTTCTCCTGGTTGACCACCTCGACTAGAATGGTATCAACGTGGTTGCCATAGTTCAGGACAGTGAAAGTAAGAGGGAATTCCTTACCGGGGCCGACCCTCTGGAAGGGCTGGTCAGCGCGGATAGAGAGTCGTGCATACTGCTCAATCTGAGCGGTAAAGCCAGCAAACTTGGTTTGCGGGTTGAGATGAGTGGTTGTCTCCGACCCCTGTCCGGTTGCCTGCACATCTACATTTTTGTAAGCGGCTCGGACGGTGGCAATGGCACATACCGGCACGGTGATACTGGCGCCAGCGGCGAGAGTCACTGAAATAGCAGAGGGGGAAATGGTCACGCCACCGCCAGATATCTGGACGTCGACGTCAATGTTGGCGGCGCCCTCATTACTGACCTGCAGCGAGGTGCAGCCGACACCCGAGGCGCCGGGACGCACGTCTAGTTTTACCGAGGCGTCCGAAAAAGTCATGGAAAACGCAACCGGTGTCGTCTGAGCTTCGGCCTGCGGACTAAAGATAAAGAGCGAACTGCCCAGTACCAGGGCGGCTAGCAACAGGGCGCGGGTCGGGGTTGACATCATTTGCCTCAGTCGGGACTGTGCTATCGAGATATATAGCATTTGCCCGCCGGCACACGAAGATTGCGCCATAAAAAGGCTATCGTTTTTTTCACTCGATTTTCAGCAGACGCGCGTCAGCAATGAAGCTGGGTGAGCTTCAGCTTACGCTCTAGGGAGCCAACTTCGCAGCCAATTGTTCGTTGGTCGGCTCGACCAGCACGCTGCCGTCGTCGAACTCCAGCACTGGCACACGCTGGAAACCGTTATTGAGTGAAACGGCGCGGTCGCGAAGTGCATCGTCGCTCTCGATATCGAGGTACTCATACGAAATATTCTCTCCATCCAGCCATGCCCTGGCGCGATGGCAGTCGCCGCACCAAGCGGCACCGTACATGCGCAGAGTCATAGTGCGTTAGCCGGGACGCAGCTAAACCTCTTCCGCCCAGTCATCAGGACAACTGCACGAGAGGTTG
Organism: Methanobacteriota archaeon; assembly: GCA_002687355.1. Taxonomy (GTDB): domain Archaea; phylum Thermoplasmatota; class Poseidoniia; order MGIII; family CG-Epi1; genus UBA8886. The sequence goes on from NYZZ01000036.1 coordinate 36,274, forward strand.
CGGTCACCCCACGCCTGATCGATACGACCGACCGGTGGCCAGTACTTGTGATCGTGCAGCCACTTCGCCGGGAAGGCTCCCTGTTCGCGCGAATAGGTGCGATTCCATACATCGGCTGTTACAGTAGCGGCTGTGTGCGGCGCGTTGCACAGTGAGCTATCGCTAGAGGTGAGACTGCCGTCAGTGACTGCCACGATTTCAGCGTGAATCGCGAGCATTGCGTCGCAGAAGCGGTCCAGCTCAGCACGACTCTCGGACTCGGTCGGCTCGACCATCAGTGTCCCTGGCACTGGGAAGCTCATCGTCGGTGCATGGTAGCCGTAATCTATGAGCCGCTTGGCGACATCATCAACCGTTAGCCCTGCATTGGCTAGCATCTCTCGCGTGTCAAGAATACACTCGTGTGCGACATGGCCGCCAGCGCCGGTGTAGAGGACAGGATATGCGTCGCCCAGACGCTGCGCGACGTAGTTGGCGTTGAGGATAGCGACCTGCGTCGCTTCGCGCAGCCCTGCGGCACCCATCATAGCGATGTAGGCCCAAGTGATGGGGAGAATGAGCGGACTGCCGTAGCGGGCGGCCGAAACGGCACCGTCTTCACCAGTAAGTGGGTCGCCCGGTAAATGCGGGACCAGATGCTTCCTAACGCCGATGGGCCCCATGCCGGGACCGCCGCCACCATGCGGAATGCAGAAGGTCTTGTGCAGGTTTAGGTGGCAGACGTCAGCTCCGAATTCGGCCGGTCGGCAGAACCCGACCATCGCGTTTAGGTTGGCGCCGTCCAAATAGACCTGACCACCGGAAGCGTGGACAATGTCACACACCTCACGGATATGAGTCTCAAACACCCCATGTGTCGAGGGGTAGGTTACCATCAATGCCGCCAAAGCATCGCCGCACTCGGTCGCCTTCATGCGCAAATCGGCGAGGTCGATATTGCCGTCATCATCGCATGCGACTGGGACAACGCGCATACCAGCCATCACTGCCGAGGCAGGATTGGTACCATGCGCACTGACTGGAATAAGGCAGGCGTCGCGGCCATCTTCGTCGCGCGTAGAATGGTAGCTCCGAATGGCAAGCATCCCTGCCAGTTCGCCCTGCGAGCCGGCGTTGGGTTGAAGTGAAATGGCGGCGAAGCCGGTCATCTCGCAGAGCCATGCTTCGAGGTCGGCAATCAGCTGGTGGTAGCCGGTCGCCTGCTCGACTGGTGCAAAGGGATGCAGGTCGGCAAAGCCAGGCCACGTTATGGGTTCCATCTCGGCTGCCGCGTTGAGCTTCATGGTGCACGAACCGAGCGGAATCATGCTAGTGTTCAGCGCCAGGTCCTTCGTCTCGAGCCGGTGCAGGTAGCGCATGAACTCGGTCTCGCTGTGGTAGCGGTTGAAGACCGGATGCTCGAGGAATGACGATTCGCGCTCCAGCGCAGCCGGCAGAACCTTGCCTTGCGGAGTCTCCCATTCCACGTCGAAAACAGCCAGCAGCTCCGCGAGTTCTCCATCGCCGACGGTCTCATCGAGCGCGATTCCGACGTCGCCATCGCCTAGGTCGCGCAGGTTGATGCCACTCTCGGCGGCATGCTCGAGCGTGCCGGGTGCGGTAACACGCAGCGTGTCGAAATAGGAATCGTGCGCGACCGCGAAGCCCGCCTTGCATAGTGAGGCGGCGAGCGTCCCCGTCAATCGATGTACCCGCTCCGCTATCGCTCGCAATTTGTTGGGACCGTGGTAGACTGCGTACATCGCCGCGGTAACTGCAAGCAGAACCTGCGCAGTACATATGTTGCTCGTCGCGCGATCGCGTCGGATGTGCTGCTCGCGTGTCTGTAGAGCTAAACGCAGCGCGGGCGCGCCGTGCACATCCTTTGAAACACCTACTAGTCGGCCGGGCAGCCGCCGCTTCAACGTGTCGCGCGTCGCGATGAACGCAGCGTGCGGACCACCGTAACCCAGTGGCACACCAAAACGCTGCGATGAGCCGACAACTATGTCGGCACCCCATTCACCCGGTGGCTTGAGCAAACAGAGCGCCAGCAGGTCAGTTGCAACAACGGCCAGTGCACCGACGTCATGTGCCGCAGTGATTATGTCGCCATAGTCGCAGACCGCGCCATCAGTGGCAGGGTACTGGAGCAGCACGCCGAAGGTATCCTCGTCAAATTCTATCTCCGCGGAAGGTACAACGACTATACGCAGGCCGAGCGGCGCCGCGCGCGTTCGCACGACAGCAGCGGTCTGCGGATGGCAGTCAGCGGCGATGACGAAAGTAGTGCGATTACCGTGTGCAGCGTTGCACGCCATCGCCATGGCTTCAGCCGCAGCGGTCGCCTCATCGAGTAGCGACGCGTTGGCGATTTCCATTGCCGTCAGGTCACACACCATGGTCTGGAAATTCAGCAGTGCCTCGAGCCGGCCCTGCGCAATTTCCGGCTGGTAGGGTGTATATGCAGTATACCAGCCCGGATTCTCGAGCAGGTTACGCCGCAGCGCGGGCGGTGTTATGGTACCATAGTAACCCATCCCGAGATAGCTGCGCGCCACCACGTTGCGTCCCGCGAGGTCTTGCAGACGATGTAGAGCTGCTGCTTCCGTGAGCGGAGATGGTAGGTCCAGCTCGCCTGCGAAGCGAATGTCGGCCGGAACGACTGCGTCGGTCAACTCGTCCAAAGTCGTACAGTCGAGCTTCGCCAGCATCTCCGGGATGTCGGCTGGTGCTGGCCCGATATGCCGCCGAGCGAAAGTGTCCGGGTGGTCGAATGAAACGTCCATGCAGAAACAACGGCGGCACGCTAGCCGGAGTTATGAGTGTTTGCCGGACTCAATCCGGCATATACTCTAAATCACCCCTCGGGATGGGGGCCTCCGTGCAGTCAAACACTGTGCGGCTTTTTACCCCGCGCGAGGCGAACGCAATGCTGCCAGCGCTGAGGCCTTTACTGATGGAGCTGGCGGACCGGCACGCTGAGCGGGAGCAGCTGGAGGAGCTGCTGATTGAGGTGGAACAGGACGCCAAAAGCAGAGAGTCGATGCGAGACCGCATCGAACTAGAGGTGCGACTCGACGAAAATCTGGCGGAGTTGAAGCAGCTCTTCGAAGCACTGGCACGGCATGGAGTCGAGGTGAAAGACCCTGCTATTGGGCTCATTGATTTTCACGCGCAGCGCGGCGCCGAGCTGGTGTACCTGTGCTACAAGCTGGGAGAGCCCAAAGTGACGCACTGGCACCCACTCGACGATGGCTACAGCGGGCGTAAGACGCTCGAAAGCGAGCCGGAAATGTTGAAGATCTAACCGCCTTCCCAGCGCGCGAATAAATCTGCGTCGAGACCCAGCAAGTCTAAGACACGACCGGCAATGAAATTTACATTGTCGTCAAGGCTCTGTGGACGGTTGTAGAATGCCGGCGCGGCTGGGGCGATAATGGTACCTGCAGTAGAGAGCCGCAGCATATTCTCGATGTGGATGTGGCTAAAGGGCGTCTCGCGTGGCGCCAGTATCAGTGGTCGCCGCTCCTTGAGCATTACTGCACCGGCGCGCGTCAGCAAGTTGTCATTGACCCCTGCTGCCAATTTGCCAAGCGTGTCCATCGAGCAGGGGATGATGACCATCGCCCGCGCGCGGAACGAGCCGGAAGCAATCGAAGCGGCGATATCGGCATTACCGTGCACTACATCGGCCAGGGCTTCAACTTCAGCCCAGTCGCCATCGCACTCGTGCTGGTGTACCAGTCGCGCCGAGTCGGTCGCGACGAAGTGGGTCTCGACCGGTTGCTCCTTCAGCGCCTCGAGCAGACGTACCCCGTACGGGATGCCGGAGGCGCCGCTCATGCCGACCACGATGCGGTCCATGCTGACAGGGAAACACTCGCGGGCTTAAGGCTTCAGGCTGGCATCCCGCCGCCAGCCGTAAATCCAGTAACCGCTGCCACCCCAATGGAGTTCACCGCGCCGGGCAAGGTCATCCTGTTCGGAGAGCACGCCGTGGTCTATGGACATCCGGCCATCGCTGTACCGCTCTCAGGACTGCGCGCCCGCGCCTGGACCGAGCCGACACGTGATGGCGCCGGGCTGGTGATTCACGCGCGTGACCTAGGACAACGACTGACACTGGATGGCGACCCTGAGCACCAATTCTCGGTTGCAGCGCAAGCAGTGCTGGCGCGTGTTGGCGCCCCGGAGCCGAACGCAACTGTCAATCTCGAATCGGCCATTCCGTCGGCAGCTGGCATGGGCAGCAGCGCTGCCACCTCCACCGCAGTCTGCCGCGCACTCGCGGCGCACCTTGGCACCAAGATGTCAGCAACTGATGTTTCGAATATCGTATTCCAAGCCGAGCGGGTGGTGCACGGTACCCCGAGTGGCATCGACAACACCGTTGTCGCGCATGAGGAGCCGGTCTGGTTCACCAGCGGGGAACCACCGAGGCCATTCCGGTCTCCGGACCGCTGTTTCCTAGTACTGGGCGATACCGGTATCACCGCCTCGACAGGCGAACTTGTCGCTGGCGTGCGTAAGCGGCGGAACGCCGAACCACGACTCTATGACGGATATTTTGCGGAAATTGGCGCACGGGTCAGCGACGCACGCAAAGCGCTCGAGGCTGGCGAGCTGAAACGGGTGGGGAAACTGATGGACACCAACCACGAACTGCTCAACAATATCGGCGTTGGTCATCCCAAACTGGACGAGCTGGCCGCTATCGTCCGCGATGCTGGAGCGCTGGGTGCAAAGCTTACCGGCAAGGGTGGTGGTGGCAACATAGTCGCGCTCGCCGCAGGAGTAGATTCGCAAACTGCTGTAACACAGGCACTAACCGAAGCCGGTTATACGGCATACGAGACTGCCTTCGGAGGAGGGACATGAACCTACGTGAATTCGTTGACCTGCTCGCTGACAAGGGGCGACTACGAACTATCTCCCGTGAAGTCAGTCCCAAATACGAGGTGGCGGCGCTAATGGCGCAAGCGGGTGACACCCCGCTGCTCTTCACTAATGTTGACGGCAGCCAAATGCCAGTTGTCACCAACATCTGTGCTTCGCGTGAACTGGTCGCGCTCGGCCTTGGGTGCGACGAATCAGAAATCATGGAGCGCATCGCCGCTACAGGCGACTCGCAGGCGGAAGTGCCGCGCGCTGAGGCGACGGGATACCGCGAGGTCAAGCCGACGCTGGAAGGCTTACCAATCCTGACGCACCAGAAATTCGACGGCGGCCCCTACATTGCGTCGGCAATCGCTGCAGCCTTCGATAATGATCACGGTCTCAACCTGAGTTACCACCGCGGGATGAAGCTGGACGACCAACGCATGGTGCTACGCATCCTGCCGCGCAACCTTGACGCCTACCGCGAGCGCGGCCTGACGGAGTTCGCATTCTGCAACGGCGTCTCGGTACCTGTATTGCTCGGTGCTGCGACCTCGTTCGGCATCGACGTTAGCGAGATGATGATTGCCAATGCACTCGGTACGTCGCCGCTGGTAGAAGTAGGCGGACACACGGTGCCACAGTCAGAGCTGGTGATGATATGCGAATTCACCGGCGAAATGGCTGACGAGGGGCCGTTCCTCGATCTCACGGAAACCCCGGATATCGTCCGTAGTCAGCCTGTGGTCAAGCTAAAGCGACTGTTTCTGCGCGACGACTCAATTTTCCATGCATTGCTACCGGGCGGCCCGGAGCACAAGTTGCTAATGGGGATGCCACGCGAACCGACTATCTTCCACGCCATCTCGCAGATTACGGACTGCGTCGACGTCCACATCACACCTGGCGGCAGTTCTTGGTTGCATGCTATTGTCGCCATCCGCCCGCGAGATAATGGCGATGGCCGCAAGGCGATTGAGGCGGCGTTCGCCGGTCACTCCTCGCTAAAACATGTCTGGGTAGTCAACGACGACATTGATATCCGTGATCGTGACATGGTCGAGTGGGCGTTCGCGACTCGCTTCCAGGGCGATTGCGACACTGTTACGTTCCTGTCGAAGGGGTCGTCACTCGACCCATCGGCCCAGGCTGAGACGCGCGAGACCTGCAAGCTAGGGTTCGACTGCACTATCCCCAGTGACCGTGAGGCTGCTAATTTCGTACGCACCCCACCGGCAATGAACCTGAAGCTCGAAGATTACCTGGACTAACGGTCGCCAATCCCTTTATCACCATCCAGCCTGCGCGAGCGTGGAACTGACCGTAAAGCAGCAGGCAATGCTCGCCGGCAATCACGGTGCGGCGAAGCAAATGGCGATGCGACTGTTGGTCGACCTGGGAACCGCAGCTGATGCTCCACAAATGGTGCCAGTAGCGGCTGCGCATGTCTCAGGAGTCTCGCCCCTTACCGGTGGGCATGGACTGACTACTTTCCTAGAGAAGCTAGGTGATGACGCGCAGGTCGAGGTCGAGACAACACTCAACTCGGCCGGCTGTGACAGCCGCTGCTGGCGCGAGATGGGTGCGACTACAGACTATGTTGAGCGGCAGCAACGTATCCTTGACGCGTATGCAGCACTTGGTGTGCGACTGACGCTCTCGTGTACACCTTACGAAGCTGTTCAGACATCGCTGCCCGACGGGGTCGGCGCATGGGCTGAGTCGAATGCTGTCTGCTATGCCAATTCGTATACCGAGCTGCGGACCAACCGCGACTCGGGGTTGTCAGCGCTGGCTGCAGCTATCTGTGGCTGCACGCCAGACTACGGACTGCTGCGCGATGAAAATCGCACCGCCAACCTGCTGGTCGAGGTCGAATGCGACCTAGTAGAGTCCGTTGATTTCTCTGTGCTAGGTGACTGGGTTGGTAAGCAGCTGCCAACTGGACTGGCTCTGCCGTGGGGACCAGTGCCGCACTTTCGCGGTGTCGGTGAAGCGAACCACGAAGCGCGCAAAGCGCTCTCGGCAGCAGCGGCCAACTACGGCTGCGCGCTACTCTACCTTGACGAACCACCCGCGGCAGAATATCAAGCGACATTGTGCTTCACGACTGCCGACCTTGAGGCGCGCTACGCGGAACTGGCGCCGCGCCACGCCGTAGATTTGGTCGTTATCGGCTGTCCCCAGGCGTCGCCCGCAGAGGTGCGTGCAACAGCGGAGCTAGTGCGCAACCGCAGTCTGCCAGAGGGGCGACTCTGGGTCTTCACCGCCTCGCGCCACTGGGACTCACTGCACGAAGAGGTAGCTGCTATCGAGGCGGCGGGAGGGATGGTACTGCGCGACACCTGCCCCGAGGTAGTGCATTATGACCGTGCGTCCGTCAACCACATCCTGACCAACTCGCTGAAGGCGGAGCATTACCTACAATCAGGACTGAACAGCATGCCGACTTCGGTTGCACGCCTCGCTGACTGCATCGCCCACGCTGCCGACCCAGAAATGGCGGACGGAGTGGCCCACAAAGGCAGGAGGCCGTCAGCGGTAGCGCATCACTCGACAAAGGTGCCGCAAGCAGGCGCGCTCTCGCTCGCCGGTAGTGGGCTTGAGTCACAAGACACCTGGATGGTAGAAGGTGAAGCGCTCGTCACTGACGTGCCGCTAACCTTCCTTGGCTTTGTAAATCGCAGAACTGGTGTCGTCGAGGAGCCGGGCCATCCACTCAATGGGGAGTCTATAGCTGGAAAGGTACTAGTCTTCCCGCGCGGTAGCGGCTCGTCGGTCGCACCCTATGTGCTGCTCGGCCTACTCTACCGCAATCACGGCCCATTAGCTATTGTAAACACTGAAATCGACCAGCAAACACTCCCTGCCTGCTCGCTACTCGGTGTGCCGTATGCACACTCATTTGGTCGCGATCCGTGCTTGGAGCTAAACAGCGGCGACCAAGTAAAGCTGGAGCTGCGCGACAGCATCGTGACCTTGGAATTACTAGAGCGAGCGCCGGTGTCCAGTTGATGGTGGAAAATACGTCTAGGGTGCCGCGGGTAGGGTGATGAGTAAACTTGAACAACGGTTTGCAGTTGCCGCTGAGACTGCGCGCAAGCTCCCCCCACCTGGTCGTGCAAAACTACTGGAGCTTTACAGCCTCTACAAGCAGTCCCACGAGGGCGACGCACTACAGCAACGACCAGGGCTCACGAACTTGCGTGGGCGAACTAAACATGACGCCTGGGCTGCGTTGCAAGGTATGGCGCGCGAAACTGCAATGCAACGCTACATCGCGCTGGTAGCTGAGCTGCAGGCAGCGCCAGTCGATTCAGATTTTGCCGATCGACATTCTACAGCGCGGGAGCTCCTCGAGCGACCGCTCAACTCCACTGAGTATGAAGTCATTCGCAAGCTCTGGAAGGCGCACTCACTGGCGGAGGACGACCGCGACATTGATGGACTGCTGGCGACGCTGACGCCTGACTGCCGCTATGAACTACCACAGCTTGACCGAACCTTCGAAGGCCATGCGGGCGCGACTGAGTTCTACGAGCGGCTGCTAGGAGCGTTCCCTGACATCGATTTCCGTCTGACGAGCATCGTCATCGGCCCACAGGGTGTGGTCGAGGAAGCACGTGTCACTGGCACGCATGAACAGGACTGGCTGGGTTTTCAAGCCACCAATGAGGAAGTCGAGTTCCAAGTTGTGATATTCTTTCCGTGGGACCCGGAAGAACAACTGTTCTGTGGCGAACGAGTCTGGTTAAGCTTTGGACGTGAGTATTACGACGGATATGGAATAGTTTAGCGGCAAAACCAGAAAAAGCGTCTGGAAAATTCTATGATTTCTGTATCAGAATCGTAGTTTGCTCCTTCTCGTACTTGCCGTTGCCGAATAACTCCAATTCCAAATGCTCCTCGAAATCTATTTGGTCACCATAACGGGATTTTAGTTGCTCGTAAAAGTTCCTAGGTACCGGGTAGGTCTGGTATTTGTATTTCGCATCGTCGTAGAGGTTGGCACCTATCCACAGGTAACCGCCCGATCTCAATATGGGAATTATGCGCCGGATAATCTCTCTCTGCTTCTCGACAGTAAAGCTGGCAGAAACCCCGTACATAATTACTAGATCAAACTGCTCCGGAGGTGAGTCAGCGAGATATTTCATGATATCCATCCTGTGAAAGTTACCGAGTCCCATTTTCTTGCGGCACTCTCGGATATTGAGTCTGCTGATATCCACACCATGCGGTACTGCCAGTTCTTTTTCTGCAAGATATGCCAGCATGGTCCCGGAACCGCAACCGAGGTCCAGAACGTTCTTTCCTGACAATTCCAGGGATGTGGTCTCCACCGTCTTGGCCACCATCTTTTCGAGATCAGCGTTATCGAGATAACGCCAGATAGCTCCGTTCCCAGTGAACCAGTTCCGAATGATGTAGGAGCGCATCAGAACGTGCAGGTGTAGGAAGTTCTTGACGCGTGCGTACATGGGTACTAGCAAAACGGTATGGCTACCAGTGCTACAGAGTGTATTCGCGTGTAGCTCATTCCACGTACCGTCCGTATTCCCCGCGCTCTAACTTCGCAATTGCTGCCTTCTCGACTTCTGCATCGTAGCGAAAAGTGGGCCACTCGGATTCACCCTGCGGAGAGCGTAACTCGTCGAGCCTACCCTCCGCGAATGCATCTACGGCCTCAACCATCAGTTTCGCAGCTTCAACGAGGGTTGCATGGCAAATGTCGTGGTAAGTCGCACCGCGCTGCACAGGGATTTCACGGCGACCGGCAAGATCACCAGCGTCGATGGCTACCGAACAGAAATGGCAGCTAGCACCAATGGGAATATCGTGGTAGACGGACCACGCCGGTGATGCAGAACCACGGCACTCCGGCAGCAGCCCAGGATGCGCGTTAAGCACGCCGCCGCGCGCGTCTCCATATTCCAGAATAGCACCGCGGATAATGCGGGTACCACCAAAGACTATCAACTCTGGTTTGGCCTCCTCGATAAAGCTCATGCAATGCTCGTCGTTGTGTATAGGGACTGTCACAATCGGGATACCGTGCTCGAGCGCCTGATCTGCCATCGGCGGGCCAACCGAATGGGAGCCGATACGATACTCAAATTTCTCGCGCTCGACTTCACCTACGTCAGAATCTTCCTCGATAATCAGTGCCGGCGTAAACCCAGCTTCCAGCAGTCGCGCCAGCATCTCCCTGCCCCAGGGATGTTCGCGGATAGCCATGTAGACATAGCACGGCTGGCTCACGCGCGCGCCACGACCTTGAACTCGACCGCAATTGGGGTCGGTAGCGCGCCCACTTCAACCGTGGTGCGTGCTACACCAAGATCTTCGAAATGGCGAGCCCAAGTAGCGTTGAAATCTGGAAAGTCGCGTCGCATATTTGTCAGGAACACAGTGACATCGACTACGCGGTCGAGCGAACTGCCAGCCGCCTCCAAAATGGCACGCACGTTGGCGATTACCTGCTCGGTTTGTGCAACGACATCATACTCCTGCGGGTTGCCATCAGCATCCTCAGTAGCGCCGCCTGCAATTCCACTGCCATCAGGTAACCGCGACCCAACGCCAGACAGGAACAGCATGTCGCCTTCCCGACGGCAATGGACGTAGGCGCCGACCGGTTGCGGTGCTGCGTCAGTCTTCATTGCCCCCCGGCAGCGAACCCATTGAAGGTGCGTCGTGCAAATCGAGAACCTCGCGGTCGCCGGAGTAGAACTCGGGGTCGTCCTCGTCGTACTCTAAGTCGCCAGTGCTTTCTCCTGCCGGCTCGAGGCTGACGACCGCACTGCCGGTGCCCCAGATTGGCTCATAGGCGTGAACCGTGCCTGAGTAAAGATTGGCCTGTCCCATGAACGCAGCCCACCACCAGAACGGCTTGAACGCGACCACTTTAGGGACACGTGCCTCATCGTGGAACTGGCGCGAAAGCTGTGATAAATCCTCAAGGCGGCCTTTCTCAAGATATTCTAGGAACTTGCGGTTCCACTCATCATCCTTGAGCGAGTGGATATGGTCGTCCGCTGGCTCCATTGGCTCCGTCACGAGCCGATTGGAGAGTGTCGAAACAACGACCGCAGCGACGGTACGCCCCTGCTCCTCGACCGCGTCGCGCAGCGCTTTCCCGAGTACGGTAGTTTCGGTGCGATTGGCGTAGATATTGCTACTGACGATAGTCGCTGGTAATTCGTTATCGGGATTGAGCAGTTTCAGTGCCACCACCGTACCGGTGTCGATAGGGAAACCATGGTAGGCAACTGTGCGCGCATGCAGTCCACGAGCCTTGGCCTTCGTGACTGCCAGCTCAGCGAATTTGGCATCGATACGAAACTTATAGGGTATACTGCCAAGATAGTGGAAATCATCATCGACGTGCGTCCACTCCGGCGTCGGGTTTGCCTGAAACTGGTGTCCTAAAATTGATGGCCACATCGTCGAATAGACAACGAGAAGATCGGCGCCACTAGCGGCAATCTGCTCACGTGCTGTTGCGAATCCATCGCGGACGCGCTGCCACCCTTCATTCTTCTCAGGACAGAGCAATGGATGCGGCAATCCGGGAACCAGTATACCGAGCGTGACAGAGTTGGCAGCTGTTGGTTCGTCAGCGACAGCCTCACCCAACGAAGCCTCTTTGCCAGCAACTGCAGCGTTCATGCTGAAGCGGGGTCCCAGCCAATGATGGCGTTGCCAGTGCCGATTACCGTCCCGTAAGCATGTATTTCACCCTGGTATTCAGGGAAATCCAGCGCAGACATCAGCCAAGTCAGGCTGCCTGCATCGGTCTCGGCGACAGTCTGTTCAGTGAAATCGGGCATGATGTCAATCATTTCGCGCGTTTTCCCGGAGCACATCAACTCAATCATCTTCATGTCCCAGAGATACTGGTGGTGGTTAGTGATGTGTTCCTGCGACATGTCCTCAGGCACCTCGGGTTCCTCAGTAAAGTGGCGATGCGAAAGCGAATTGCTCGAGAGCAGCAGCGCTCGCTTGCCAGATGCTTCGATGGCCTCGCGCGTCGCTTGGCCCAACTTGACCATATTCGCCTGCATCACCTCCACTGAGAAGTAGTTGCGTGACCGGTTAGAGGATATGCAGACTATCGGGAGGTCCCAGTCCGGTCGCACCAGATGACAGCTGGTGATGGTGCCATAGTCAATGCGGAAATCAGGGTTCTCCATCATCTGCACATGTAGCCCCGTCTTCGCGGCGTGATCGTGGATAGAACGCGACAGCTCGACATCTACAGTGAGGTCGTAGTTGTAGCGGAAGAGGTTCGGAAAAATTGGATCTACCGAGAGGTTCTTGAAATGTGGAACACCAAGGAAGTGGGTGCCAACGTAGGTCTGCCAGTGCGGAGTGTGGATGATGATTACATCGAATTCCTTGTCAGCCAGCGACTTACGCAACCGTTCGTATCCCCAGCGTAACTCCTCCCAGCCCCCCTCCGAAACCGGCTCGTTTTGCGACGGGTTCTCAGCATAGACCAAGTGCGGCGGGTGCGGCGCTAGCGCGCCCATCACGATTTCACCCTTGGCCATGGAGTGGCAGGTCGACCGGATTAATAAATCTCAGCGTCCGACTGTACCTCGTCACTATGCCCTTCGTGTGGTGGCGCATCCAGCAGGCGGAATAGTAGCCCTAATCAGGCTTCCATCAAGCAAATGTTTGTCGGCTCTGAAAAGAATTCCAGCGAGTAGCGACCGCCCTCGCGACCAACGCCACTGTTCTTTATGCCTCCAAAAGGAACACGCAGGTCACGGTGCAACCAGCAATTGACCCAAACCATTCCCGTGTCAATACCCTCAGCGATGCGCCGACCACGCTCCAGGTCGCGTGTCCAGACACTCCCTGCCAAGCCATATTCGGTGTTGTTGGCTATAGCAAGCGCCTCGTCGTCATTCTCGAATGGATGTAGAGTCACCACTGGGCCAAATATCTCCTCGGTTGCGGATCGGGAATCAGGTGCTAAACCCTCGATTACAGCTGGCTCCAGGAACGCCCCAGAATCGAATGGGGGCTCCAGTGTCGGACGTTCTCCACCGCATAGGACTGTGCCACCCTCCTCCTGCGCAAGGACAACATAACTCTCAACCTTCTTACGATGTTCCTGTGAAACCAAAGCTCCTAGGTCGCACGACGCTGGATCTCCAATACTCATAGCCTTGACATAAGCGACAAAACGTGGTACGAACTCATCCCAGATTGAGCGTTCGACGAGCAAGCGGCTGCCGCAGAGACAGACTTGCCCTTGATTCATGAAAGCCGCACGCGCCGCTCCGGGAATCGTCTTTTCAAGGTCAGCATCGCCGCATACGATCGTGGCGTTCTTGCCTCCTAATTCGAGTGAGAGTTTCTTGAACAACGGTGCGGCACCAGCGGCGACGCTACGTCCTGTCGACGTCCCACCTGTGAACGAAATCGCACCAACTGCAGGATGTTCCACCAATGCCTGCCCGCACTTAGATCCACTTCCATGAACTATGTTTACAACTCCTGGCGGTAGCCCGGCCTCAGTAACCACTTCAGCGAGCAGGTTGGCAGTCAGTGGCGTCAGACGCGAAGGCTTGCAAACAACGCAGTTACCCATCAAAATTGCAGGTGCCACCTTCCAAGACAGCAGGTAGAGTGGAAGATTCCAGGGCGTTATCAATCCTGCAACGCCAACTGGTTTCCGTACTACCACATTCAGTGCATCTTTCATTTTATACAGCTCATCGGGAAGCTCACGTACCAATTCGGCGAAGAAACGAAAGTTCAGGGCACTGCGTGCAGCGTCCACTGCGCGCGCCAGAGCGACTGGCTTACCGGTATCTCTAGACTCCAGTTCAGCGATTTCGTCGCTGCGTGCTTCTAGGGCGCTAGCGATGCTATCAAGCCAAACCGCGCGCTCCTCCACAGGGAGTGCACCCCACTCTGGCTGCGCCATCTGAGCTCCGGCAACAGCCGTCTTGATATCGGCTGCGGTCGAAGAAGGAATCTCGGCAATTTTCTCGCCGGTGGCGGGGTTATGGTCGTCGAAATATTTTCCATCTTGTGGAGCAGTCCATTTGCCGGCGATGAGATTAGCAATCCTTCTCATCAGTCACCTCGATAGTCGGCGGGGTCGAAGTACCAGCGGTCCTGGTCAGGGTCCCAGTCATCCCAGGTTGGAATCGCCTCGAGCGCTTTCAGGTAGCGCTCCGGAACGACACCAGGAACCAAAAACGCCTTCTGGCGTCTCAGAGGATAGGGATTGCGCAGCTCTATTCCCAGCACACCCAGAATACCACGCGCGACGTACCAAGCAGCCTGTGGATTCCAGCCGTGGGCTATCTTGACAACTATTCCGAGACCCTCAGAATAGTCATCATGGTCAATAGCCAGCCCAAGAAGTCCGTCGGCACCCTCCTTGGCAATTACGCGACCGTGGCCCGACTTGATGACTGTCGTATCGAGCCGGTTGAAACCGCCGACCAAGTCGGGGTGGCGCACCATTGCCTCCCATATCCAGTCCTCTTTGCGGTCGCGTACCAGCCCGGAATAGCACATAGCTAACTCGTTGACTGTGTTTGAGAGCGTCGGCAGTCCATCGCCATCTCGAGCTATGCGCTGTGGCTCCCATTTTGCGCCAAGGTAACGACGCACTTGCTCTAAGAATGCAAAAAAGAAAGGATGGCTCGGCAACGTGTAACCTGCACGGTTCCATCCCTTAGCACGGCAACCACGCAAAATGGCCGCATGTTGACCTGACGAATTGGAATACCAGCGGCGAGAACGGCGCACCTGTCGGCCAAACTGTACCAGCGGTGTGTCAAGAGGAGTCTGCATCAGACCCCAGTCGGAACGCGGCAGCAACGACTGTGCTGCGCGCACGTGCTCGGAAGTGCCGTTGTGGCTCGCGACGGTGATTGCCCTTTGCTCCCACTCCAGCTCCGCCAATTCATCAGTGAATACCTTCAGCATTAGCGGTTTCATCATCGAGCGACCGTAGCAGAGAACATTACCTCCGAAACTGTGAATGACCTCGTCGCCGTGGGACCAGGCTACCGCACCGTGAATAGTGGTTTCCGAGACTCCATTGCGCCGATAATCCACAAGCGGTTCCCACTCAACATCACGGCCAGTCGGAACATCACCCTCCAGTTCACCCAGTGGACTCTCTGGGTAGAGTTGAACCTTGTCAACAGGGTGACTCACTGTAACGCCTCCACCTGTGGCACGACCTTGCTCATGAACACTTCCATATTATGCACAACTCGCGGAGAATCGTGGTTGAAGAAATCGAACCAGGCCATCACGCAATCTTCAGAATCAAACCGTTCCGCCAGCTGACCAGCGACTTCCTCAGCATTACCGATTACCGCATTATCGGCAGCGTTAGCTACCTTCATTGGATCTATCGTCCCCTCAAGCGCAGCCCAATAACTGCCAAGTGCCTGTTGTGCTTCCTCGCGAGCGGCAGACGAGCGTTCAGTCGCAGTCAATCCTGGCTCTTCATTCAAGAACACCATCACTGTGCGCGGCATGTAGTGGCGTTGCCATGGTCCACCGTCGGAGTGGTAGCATTCACGCATGCGCGTATGCGTGGCCTCAATCACTTCCGGCAGTGTAATTGAAAGGTTGAATGTCTTGACTGGGCGCCACTGATTACATGCTACCTGCAATTCAGGATCATGGCTGCCGAGGACTAGATCCAGCAACTCCTGCCGCCATTCCTGCGGGATTGTCTTGATTTCCTCGAACTCATAACGCCGTGGGATGGGGATTGCATCTAGTGCTGCAGCAAGTGAATCGCGCTCAACTACTGCATCTTGTACTGCCTTCCAGTCATCATCAGAACGGAAATTATCGCGCGTTAGAACAGTTTCACGCACCATCTCACTGCTCAACACCTCGCCATTGAGTAGTCGCAGGAAGATTTCGCACGCCTCGGCAAAAATTTGTCCACGTAGTGCCGGCCACGCCACTTCTTCCACGGCATCGTGCGGCACAATTCCGTAGGGACGTGCCATGAATTCGAAGCGGCCGGCAGAGAAACCAATGCGTAACCGCCGTTCCTCGGTGGGGTCCAGCCCGTGCAGCGCCAGGAACGCGCCGGTGCGTTCTGCTACACTGACTGGGCCACCGTGTGTCAGTAAACTCATGACGGCACTGCCGACCTCAATACGCTGTGTACGGGCGAAACAGAGCTGCGCCAACTGGAAAAAGTCAGTGCAAAGCCCCACTTCGCCTTCCCAGTGCGGCACCACCGGCTGCCGGTTGCGCTTCTGCACTTCGGTAGAGAGGTGCGCTTGGGCGACCCACGCCGTGCCGAATCCAAGCGCATCGGCAGCCTCCAGCTGCGTAAAGAAATTCTGATACATCTCCGCCTCGCTCGGTAATTGCCCCGCAACCGGTGTATGGCAGATAGAGAGGAATATGTCGAACAGCATGCTCAGATGGACGACAGCCGCCCACCATCGACTGGGAGCACGACACCGCGTACGAAGCCCGCCTCCGGCGACGCGAGGAACGCAATCACCGCCCCTAGTTCCGAGGGCTGTGCTAATCGACCTTCCGGGACAGTAGCAAGCCACGCTTTTTCGACAGCGTCAGGTGTAACTCCGCGCTGCTTTGCCAACGACTGCTTCAGCTCATCCAGCCGCTGTGTCGCAGTATAGCCCGGCAGGATGGAGTTGATGGTGACACTGGGCGGTAGTTCTTTGGATAGTGTCTTGGCCCACGCGGCCATCGCACCTCGCACCGTATTGCTGACTCCCAGTCCTGGAATCGGCTCCTTGACCGATGTCGAGATTATGTTAATAATACGGCCGTAGCCCGCCTCGCGCATCCCCGGCAGCAGTAGCTTCACTAACGTATGCGACGCGAAGAGGTGGCGCCGTAGCGCTTTCTCGAAATCGGCTGGCGCTGCTTCAAGCAATGGTCCCGCGGGAGGACCTGCTGAGTTGTTGACCAGCACCTCGAACGCGCCATTAGCGTCTAGCTCTGCTTTTATAGTGGTCGTCAGTGTTGTAATGTCTTCCAGATCGCACGCCAATGTATTGGTACCAGTGGCGGAACGCGCCAGGATTGTGACTGTAGCACCGCGCTCGCGTAGCGCCTCTGCAGATGCTGCACCAATGCCGTGCGTGCCGCCGCAAACCAACGCACGTTTCCCGGAGAGGTTACCCATTTTCTCCTCCTGCAAAGCCATAGAATTCTGCGTTTTCCAGCTGTGGAAGTGCATTCTTCCGAATCAGAAGTGTGCGCACCGCCCAGAGGTCGCCAAACACACGCCACTGCGTCGTTGAGTCGAGGTAGTCTACTCCGCTCGAGCCGCCAGTCCCGGTACGTCGACCGATAATGCGCTCGACCATACGAGCGTGAGACGAGCGCCAAAGCACCATCTGCTCCTCCAGTTCAACTAGCGTGTCGACCAGTCGTCGCGGCCATGCCAGCAATGGCAACTCGCGGTAGGACTCAATGAAGAGCAAACCCGCGCGGGCGCGGTCCACTCCCCCATCGGGCGCGAGGAACTCGCGTGCGCCCTCAGCCTCGGCGGTAAAGCGCGCCTTGATTTCAGGCGTGCCACCGTACTCCTCCGCCGTCTCGACGCCGAGCGTGGCGTGAGCTGCGAGGTAGTCATCGATGAAGCGGGTGACTATCGTATCGTCGCCTGCGTCGTCCGGTGCGGAACCCATAATGGGTGTGCGCGCCAGCCAGTCACTCACGACGGCGACCAACGGTCGTTTTTCGGCTGGACCTGGCAAGTCACGCTGCTCCCCGTCACGCAGCTGCGGTCCTAACAGCATCTCCATTTCGCGCATCTGGAATGACTGGAAGCCGGAGGCGGTACCGAGCTTGTCGCGGAAGTTCAGAAACTCCTGTGGCGTAAGTGTCTCCATTACCTTCCACTGCTGCGCCATCAGTCGGAAGGTTTCGATAACCCGGCGCAGGTGGTGCACCGCACGCGGGATGCGCTCTTCGGCAACGTAGTCGCGGTCTAGGATGTCACGCGCCGCGCGCAGCTCCGAAATCACCAGCTTGAACCACAATTCAAAATTCTGATGGACCAGAATAAAATGAAGCTCATCGGACGATGGTTTACCGTCTGTACCTTCCTGTAGCGCTAGCAATTCATCCAGCTGCAGGTACTCGGAGTAGCTCGGGGGCATCATCTGCCGAGCGGCGAGCGGTTTTAGTCGCTTCGGCGTCTTTTCAGCGCGATTATGGACATAGCGACCAAAGTAATGAGTAAGGATGTCGCAGGCAGTCTGGTATCGTCGTCTGTATCGTATGTCTGCTCAGTGGTATCGTTAGCGGGAGGATTGCTAGTCTCGTCGACGGGAGGGTCGCCAGTGTTGTTAACGGGAGAGTCACCTGTCCCATTCCCACTAGCCGCTTGATATTCGACAACGATTACTTGCTGGTCTGCGAGAAGGGTCAAGTCCCAGCTATCGTATGCCACACCATCCACTTTCATAGTCAATGTGTGGTTGGCATCAGCAACCATATGCATGACTTGTTCTGCCGAGAAAGGCTGTCCCCAGATGTTGAAGAATGTACCTAAGTAAACTGGAGTCGACTCAGGTGTTTCGATGTGCAGTTTCCCACTAGCGTCGTGCGTGTGGATGGCATGCATGCCATTCGGGCAGGCATCGGTATCGATACCTGTGTTAGCCGGTATCGTTAGTGAGGTACCGTTGTCGAGAATTACCAGCATGATGTGGATGTGTTGTGCAAGGCCAGAATGATCGTCGAGGCAAACCTCCTCAAGTGGAGTTGACACTGTACCGCCGTTCTGGGTAAAGGTACAGCCATTACGATACACAGGTTCCCCGTAAGGTGATTCTGCGCACTCATCATCCGGGTCGACGATGCCATCACCATCAGCGTCGGGCGGCGCAGGCGGGTTGTTACCGCTGTAGGCGTCCAGAACCGGTTCCTGACCAGCAGCGTCGTACTGTGCCTGCGTACAACCACGCGGGAATATCGGCTCCCCGTCAGGCCACACCGTAGTGGGCGTGTCGGCACAGTTGTCCCAGCCGTTGCTGACACCGTCTTCATCGTCATCGGGCAGGCCACCGCCGGGTGGTTCACCTCCACCGCCGTTGTTGGTATTCGAGAGGTCTGGTACACCGCGATAACAGTAGATGAAATACGGGAATGCGTTGTTGGTGGAGATGGTACCGTCACCATCTGCGACGGGAGGTGTCGAGTAGTAGTGGTATATTCCATCCGGAAATTCGGGAGTCGCACCGAAACGGCCATTGCACGCATCAAGATCTCCAGAGCCTGCCTCGAAATGGTAATCCTGAATACCATTCTCACCCGCGGCTCCGTCATTCAGAAGGTAGGCCGAGCGAATCAGCTTCACACTACCATCACCTTCCCACCCGTAAGAGCCGTAAATTGGGTAGCCATCGAACGAGAAACCTATAATCGGTGAATGCTCGGTTTCATCTACTTGGCTGAAGTCATAATCAGTCCAGACGATATCATCATCCTCTTCGACAACGGATACCGACCCCTCCATTCCTCCGTGAAAATTGCAGCCATAATCATACGTTCCAGTCTCTGTGAATGTATATGACCAAGTCGCTCCCTCTCCTATAGTTCCAGAGTGAAAATAATCGTCTTCCGCTGTTACGGTGTGGGAGCTGTCATCATCGTTAGTCCAGGTTACAGTGTCACCGACGTTGATTGTCAGGTCCTCAGGCAGGAAATCCTTGTCATCTGTTATTGTTACTTGATGGGTTTCTCCCTCATTTCCAGGGTGCCAGTGGACACAATTGGAATCGAAATGATAGTGGTAGGTGCCACCGGGCCCGGAGTGGCCGCCGCAGACGCCGAGCCAGATATTCTGTTCCGTCTCCTCGTACTGTCCAATCTGTGTCGCCACAGCATCACCCCCGGGACCGTCCTCCGGCCCGTAGATGGGAGCGCCATTCAGTGCCACTGCAACAGGACCCAGTTCAGGCGCCAGCTCGCAGCCGTCCGCCGATGCTACAGGATTGCAGTCGGTGTCGTTGGTGGGTGAGAGAGGGAACCGCCACTCGTAATCCTGGGGTTCGACGCCATTCGTGCCTTGCCCTCCCGGGCCGGAATAGTGGTCGTGGTGCGGGACGCCACTCGTAGCGACAACCAGCTCGTCAGCGGTGAACGCCAGTTCGACTTCGCACTCGAGCGCCTTGGAATAATTCAGGTCCTGCACTGTCACCGCTTCCTGGCAGAGCCAGAGCGATCGTAGAAGCGCTTCCAAATCGTCGCCTTCCGGATTGTCGGCAGCCACCGGGACTATTGCAAGAGGTGATAGTACCATCAAAAGAGCAATCGCAACGGCTATTGGACGCGTCAGGGTAGTGAGGCTGGGGCGCAGAAGGATAGTGCCAAAGAGTGCACAGAGCGAAATGTTGAAGGATGTGAACCACAGCAACAGGTCTATCTCGATGCCTTGCATGAATCC
>NYZZ01000037.1 GCA_002687355.1 Methanobacteriota archaeon
TAACCATCCCACCGCCCAGTTAAATTACCTTGAGCTGGCGCTGGCAGCAACCCGGCCGGGTGGGAGCTTGCACCTCTACCTGCTTGCCAATCGCGGCGAGGATCCGACTGCAGAAACGACCGCTGCGCTCGTTGAACGGGGTCGAGTGGAGGCTCAGCGATTGGTCCATCCCTTTTCGCCTGGTCGGGAATTGCGTGTGATAGATATCCGGCGTGGAAGTGGCTAAATGTCAAAAGTTTTAACCGATTAACTTAAATAGTAGTTTCACCGCACCGGGGTGTTATTTTATTAAAGGGGGTGCGGGTACCACCGAACCGCGCTCGCATCTGCGAGTCGGTAAAAGGACAAAACCCAAAGGTGTGTCAAAATGGAAACAAACAGCTTTTTGTTCGCTTCCCAAACCGGGAAGCTGACAGCGTTTGTAGTCGCCGTCTTAATGGCGTTCAGCAGCTTTACCCTGCTGGCCAGCGGTAACTACGAGGAGCAAGCCACAGTCGTCTCAGAGGCGGCCATGCTAGAAAACTGGAATGCAGTTGGAACCGAGGCGTTAGGCGTCGCGGATGAAGCACCGCTCGGCGTCGCGCCGGACGATATGCTGCCACAGCCAGTGAAGGTACAGGCAGGCAAGTTCTCGCCTGAACGTGATTCTGAAAATTGGGAACCTGGTGATACCAAGATTCTCGTCATGGACGATGATGCCGAGTTCTGGATGTCGGGCCCCTGGTTGGAAGCAACGCATATCGAGACAGCACTCAATGACGGTGGTTTCTCGTTCGACGTCTTCCGCGCTGGATTCTGGGAGCAGGTTGATCGCGGCCTGCCGAGCGGAGACGCAGGACTCGATATCGTTGATGACTACGAAGCTATCATCTGGTACGGCGGCTGGAATGGCCGCGCCTACGTCAATACTCAGGAGCAGAATATCATGATGGAGTACCTGGAGGGCGATTGCTCCACTGGTGGCAACGGCTTCTGCACCACCAACCGCAATGTTATCCACGTGACTCAGATGGGTGACTGGTTCCACGCCTATGGCGGAGCCGCTTACCGTGGAGGATACATACACTACGACACTCGTGGTGGCCTGATTGTTGATGGTACATCCAACCCGCTGAAAGGTGTGGATGACTCAATCTTTGACGGCAAGGAGTACAACACTGACGAGCTCGGTGTTCACTACCTAGACCGCCCTGTAGGAGCTGGCACTGCTGCTACTGGCCCCGCCATGGGTGCTTTCCACTACGATGCACTCTCCACTACGTCTGCCCCCTACCACGCTATTCAGTTCCCGCGTACTGACGTGCCCCCGTCGACAGACCCGGGCTACAAGTCGCTATACTTCGGAACTGAAATCGGCTGCATTGGCGGCCGCGAGGATCGGGCTGACTTTTTCACCACCATGTTGGACTGGATGGAGGTTGATTCCGAAGCCAAGAAGAATGTCGATGTCGGAATTGGTGGATTGCACATCCCCAATCACTCGCAGTACTGGCGTACCGTAGAGTCGATGGTTCCGGTCCAAATCGAGGCCATCATCACCAACTACGGCAACCTTGAGCAGAGTCATACTGGCGCTCACCTACAGCTCAAGAACCAGTTCGGACAGATTCTATTCGACAACACCTTTGACACCGCGGCGTTCGTCGGCGAGACTACAGGCTACGATACTAATGGTGACGGCCAATACAACGAGCCCCATCCAATGTCTATTACCAGCCTGGCGCCGCACGGCCTCGCGGGCGACTCGGTGCAGTTCACCTTTAACAGGACTAACGATGCACTGCAACTCGAGTACGACCAAAAAGATCCTAGCAAGTCGCGTGACGTCATTTTTACCAGTGCTGGAATGGATTTCCTCTCAGTGTCGATAGTGCACGCTGGTGACCAGGTGCCTTCCAACAACTACGTTCAGGCTAGCGTCGGTGTTTCCAAATGGGTTGACAACGCTGAGCCGACCTGCGCTCCCAATCAAACGACGCGCTGGTACGACCGCTGCGAGACAGGTGCCACGCTTACTTTCGGAGACACCGGTGATAATGGTGCCAACAGTCTAGACTATGTCAACTACCATCGCGGCCATAGCTACGATTTCGATTCTGACGGCTGCGGCTGGGCACGACCGATGACTGACTCCGGCTGCGCCAATGGTGCAGGTACAGCCAATGAGTCACTCGGTATGTCGGAGATGGAGGGGCTCTATGCCTTGGATGGCTACAGGGCCAATGGCTGGTACAAGAGCACTGCCAACACCGCTGACAACGACGGCGACGGATGGCCGGACGCCTGCGACTGGGAGGACTACTCGGACAAGGATTGTCCCAAGTTCACCCCTGAACCCTGGCAGGATGACTACGCCATGTCCCCCGCGCTTGACATGAGCGCGATGGAGGAAGTGATTATCGGGATGGTCTTCTCCGGCTGTATGGAGTCGGGGGACTATTTCCGGATGCAGATTTCCAAAGACAACGGTGCAACTTGGACATCCCTGATTTCCTACACCAATTTCTGCGTCGGTAAGGGTGCCTGGTATCTATGGGGCGGCGGAAACGCGCGCTACCAAGGCTACGTACTCTCTTCCACCTACTACGGTAAGGAGGATACGGATAACGTACGCTTCCGGATAATGCAGGACAACGAAGGCGACCAGATCACTGAGCAGAACGGCCGCGCCGCAACCGGGTGGTACGTAGACGAAATTGTCTTCCGCGGTACAGAGAAGGTCTCCCGTGACTTGGCGATGGAAAACGTGGCCGTGCGCGAGGAGGGATTCATTGTTAAGTCCAAGACTGACGACCTGCAGCGTGAAATCAACGCCACAGTGCTGAACGCTGGAGAGGCGGGTTGGCAACAGGTACCTGTTGAATTCTCTGCCACCAATCTGCAGGGCGAGGACCTGAACGCCATGCTCGACGAGACGGAGGCTACAATTACGGATTTACCGGGCGACTCATCCTACGGCAACATTGATGCCGAGGGTTATGAGGACCAGAAGGACCTGTTCGTGCTCTTCAGTGCGAGCGGACCCAATACCTACACCATTACGGTCGAGGTCAAGGCGTTACGTGCTGATTTCTTCCCTTGGAACAATACCAAGTCAATAACGTTCCGGATTTTCGATACATTCTTCTACGATCCGGTTGACTCGCAACCGGGCAAGGATGATATTGAGTACACGGAATTCGAGTCTACCTCGATGGTTGACAATTTCTGGAATACTGTAACGGCCAGTAGCGCTGGCGTCGGTTCCTCCGACGCGGGCAACGACGGCACCCGTATCTATCGTTACTACAACGGCGGCGATGCCTATTCGGGCGGCGCCGACAGCCATATGGTAACTCCCGATACGTGCATCCGCAGCATAGGGGGACAACCCGTGTCTGATGTCTGCGTTGACCTGCGCGCCGCGTTCGATCCAATCCTGCAGTTCTACGTTATGTGGGAGCTGCAGCCCGGCGACCGCTTTGAGGTGCGCGCCGCGACTGACTTCGACGCGCTACAACAATCATCCGGTACCTGGACGGTGCTGAAGGATTATGGCTGCTCGTCCGAGGCTGGCTGCAGTAGCGGCACCTGGGACAGTGGAGGCTGGATTGATGAATCAATTTCGCTATCCGATTTCGAGGGGTACCAGACTTGGCTTGACTTCCGTGTTGTGACCTCTACTGGCGGCAGTGGCGGGATTTTGCTAGATGACATCTCAATCATCGGCAATGAGTACCGCTACAACTTAGCCGTCACTGATGTGGATACCACCCATTTCGGCGCCGCCGGGAAGGAGCATGACCTCTCGATTGAGGTTAAGAATGTGGGACTCAAGGACCAGGATGACGTGGTCGTCTCAGCGCAGATTACCGATGTCAACGGCCAGCGTGTCTGGCCTAGCGGAACTCCCTACACAGAATATACCATTCAGGACACCACACTGAGTAAGGGCGATACCTTCACAGTTAACCCAGAATCGGCAGGCGACTCCTGGAAGTGGGGCCTTGGCTTGGATCCAGGTATCTATACGCTGCGGGTGATTGTGCGCGGCAGCGATCCGCTGGACCATCCGGACGAGAATCCGAGCGACGATCGACGCAACATTACGCTGGTTCTTGGAGCGACTCTGCTCGATGGAGTCAGCTGGTCTGGCGACTGGTCTGGTAACGAAGGTGCCTGGAGCTGGGACTCTAGTAGTGGCTCGGGTGACCTGAACTCCGACAGCTTCGATATTTGGAACAGCAAGCCATTCTTGGTAATCGAATCTAGTTTCGATTTGACCAATTCCTACGTGCAAGCGCAGGTAAAGGTCGGCTCGCAGTGGTACGACGTTAAGTGGCGCGACGCCACCCTCGAGGCTAGTTCACTCTACGCCATTCCTGGCAATAACTACACTGAACTCCCTACCAGCTGGGCTGGTAGCAGCCAGTTTGACGGACAGGGGAAGCACGCATTCTACGCTGACTTAGGTGTAGTGGAGGATATCAGCGATGGTACCAGCCTGCAGGAGCAGTACGTGCGTGGCTCGATGGAAGTCCGCTTGCGCGGTGTCTCCAACGATGGCAGCGGCACTTTCAAGGCATTCAACCCATCAGTCTTTGGCTTGAACCGCTACGACGTAGATGTTACTGGCATGACGCCCACTTCACAGAAGGCAGAACCGTCCAGCCAACTCATTCCGTCCGAGCGAACCTATACAGTCAAGGTACGCAACTTGGGCGCTGTGGCTGACTCAGGTGTGGTAGACTTTAGCATCACTATCCCTGACAACTCACTGGTAGATCTGGCGAGCGGCAGCCTCTGCAATGGTTGCCCAGTAGCAAAGCTGGACCGCATCCTACAGCGTGACGACGAAACGGTTGTCGCAATCAAGCCCACTGGCGGCAACTGGCAAGACCCCAGTCGCTACGCTGAGGGTGACCAGACCGCTTACATTGGCGAGGATGGCGAAATCACATGGCCCAGCGGCAACAGCGAGTTTACCGCAGCCCCAGGATGGAAGATAGGCAACCCCACCAAGGAATACTGGCACTCTAGTCTGGACAAACCCCAGGCACCTACTGCTGGTAGCATGAAGGACCCCGGCGAGACGCTCAACGTGAATGTCCAAATCACAGTTGGTTTCGCTACTTGGGCGCCTCCAGGAACCTACACCATTCAGGCTGACGCGCGCTCTTGGACCGACTATGGCAGCACCTTCACCGAGGGTGATGTCGAGGGCCAGGCGACCATGACTATTGACCCGCCTGATTTGAAGCTGGGCGATGCGGCCTGGATTACACATGCCATCGGCATGAGTGCAGGTGCGAATAGCGGCTGGAGCAAGACCAGCGGCGGCGAGCCCCAGTTCAGCTTCGAGGTAGAGGTGCTTAACAGCGGCACCGAGACGGTCGGCACCTTCAAGGTCGGCTTGCTCTACTTGGACGGCAACCCGGTCGGGGTCGACGTCGGTCTCTTCTGGACCGGCAGCGAATGGGACATTGACGCTGACGAGACATCCGCTACCGGCGCCGAGCTGCGCGAACGGGGCGGACGGCAGTTTGTCTACTTCCGCGCTACCGCCAGCGAATTGGGTATGTCAGCCGGTCCCGGTGACGACATCTCCGGCACTTATGTTTTCTACTTAGCAGTAGACACTGAGGAAGACATCGGCGAGTCGAACGAGAACAACAACCGACGTTCGATTGAGATTACGACAATAGCCGAAATCAACACAATACCCTCTTTCGCACTGGCGCCCTTGTCAATGCTTGCCAGCTCTCTGCTGGCTGGATTGGCGATAGCGCTACGACGGAAAGAAGAAGAATAGGCGCGCGGGGAAATCCCCCGCCGCCAGCCCATTCCGGGCTGCTCCAAGCGCCTTAGCTTCCCCTACCATAGGGATGCTATCACTCAGCACAGAGGTGGTGCTAGCACCGCCACCGCTGACACCGCCACCGCTTCCGCTGACAATCACGTCCGCGTAACCAACATCGTTCGGGATAGCTGAGACCAGCATTACGACCCGCACTCGATTATCGAGTGTTTCATCAGTGCGATATCCCAGAATCAGGTTGACGTCCTGAGCTAGGTCGACCCTCAGCGCAGCCATGATTTCATGGCAGTTACTGAGTGCGAAATCGTTTCCGGCAGTGATGTGCAGCAGCGCCGCCTCACCGCCCTCGAAGTCAGGACCCAGCAGTGGGTTGCCCAGCAAATGGTTGAGCACATCAGCCGGGTCGGGAGAACTTGCTTCGCCATATAGCACCTTAGCCGATCCGCCAGCCTCAATGATTCGTTTCAGGTCAGCGAAGTCGACGTTGATGGTCGAAGGCACGGTAACAGTCTCGGTGAGAGCCTGGACCATGTCAGCTACCATATCGCTCATAACATCGTATGCGCGCTTGAACGGGTAATCTGGCTTATGTTCCTGCAATTTTTGGTTGTCGAGTTCGACAACACAGTTACACGCTTGACGGAATTCTTCCAGTCCGTCCCGTGCTAGTTGTCTTTTCGGTTTGCCTTCCATTTTCTGCGGTAGAATCGAGACGCCTACTACCAGTGCATCGACTTCTCGTGCAATTCTGGCAATAACTGGCGCTGCGCCAGTGCCTGTACCGCCACCCATGGCTGCAATTACGAATACCAAGTCGGACCCTTCAACACAAGCTTTGATGAGTTCCCTCTCGTCCTCAGCGTAGCGGCGGCCTAGCTGAGGTCTGCCACCAGTACCACGTCCTTTGTTTTCTTCTTTGCCTAGCAGTAGCAAGCGATTAGCCTGACACTCGTTCAACTGAATTGCGTCAGTATTGAGTGCGATAGTTTCGGCACCGGTGATAGTACGACGGTGTAATCGTCGTAGAATGTTGTTACCAGCCCCACCGACGCCCATTAGGCGAATACGGGGTGGTGTAACGTACTCTTGTAGATTCTGACTGTCAAATTCTTCGAGTCTGTTAAGCATAGTTGATACCTAGAAATTATGGCTGTTCCCTCCCTGAGTCCGAGAAAAGCATCTTGCGCCTGCTCGCCACCGTGCTGAATCCACTCACAATAGTATCGTATTCACTTTCTTCACGCATCAAAGTCCGAGCGTGTGTGGAAATTGCCCCAGTTATGAGTTCGTCCAGCGAACCGAAACCGCGCTCCTGCAGTTCATAGAGTTTTTTGGCAGTCCTGTCCGGTAGCGAAATCGTAAGGTCTTGCCGGCCGGGAACGGGAACAGTCCGCTTTAGCAAGTCGTCAAGCGCTTCTTGCAACACCTGGTTGTAGGAACGGATCGACATAGGGTTCTGACTGGCATAGTACTCCAGCTGTGCTGCCCGCTCCGGGTCCAGTCGCACGGTCAAACGGTTTGAAGTAAGGTTTCCCAACGGCGCCATGTACACAACTAGATTATATTCCTATTTAAAGATATCGGTTTTTGACAACATTTTTGCGTCATAATAAAATATTATTGCAATCTTTAGGGTCAAAACTGTGTCATACTTTCGGTTGCCGGCAGCTGCTAAACCTAGTGGCTGCTGTGGCTGTATGAGTTGCCGTGCCTGCACGAGTGAACCGGTTATTAGTCGCCGTTACTCGGGCGAACAACTTTGCCACCGTCATTTTGTTTCTGCAGTGGAAAAAGTGGTACAGCGAGAATTGCGTAAGCAGGTCGCTGCGCTCGAAACCAATGGCTCCCGACTGCAACGTGTGGCAGTTGCACTCTCAGGAGGTAAGGACTCAACAGTCGCACTTCACCTTGTGCAGGAGTGGGCTAGTGCACGACGTCTGGAGATGGTGGCGCTAGCAGTCGACGAGGGAATTGCCGGCTATCGTTCCTCAGCTCTCAAGTGTGCACGTAGCTGTTGTGACAAACTTGGTGTCGAGCTCCGAGTCAGTAGCTATCACGATCTTATAGGCATGGGATTGGACGAGATGCTGAAAGTGCAGCCCCCTGCCGGTTCAGCTTGCTCACCTTGCGGAATCCTGCGCCGTCGAGCACTCAACTTCGCCGCGCGCGACGCTGGAGTGGACGCGCTAGTGCTGGGGCACAATCTAGACGACTGCGCGCAGACTGTGTTGATGAATCACACGCGCGGTGACGTGGCGCGGCTTCAGCGCATGGCGCCACACCTTCACCGGCAGCCGGGAATGGTGCCACGGCTGTTGCCGCTGCGTCGTATTCCTGAGCAGGAAGTCTACCTCCTGGCACTGTTGCAGGAGTGGGAGTTCCACGACGGTGACTGTCCGCATGCGGCGAAAGCACAGCGTAATCTGTTCCGCGAGTTACTGTTGCAGTTGGAGCATGCACAGCCCGGAACGCGCTACGGACTGTTGCGTGGAATGGATCGACTGCGCGAAAGTCTGACGTCGCCGCAGCCATTGCTGAATTGCCCCACCTGCGGTGAACCGGCTGGTGGCGAGGGTGAATGCCAGTTCTGCCGCCAGTTCGGTGCTTTCGCGGTCTAGTCTATTCCTCTGAAGTGTCGACCGCTAGCCCTAGTAACTGGAAGGCCGTCATCACGAGCGAGTGCCGGACAGTACCATCGGCAATCAGTCCAGGGATATCTGCAAGAGGCATTAGCTCTACCTCTAGGTCCTCGCCTGGATCGAGTGACTGTTCACCCTCCGACTTCACTCCCTGGATGACAACAGTGTGACAGCGGTTAGTGTGGAAGGCAGGATTGGGCGAGACCGA
>NYZZ01000038.1 GCA_002687355.1 Methanobacteriota archaeon
AGAGGGGACGAGCTTTCTTCCACATGCGAACAGTATGCACCATAACCCAGAAATTGTCCAGCTATTAGTGAG
Source organism: Methanobacteriota archaeon (assembly GCA_002687355.1). GTDB lineage: Archaea > Thermoplasmatota > Poseidoniia > MGIII > CG-Epi1 > UBA8886. The sequence continues at coordinate 73 of NYZZ01000038.1, forward strand.
ACACTAGACTAGAAGCCCGGATGGCCGAGTGAACAACAAGGCTCGGGGAAAGGGCAAATCCTCCACCGGGCGGCGAGCCCAGCCGGCGCCGGCGATGCCGCAGGCCGGCCCCTGGGCCAGCCCAGGGGAAACAGAGGACGAGCGGCGCCCCGGAATCTATGCTTTGCTCTTCATCCTCACCCGCGAGGTCACGGTAACCGTGGGCCGGCTCGGGCGCCTCGACTTTCCGGGCGGATGCTACGTCTACATTGGCTCGGGCATGGCCGGCGTAGAGACCCGCATCCGGCACCACCTACGCCCCCACCCGCATCCCCGCTGGCATCTTGACTACCTCCTTCCCCACGGCAAGCCCGCGGCCATCATCGCCGGTCACACCTCGCAGCCGCTGGAATGCCCCCTCGCTACCTCACTCAGCCGGCAGTTCAATGTCTTCCGGCGCTTTGGCTCTTCCGATTGCCGCTGCCGCGGCCACCTGTTCCACCACGAGGAACTGCCTCCCCTGGAAAGTGCGGTGCTGGACGCTTTCCGGGACCTCGGCTGCCAGCCGTTGATCTTGCCCGTCTCCAGGCAGCAGGACCCCGCAAAGGGCCCGGCGAGGCGGCGCAGGTAGCCGGTCTGACTCCTGGCGGCAGGATTGGACAGGTTTGTCATCTAGCGTAGGGGCGATTGGCCAATCGGCCTTACATCCGAACCCTCCGGTTGTCCCGAGCGTGCCGGGGGACCGGGACCGAGCCGCCCGCACTTCCCGGATAATCGGTCATTTCTTGAATAATTGTCTTGACACAGCGGGTGCGGTCAACGGAGAGTACACACTAGTCTTTTTGATAATGTTTCACCGATTACGGATAGATGTTTAGCGAATCACAGGACCCAAGAAAAGTACGGCTGGTACGTTGCGCCATAGAGGCTTTCGCCGGCAGGGGTTATCGCGCCACCAGCATCTCTCTGGTTGTCCGGGAGGCAGGCATCGCCAGGAGTACCTTTTACCAGTACTTCGACAGCAAGCTGCATCTCTTTCAGAGCATCCTGGACACCTTCCTACAGGACCTGCGCGCGTCTATCCGGCCCATATCTCTCGCCCCGGCGGCGCCGACTCCGCTGGACCAGATACAGGATAACCTGACGCGGGTCCTCAACCTGGTGCTGGGGGAAAGAGACCTTACCCGCATAATCCTGCACCAGACCAACACACTGGACCGCACGGTGGTGCAGAAACTGGAAGATTTGTACAGCGAAGCCGCCGGGATGATACAGCGCTCCTTGGATTTGGGCGTCGCCATGAACCTAGTCCGGCCGTGCGATACCCGCCTCACATCCTTCTCCATCGTCGGGGCGGTGAAGGAAGTAATCTTCCAGCTCACTTCCTCGCAGGAACCGCAACCCGCGATAGACGACCTGGTTCGAGAGCTGCTGGGGTTCGGAATGGGCGGGATTCTGGTCCAGCCCCGCAACTCACTAATGGCGACGGCCCGCCAGGTCCGGGAGCCGGCTCTAGCGCCGAACCCGGCCAGGGTCCGGCAATAACCCGCCCCGTCTCACCACAGGGATACCGGTCCGCGCCGGTATCCGATAGTCGAAAAGATATCTAGAGGTTCCACGCCTTGAGCATAGTGTCTGTCAATGGCCTTCATGGCCTCGGTTCAGAACGGGAAACGCCTTCTACCGGCCTGATGATCGGCCTGGATGTGGGTTCCACCGCGGTGAAGGTAGTCGTCATGGACCCCGCCAGTGACGAGATTCTCTGGAAGGCCTATGGGCGGCACCAATCCAAACAGCCGGAAAAGGTCCTCGAGTTTCTGCGGCACATCGAGGCTGCTTTTACCTCAATCCAGGGTGGGACGCGCATTTTTGTCACCGGCAGCGGCTCCCGCATGATGGCGAAATTCCTCGGCGCCAAGTTCGTCCAGGAGGTCAACGCGGTCTCCCTGGCGGTGGAGCAACTGGAGCCGGACACCGGATCGGTGATCGAGTTGGGAGGACAGGACGCCAAGATCATCATCTGGCACACCGACCCGGAGACCGGAGCCAAGCGCAAGGTGCCCAGCATGAACGACAAGTGCGCCGGGGGTACCGGCGCCGTCATTGACAAAATCAACGCCAAGCTTCTGCTCGGCAATGCCGACCTCCAAACCCTGGAATATTTCGACGTCAAGCTTCACCCCGTCGCCGGCAAGTGCGGGGTCTTCGCCGAGACCGACATTATCGGACTACAGAAACAGGGGGTGCCACCGGAGCAGTTGATGGCCTCCCTTTTCGAGGCCCTCGTCCAGCAAAACCTCAGCGTCCTCACCCGGGGCAGCACCCTCCAGCCCAAGGTGCTCCTCCTGGGTGGTCCCAACACCTTCATTCCGGCCGTCCGGGACTGCTGGAAGCACAACATTCCCAAGATATGGGAGGAACGGAACACCCCGCTGCCCGAAGGGGTGGACCCGAAAGACTTGATCATGGTCCCGGAAAACGCCGAGTACTTCGCCGCCATCGGCGCGGTATTGTTCGGCAAGAGCGAAGATGCCCATGTCGGGATGTACCAGGGCACCGGGGAACTGGAGGACTTCATCAACGTGGGCCGCACCCGGCTGCGGGAAGCGTCGGGAGACGTGGGGCTGTGGCGGACCGAAGAGGAACTGGCTGAGTTCAACCGGGTCTTCGCCAAGGAACCGTGGAGCCCAGCTTCCTTTTCCCCCGGCCAGGAGATCAAGGCCTTCATCGGCATCGACGGCGGCTCCACCTCGACCAAGGGCGTCCTTATGGACCCGGATGGCATCGTGCTGGCCACCGCCTACCAGCTATCCAAGGGCAACCCCCTGGCGGATAGCCAGGACATCTTGAAGGGCCTTCGGGGGCACGTCGAGGACCAGGGGGCCATCCTTTCCGTGCAGGGAGTTGGAACCACCGGCTACGCCAAGGACATGCTGAAGGAGGCCCTGGCGGCCGACGTGGCCATCGTGGAGACAGTGGCCCACACCAAGTCCGCGCTGCACTACTATGACGACGTGGACGTGATCGTCGATGTGGGCGGCCAAGACATCAAGGTCATCATTCTCAGCAACGGCAAGGTCAAGGACTTCAAGCTGAATACCCAATGCTCGGCCGGTAACGGTTATTTCCTTCAGAACACCGCCGAACGGTTTGGCTACTCCGTGGAGGAGTATGCCGGCGTAGCGTTCTCCGCCGAGCGGCTGCCCGTATTCAATTTTGGCTGCGCCGTCTTCATGGAGACGGACATCGTCAACTTCCAGCAGCTGGGGTGGGAAAAGAAGGAGATCATGGCCGGGTTGGCCCAGGTCCTGCCCAAGAACATCTGGCTATACGTTGTGGCGGAGCCCAACCTGGGCAAGTTCGGCGCCAACTTCGTCCTCCAGGGCGGCACCCAGCACAATCTTGCCGCCGTTAAGGCCCAGTACGATTTCATCAAGTCGAGAGTGCCCGGCGTCAACATACGCGTCCACCGGTTCACCGGGGAGAGCGGCGCCATCGGCGCGGCCCTTGAGGCGATCCGGGCGGCCGGCGACGGGGGTTCCCCCTTCATCGGCCTGGCCGCGGCCGAGAGCCTGGAATTCACCACCACCAGGGATGAGTCCACCCGGTGCAACTACTGCAAGAACACCTGTCTGCGGACCTTTGTGGATACCCGGGTGCCCGGCGGGGATAGCCGCCGGTTCATCATCGCCACCTGCGAAAAGGGCGCCGTGGAGAAGGTGGAAGATATGCGGGTGGTGAAAGCGCGGCTGGACGAGATAAAGAAGAACTACCCCAACTTCGTGGAGCGGGCCTCGGAGGAGCTCTTCCGGAGCCTCAACCCTCCCAAGGTGAGCACGCTACGGAGGGACAGCCAAGACGCCGCCCGAAGGCCCAAAAGGATGCTGGCCCGCCTCTTAAAAAGGGATTCTCAGCAGACCGCCGACTTCGCGGAAATCAAGAAACTGCGGCAGGACATCAAGATCGGGATACCCCGGGCGCTGAATATGTACAGTCTGGCGCCCTTCTTCCGGTCCTATTTCGAGGCCCTGGGGGTCGGCTCCCAGAACATTATTTTCTCCGACCACACCAGCCCCCTCATGTGGTTCAAGGGTTCCCGAAGAGGCTCCATCGACCAGTGCTTCCCCAGCAAGTCCGTCATCGCCCACGTCCACAATCTGATGTTCGACCAAAGAAAGAGGAACCGGCCGAACGTCATCTTCCTCCCCATCCTGCGCAAGCTGCCTGTCGACATTCCCAACGCCGTGGACAACGCCCCCTGCCCTTCCGTCTCCATCACTCCGGATGTGGTGAGAGCGGCCTTTACCAAAGAGGGGGATGTCTTCGCTGAAAACGGCATTCGGTACATAACACCCGGCCTGGACATGGGGGAACCAGCGCTCTTCCGGATTCAGATGCACGACTGCTTCGCTCCGATCTTGGGGGTCACGGCCAAAGAGAACGCGGAGGCAATAGATATCGCCTTCGAGGCCTGGCGGGGCTCGGTTAACTCGCTGCGCCGGGAGGCACGGGACTTGCTGGAGCGGCAGGAACAAGAGGGGAGAGTCGGCGTGGTGATGCTCGGCCGGCCTTACCACAGCGATCCCGGCCTGAGCCACGAGATCATGGCCGAGATCCAGAGCAAGGGCTATACCGTGTTCACCATAGACTCGCTGCCCCGGGATGAGGACATCCTGGAGCGGCTCTTCGGAGATGAAGTACGGGCGGGCGTCATTCGCGACCCGATGGACATTGACGACGTGTGGAAGAACTCGTTTAGCCAGAACACCAACCGGAAGGTGTGGGCCGCCAAGTACGTGGCCCGCCACCCCAACCTGATCGCCATCGACCTCTCCAATTTCAAATGCGGCCACGACGCTCCCGTCTATAGCGTGGTGGAGGGAATCATCGAGGCCTCGGGCACTCCCTTCTTCACGTTCCACGACATCGACGAGAACAAGCCGTCGGGCTCCATCAAGATCCGCGTCGAGACCATCGACTACTTCCTGCAACGCTACCAGGAGCAGTTGCAGCAGCAACAGAGCGCCGAAGACGAACTTCAACGTCTGGTGGCTGCCTACAAGACCGATCTGAGGCGGGCCCACATCGGCGCCGAGACCAATGGCAACGGCCGAAATGGCCACGGCGCCCACGTCCCTGAGAATGGGGCTACTCTTGCTCCCAACGGTGCTGCCTGGGCGCCGGCGTTGGTTGAAACCGAGCTACTGGGGAGCAACGGCAACGGCCACCACACGCCATCGATCCCAGGATTCATCGGCCGCAATGGCGGACACAACGGACACAACGGCAATGGGAAGCACGCTGACGCCGGCCATGACCCGGTCACCTACGACCTGATTCGAGCCCAAAACACCGCCGGCGACCCGCCGGCGGCCGATATCCCCAACGCATCGGCGGGGTGTGCCCCACTCGGCCTGGACCTTGCCCAGCAGGCCTCGCCCCTGCTGTGTCAATGCCGGGAGGAGCCGGTCCCCCCAGGACGAATGCAACGTCTGCGGCCCGATGGCGAAGCTGGTCAACCTCAAGCTGCCACCGGGCCCCGCGGCCAAATCGAACCCCGCCGTCCATCCGGTCAATCCGAAAAAAGGCGCATAATAGCCAATCTGCTGGACGAGCGCGAGATCGTAGACAGGGCCCTGGAATACGAAAGCCGCCTCCGTAAGGAGGTGGGCCAGGAAGCAAAAACAATCCGGCACTTCCGAAGGCCGGTTGAGCACCTTTTCACCAAGTCCCAGAAAGAGACCACTACCATCTTGTGGGGAGGCCTGTCCGTTGCCCACGAGCACCTGGTCACGGCATCCATGCGGCAGCTTGGCTATAGGATAATCAACCTCCCCACGCCTGATAACGGGGCCCTGGCGCTCGGCAAGGAACTGGGCAGCCGCGGCCAGTGCAATCCCAACTACTACACCGTGGGCAACCTGCTCAAGTACCTCAAACAACTCCGAGACCGGGGCGAGCAGGACATCGAGGACCGCTACGTGTTCGTCACGGCAGGCGGTTGCGTACCCTGCCGCTTCGGTATGTACGAGGCGGAGTACCGCAAGGCGCTTCGCGACGCCGGCTTCGGAAGGTTCCGAGTGTTGATTTTCCAGCAGAGCGGCGGGCTCGGCCAGAGCACCGATGACGCCGCCCTGCAGATCGACACCGGGTTCGCTAAAGCCTTGCTCCAAAGCTTCATGTTGGGCGACGTGATCAACGACCTCGGCTATCAGATCCGCCCTTACGAGGTCAACCAGGGGGAGACCGACCAGGTCATTGAAGAAGCCAAGATTGCCGTGGGTGATGCTCTGAAGGAGGGCCGCGCCGCCTGGCGCGTCCTTCGCCGGCTCAGAAAGCGGTTCGCCGCCATCCAGGTGGACTACACCCGGGTCAAACCAAAGGTAAAGATCATCGGCGAGTTTTGGGCCCAGACCACCGAAGGTGACGGGAATTACAAGCTTTTCCGCTGGTTGGAGTCCGAAGGGGCCGAGGTGGCGGTGGAACCCCTCGGAACGTGGATAGAATACTTGATCCACATCGCCAAGCAGAACGCTGAAGAGAAACTGCTAATCGACAAAAGCAAGAAGAAGCTGGTTCGGAAGATAAGGCTCCTTCAGATCGCGATCCGTTGGTGGTATAACCTATACCGCTGGTCCCTGGGTTTCAAGCCCGACCCTCTGCCCAATCAGAGGAAGTTGGCCGAGTACGCCCATGCCTACTACAACACCCATCTGCGGGGAGGGGAGGGCCACCTGGAGGTGGGGAAAAATGTCATGGTCGCCAAGGAACGCCACGCCCACATGGTGATCTCCCTCAAACCCTTCGGCTGCATGCCCAGCACGATGAGTGACGGAGTGCAGAGCAAGGTGGTGGCGGACTACAAGAACGCCATCTACATCCCAATCGAGACCTCCGGCGACGGTGAGGTGAACGTAAAGAGCCGCGTCCAGATGAAGCTGTTCGAGGCCAAGGTCAGGGCCAGGGAGGAGATGGCCGAAGTGCTGGCGCCCCAAAAGGTCACCATTGAGCAGGTGCGAGACTACGCCACCAAACACCCCGGGTACGCCAACTCCATGCGAGTGCTCCCCGGCCACCATTGGACCGGTACCGCGGCCAAATTCGTTGCCGCCGTGTCCCGGCGTCGAACAATGCCGTTCCGCCGGCTTGGCCTGGCCCGCCGGAGCTCTTCCCGGACCCTGAATTCCTAATAACTATCGGGGAATTCCCTGGGGACTCCGCCGGGAGAGTTGGTTCCGAACAAGTCCTCCAGGGACCAGCGGCATTCCTCGCCGCCCGGCTCGGTGCGCGGGCGCCCATCCAAGTCACGCCGGCCAGCCAGAGTAGGTGCTGCTCCCGCCATGGTCCCTTTAGAACTAGTCCACGTCCTGCGTCCCGGCCTCCCGTATCCCGCTCTCCGTCTGACGCACGAACCTCGCGTTCTGCCACATCTGCTCTATGATCTCGGCGTCACAATAGCTCATTCATGACCGCAGGCCCGCCAGCAAATGCTGCATGACCTCCCGGGCGGACCCCCGGTGAGGCACGGGCGCCTGGACACCCTCCGCCACCACCTCGGACTCGGCCGACTGCCAGTGGGCCCAACCCACCGTCGGGTCGTCCCGGATGGCCCGGTCCACGGCCGCCTCGGTAGACGCCATCCCACGAGCCATTTTCATTTTCCTACCCTTGCGCACAATGACAAACCCGGGGCTCTCGTCGGTTCCCGCCAAGAGGGAGCCCAGCATCACCGTGGAAGCTCCGGCGCCGATGGCCTTGGCAACGTCGCCCGGGTTCCGAATGCCTCCGTCGGCGATGACTGGCACATCGTGCTTGTGAGCCACTTCCGTAGTCTCCAGCAACGCGGTGAACTGGGGCACTCCCACCCCCGCCATCTGCCGGGTGATGCACATGGACCCTGGGCCCACTCCAACCTTGACGGCGTCCACCCCGGTTTCAATTACCCGCTCCGCGCCCTCGGCGGTGGCCACGTTTCCGGCCACCAGAGGGACCGCCCCGACACACTCCCGGATCTGGCGGACGGCGGAAAGCATCTGGGCCGAGTCGCCGTGGGCGATATCTACCCCCAGGGCATCGGCGCCCGCCTTTACCAGATCATGGGCGCGTTCGAGGAAATCGCCCACCACGCCTACCGCCGCCGCCACCCGAAGGCGCCCCTTCTCGTCGCGGGTGGCCTTGGTCAGGGCCAAGTCACGGGCCAGATCCTTGGCGGTGATGAGGCCCACCAGCCGGCCCTGACCGTCGACCAAGGGCAGCTTTTCCAGTCGCCGCTCGGAGAGCACCCGGCGGGCCTCAGCCATTGAAACGCCGGAGGTGGCGGTCAGCAGGCGCTCCCACGGTGTCATCCGCTCCGCGACCGAGGTTCCCTCGCTGGCCAACTCAACGTCTCGCCGGGTCAAGATGCCGGGGAGGGTCCGGTCTTCCGCGACCACCGGCAGGCCGTTTATGTCCAGCTGTTCCATGAGCTGCCGCGCATCGCCGACCGTAGCGTTCGGCGAGATGGTGTAGGGGTCTTCGATGACCCTGCTCTGGTGGCGCTTCACCTTGGCCACCTGCCTCACCTGCCCGTCGATGGGTAAGAACCGGTGAGTGACACCGATTCCACCAAACTCCGCCACGGCGATTGCCATCCTCGCCCCCGTGACGGTGTCCATGTTGGAGCTCACGAACGGGGCTTTAAGAACAATTTGCTTGGTGAACCGAGTGCTGCAGTCCACGTCTCGTCGACTGATAATGGACGAAAACCGTGGCCTCAACAGCACATCATCAAAGGTCAGCGCCAGCGGGATAGAATCCAAAACACACCTCGTTCTGCATAAGTCGCCTATTCGATAGTAACACGAGGTGGCATTCCGCCAGGTCGCACCGGCCGGAGGGAGCACCCAGATCCCTTTCGGCAGGCCCCGAACAAGACTCACGCTGTAGAAGACGCGGGGAGCCACCCCATCCTTCTTGGGAGGGATGAGGTCGCTCTCAAGAGATCACACCGGCAGGCGCACGAGCGGGCTCGCCAAGCGCCGGGTGGCGCCTCTACGCGGTCCAGCTACTTCTTGCAGCGTAGTCCGCCCAGGCCTGGAAGGCCAGCAGTCTGGTGTCTCGTAAATGGCTTGGTGCCCGGCCCGTCATCCCGGCGAAGAGCCGGCCCCAGACTGGATCTGGGGCCGGGATCCAGCTAACACCTTTCTGGATTCCGGCCCCGATGCAATCGGGGACGATCGTGGGAAAGGCATGCCGTACAATTTGGCCGATGCAAAGCTATTTACAAGACAATACACTAAGGAAGAAACCCCAGGGTTGGGGTGGTGAGGGCAAGGTCTTCGACCGCGAAGCTGCCCGCCGAAACCTCGGTAAGGATGTCCAGCAACGTGGTGGCGTCATGGGCGGACACATTCTGCAAGGTCAGCGGGCTGGTCGACCCGGTGTCCCCAACTATATCGAAGGTGATCAAGGCCACGGGGCCATCCCCATCCATGCCGTCGGCGTCGATCATTCCAGCCCACACTCGACCCGGGGACCCGCCGCTGAATTCAATCAGCGCGTTGCTCGCCAGATCGCCTGGCTCGATCTTGGACACCCGCAGCACCGCCGGCTCATACAGCAAGACGAACTCCAGGCTTCCCACGTTGCTGGCCCGTTCCAGGTAGACAGGCACCACGATGTCGCTGGGAGGAGCAGCGGTTGGCTCGGGGGTGAAGGTCGGAGTGGGAATGATTCGTGGGGTCGCCGTGGGCAGCGGCGTGGCCGTAGGGACCGGAGTCGCCGTGGGCGCCAAGGTGGGCCGGGCTGTAGGCGCGGGCCTTTGAGTTGGAACTCGGGTAGGGACCGAAGTCGGTGTTGGAATGGGCGTGTCGTCATCGCCGCCGCCGAAGACGCCAAAGGCAAACAGCGCCCCCACCAGAATCACCACGGCCGCGATCCCGCCCAGCACCCAATACCTGCCGGCGCTCAAGGCTAGAAACGCTACGTCCAGGAACCATTTCATGCCGGCTCCTCTAACCGGGCCTGGCCATTACCAGGATTTGCAGGGCGTCCTCCGGGGTGACCCGCCCATCCCCATTCACATCCATGACCGGGTCCAATGGGCTCTGCTCTCCAACAATCCTCAGGGCAATGAGGGCATCCAGCACGGTGATTCGTCCGTCCCCGTTGCCATCTCCTGCCACCCGCTCTCCGATGGTCACCTCGCCGTGAACGAGGTGGAGCGGCAATAGCCTGCTGGCAAAGTCACTGGCCAGGTCCTCTGAGAGGGTCAGCAGGCTGTTGCCGCCATCCTCCCCAATGATCTGGAATTCTACCGCCACGGCCGAGCCACCGCTAATCAACCCGGTGGTTGAAGAAAACCCCAGCCGGATGGTGCCGGGAGCGTCCGCGTTGTAGCTGAAAGTGGCCGGGGACAGACGGGAGCCCCGAAGGACGCTGACCACTTCCAGCACCTCCGGGTCGTAACTAAGGGTGAAGCCCAGGCTGCTCACCTCTTGCGCCCTCTCCAATACGACCGGGACACGGATGGTGGCGCCTGAAGACCCGGTCCTGGACTCAACGATTAGCGCCGGCCCCGGCGGGGTCGGTGTTGGACCGGCAGGCGTCGGCGTCGGCGTCGGGGTAGGCGTTGGCGTTGGCGTTGGCGTCGGCGTCGGGGTGGGGGTCGGAACAGGTACGACGTTCCCGGCCAGTATGGTGATCTGGTAGGTGCCGGTGGGGTCGCCTGCCTCGTTTGACTTCGAAATAGCCAGAACATACCGGCCGGTTATCGGCGCCTGCCAGGAGAGGGCGGTGCCGCTGCCGTAGTTGGATTCACTGAACCCCAACAGCGCGTGACTGACCGTGAACTCAACGGCTTCAGCCGTGCCCAGATCCACCTGGACGGTGTATTTGTCTCCTTGCTCCGCGTCGAGGTAGAAGTAGTCGATGTCGTCGGGCGGGCTTATAGCTGCGGCCATCGCGTTGCCGACAAAGATTCGAGTAGCGCTGGCCGGGTCTCCGCTGTGCCGGTCCGCCAAGGAAGCATCCTCGGTGATCTTCAGCCGGTAGGTGCCGGTGGGGTCATCAACCCTGGGCGACCCGGAGACCTCGATAAAATAGTTGTCGCTGTCCGGGGCGGTCCAGACGACGTCGGTGCCTTCTCCGTAGTTTCTGGCGCCGGTACCGGATCCGCCGCCGGCCTTGTCCACCGTGAGAGAAACGGCGGTGGCCGTGCCATACATCAACTCAAAGGTGTATTCGACCCCCCGGCTGGCCTGGAAGGAGAAGTAGTCGTAATCTCCCCGGGGACTGATGGCCGCCTGGTAGGTACTGCCGATGGTGGCCGGGGTGGCATTGTCCCGGGTCTCGCCGTGGCGGTCCTCCAGCGCGATCGTCGCTTCTACCTTGAGAGTGTAAGTGCCGATGGGGTCATCAACCTGGGCGGCAGCGGAAACGGCCACGTAGTAGATGTCGCTAACCGGCGCAGTCCATACGATATTGGTGCCCACCCCCCCGTTTGAGACCTCCGTTCCGGCGCCGGGCTTCGCTACCTCTATCTCCAGGCCCTCGGCGGTACCCAACACCGCGTCGATGGAATAGGTAACCCCGCGGTTGGCCTGAAATGAGAAGTAATCCCGATCGTTGGGCGGGCTGATCGCGCTCTGGTTTTCGTTACCAAAGCTGATGACGGTGGCTTGGCCCCTCGAATCCCCATGCCGGTCCTTGAGGGTGGTATCCGCGTCAACGATGAGGGAATAGGTGCCCAGGGGGTCTCTGACCTGGGACGAGCCGGAGACGACAACATAGTAGGTGTTGGTAGCCGTGGCCAACCATTCGACCTGGGTGCCGATACCGCCGTTGGAGGCCACGGTGTCTCCGGAGGAACCTTCAAACGAAAGGCCGATACCTTGCGCCGTGCCCAGGTCGGCGCCGACGCTGTATCTCACTCCTCTAACCGCCTGGAAGGAGAAGTTGTCCTGGTCGTCCCCAGGACTGACCGCTCCCTCGTGGGCGTTGCCGAAATTGACGGGTGTCGCTCCAGAGTGGCCGTCACTGTGCCGGTCTTCGGAGGAGGTATCGGCGCTGAGTTTGACCAAGTAAGTGCCTATGGGGTCCCTGAACCGGCTGGAGCCGGAGACGTCTATAAAATAGGTGGCCGACGCTGGGGAAATCCACTCCAGGCTGGTACCGACACCCCCATTTGAAACCTCGGAGCCGCCGGTTGATTCGATCAGGGAGATTTCCACCCCTTCCGCGGTGCCAAGCTCGACGCTGACGGTGTATCTCACCCCCCTGGAAGCCTGGAAGGAGAAGTGATCGTGGTCGTCGCCGCCTTGGCTGCCCCCAGCGAGGCCGGGCTGGTTGGTCCACGGACTGATGGCGCCCTGATAGATGTTGTCGAGCCCGATGGGGGTTGCCCCACCTATGGTCTCGCTGTGCCGGTCCTCAAGAGAAGTGTCCGCGGTCACGTCCAGCGTGTAGCCGCCCAGGAGGTCCAAGCCGGTCACAATGTCCCTGGTGCCGGAGATTTCGATGAAATAGGTGTCAGTGGTGCGCGCTATCCACTCGACGCTCTTCTGGCTATCCAGGGTCGCAAATACCTGGCCCGGTGAGCTTCCCACTCCCCGGTCCACGGAGTTGACCACCTGGATGTTGGCATTCTCGACAGTAACCAGGTCCAACAGGAAGGTGTAGCGCGTACCCCGCAGAGCGGCGAAGGAGAAGTAGTCCACGTCGAAGAGGACTGTGGTGGGGTCGATATTACCGGTGGCCGGGCCAACGCCAACCTCTATGGGCGTGGCTTGGAGCCTGTAGTCCCCGTGATCGTCATCAGCCCAGGCGGTGCGGGAATCATCAAGCAAAACGGCGGCCCCAGCGGCGAACAGCACCACCGACGCCAGTGCCACCAGCAACGCCAGGCTGCGCATGTCCTCCTTCCCCTCCATCGCCACCGGCCCCAGGCATGGCTGCCACGGCCAGTAAGAACTCCCCCGGCGGTTCCGGGGCCCAACTGCATCCACGGTTCAAACAGCGATCTACCTTTACCGGTAGTCCGCCTCTTTCGCACCACCAGATATTGTAGTAGTTTGTCCTCACGCCGTCAATCGGGTGGAGGGACGTATCCGGCGCAGAATTCCCCGTGCCTGGCAGAAAGCAAGCCAACCGCGGGCCCAGCAAGATATGGGGCCGGGCAGCCGAAGAAGACGCGGAGAGGGGGCCTTTGAAACGCTCCTAGCCTAGCCCACCCGCACGTACTTGTCCACGGTGTTCGCGGCGCCCAGGGCCAGGTGGATGTCTCATTTCATGAATTTTCTTATCTAAACTTTCAAAATATGTTGTGATTAAAATTTTCGAATTTTTAGATGCTTTTTTCAGTTCGTTTAAGGTTGGCTTAATTC
>NYZZ01000039.1 GCA_002687355.1 Methanobacteriota archaeon
GCCGTCGTTGACCCTTCTCTCGAAGGGGGAGAGCATAGGCTTCCAGTCCGACACCGAAGTTGACTTCGGCGACTACTACTCGGATGACAAGCTGCCGGTGAGGATTAAGGTAGCGAACGCCCAGTTCATGCTGAAGGATTCGCTGGTCCTGCGGTACCGTACGGCCGAAATGGTGGCCGGTACCTGGAACGAATTGCCCATGTCTTGCATCGTTGACTGTGACCCGCGGGCTTACTCGGATTTTAGCCCCGGCCTCACGATTCCGCAGCGTGAATCCGTCTTCCGGGCCTACATCCCCGCCACTGAATCCTCCACACACATCCAGTTCTACGCTGTGGCGCAGGACTCTCGCCTCGCTAACGGATTCGGGGGAGGGTTCGTCTACACCGGGTATGGAGCTGCCGAGCCCGTCGAAATTTTTGTTGATGACATAATCGGCTTCGGCAACGTCGTTGTCGACACCCTCGCGGTCGGTATCATGATGACCCTAATCTATGGCGTGGTATGGGGCGGGCTGTACCGCATGGTAGGTCTTGCTACCGAAGCGGAGCGGCGCAAGCGAGCGGAGGAAGACGGTTGAAAGAAACGGCCGCCGGAGGCGGCGAGGTGTTCTCCTCACGACTGGGGTTGATTCTGACCACCATTGGTGCCGCAGTCGGCACCGGCAATATCTGGCGTTTCCCACGCGAGGCCGCCGCAAATGGTGGGGGATCATTCATGATTGGTTGGCTGCTTTTCCTCTTTGCATGGTCCATTCCGTTGCTAATGGCCGAGTTCGCTATTGGCAAGAAGACACGCCTCGGCACCATTGGCTCGATGCGTGATATGGCAGGTCGTAACTGGACTTGGATGGGGATGTGGATGGTTTGGGTAGGTGTCGCAGTCGGCTTCTACTATGCAGTTGTGATGGGCTGGACTATCCGCTATTTCTGGGTCGCACTCTCGGGAGATATTAACCTCGCTACTGATACGGAGGCAACTACGCAACTATGGAACGATTTCATCCACGGCTCACCACTAGAAGTGGTGATGTTCCAGCTTATTGCCGTCACAATCTCAGGCTTAATTGTCTACGGTGGAATCAGTGGTATCGAGCGCGCCAATACTATCCTGATTCCATGCTTAGTTAGCTTCCTGATAGTGGCAATGATTTACCCATTCATTCTCAACCCCTCAGGAGCGGCGACAGGTCTTCGCTTCCTCTTCATTCCTCAGTGGGAATACCTTTTCAGGGGGGAAACGTGGATTCGCGCGCTGACGCAATCAGCATGGTCCACCTCGGCAGGCTTCGGGATGGCAATTACCTACGCCGTGGCGATGAAAAAGAAGGAGGATATCGCACTCAATGCATTCCTCACCGGTCTCGGTAACAACTCGGTCTCACTGATTGCAGGTGTAGCCGTGCTGGGTACAATTTTCGCCATGTCAGATACAACTGCTGATGGGCTGGAGGCAGTCGAGGCTGGCTCATCGGGACTGACGTTTGTTCACCTGACGGCGCTCTTTGCCTCGATGCCGGGAGGGAGATTGATGGGAGCGATTTTCTTCCTTGCAATGTCATTTGCTGCACTCACTTCCATGATTGCGACTATCGAAATTGCGGCGCGCAATTTCGTTGATATGGGGTGGGAACGTAACAAAGCCGTGAAATATATCTGCGTCGCGGTAGCACTTTGTGGCCTTCCGTCAGCCTACAGCCTAGAATTCCTCGATAATCAGGACTTCGTCTGGGGCACTGGGCTCATCGTTTCAGGACTAATGGTAGCGGTGGTGGTGATGAAGTTTGGCACTAGCGAGTTCCGTGCTACTTTCATCAACACAAAGTACAGCGACATCTACATCGGGAAGTGGTGGGAGTATATCATTCGCTATGCCTTCCCCATAGAGTTCGCGGTCGTCTTCGGTTTCTTCATCTACGAGAAATTGCAGGATGGTTCGCACTCTCCCATCGCTGGTATGGATTTAGGAATGTTCACAATCCTGACAATGGTATTTCAGTGGTTAATCATTATCGCCCTTTTTGCCTTCTACTTCAACGACCGTGTTGCCGATGAGATTCGTGCCGGGCCCCTCACAGTCGCCGAAGCCGAAGAAGTCTAGATCAGGATCACCGGCGCGCCGCAGCCGCCGCAGAATTTTTGTTCTGGGTTCAGCGCGGCGTTGCAATGGCTGCAGATGGTAGGTGCTTCTGGCTTGGCCGGCGCCGCATTACCGCAGCTGCCGCAGAACTTCTGATTAAGTGAGAGCGGGGAATTGCAGCCGAGACAGTGGTAGCCCTGGGACCGGTCGGTCCGCTCACGCAGCCGTTTACCGCACTTGCCACAGATGCGAAAGTCGGACGGCACGCGCGTGCCGCAGTTGTCACATTCAACGTAATATTGGCGTGTCACTACCGTTTTGTCGGGCACCACCGGCGCGTCGACCTCTGAGACAAATAGCTCGCGTGGCTCGAATTCTGTCTCCTCACCAACAAACAAGGTTTCCTGCCGGTGGGTGTGGAAATATTCTCCCTCCAACGAGTGGAACTCTATGTCGAGCCCCAATGGCAGCAAACCCTGTCCATTAGGGTGCAACTCTAGTGCCAGAACCTGTGTTTTGCCCACCTCCAGTGTGTCGAGCATCGTTGGTCCACGCACTGCAAACGAAGCTGAGAAACCCAGCGTGATTGTGCGCGCCACTGCGTCACCCAAATTCTCCAGCTGAACTGGGAAGTTATTCCACGCATCGGGCTGTAATTGCTTTTCTAGCTGGGCCCTAAGCACTATGTCGGGTCGAGCAGCGTCCTCCTGCCGCTGCGCAACCTCGACCGCCTCCTCCGCTTGTTCGCGCGCTTCCTTGTAGCGATGGCGCGCCAGCAGCTTCTCGGCCTGCGCCAGCAATTTCTCCGCTTCGCCAACTGCAACTCCCTTGTGGTCGATGTTCTGCAGTGTGTTCTCGGCGCGTGTCAATGCCGCCCCCGCTTTTTCACTCTCCTTCTCGGCACGCGATGCCATTTTCTCCGCCCGCACAGCGTAGTCGATGCAATGCTGGTACTGCCCCCGGTTGTAGGAGCGTTTCGCGTCGCCTACAAACTTGTCAGCCTGCTCTACCTCGATACCCAAGTTGCTCACCGAACGAAGCACGAACTTGGCAGATTCCAGCGCTTCTGACGCCTTCTGCAACTCGGTGTAGTCAAGCGATGATACCTTGATTTTTTCCATCGCCCGCACGGCAGCGGTGCGCACCAAATCATCGTCGTCGTTGAGTGCCTGAGCCAGTGCCGGGATGCCTTCCCTTACTAGTTTCATTTCATTGCGGCCTATGGTCCCCAGCAGTAGCGCTGCCTGCTCGCGAATCTCCCAGCGACGGTGCTCCAAATCACGTGCCAATTGCTTTACTGCCGGGACGAAAGGGGTCGGGTTGTGTTCTGCCAGCTGCTGTGCTAGCCGAATGGACTGTAACCGTAGCTCAGAGTTAACCTTACGTCCGGTCAGTGCCCGTAGCAGCAACTTAGGTACAGACGTGACTCCCGCTTGTCCCGCGGTCGTCAACAACTTCCTTGCCGACTTCTGAATCTGGCGGTCCTTGCTCCCCAGCAGCTTCACCAACCGTGGCACTGCGCGCGCGAGTCCTTTCGGCTTCTGGGCTGAAATTGCCGTGAGCATCTCCAAACCGTTGCGGCAAACTTGCGGCCGACGTGGGTCGAGCAGCTTTATTAGCTGCGTCGTGACCGCAGCAGGCGAGCGACAGCCCAAGTCCACCAGCAGCTCTGTCAGCGGTTTCTGCACGCCGGGTGTTGGGTCATCCAGCCGGTTGACAAGCTTTGCCAAGTGAGGCTGCACCGTCCGGGGCTTCTGCTTGGCAATTTTGCCGAGAAGCTTCAACGAATCACGGCGATTCTCCATACGAGAATCCTGAATCTGTCCAACCAGAGGGCCGATTGCTACGCCAAAATCGTCAGGGTGCTGTTTGAATAGATAGGTCAGCAGCAGCACCGCCTGGTGCCGCACTGCAGAATTATCATCGGTCAGCAGCTGAGTTACCTGCGGCAGGAACTTTGGTACCAGCGCTGGCACGAAACGCTCGCGCAGGCTCTGCACTAGCATTATGCGCCGGTCCGGTGTCGCAGAAGTTATACGTTTCAGTTGGCGTTCAATCCGGGATGCTTCGTGAGCAGTCCGGATATCCTCACCAATGCCCATCTCCAAGTCGATAACGCTGTAGGATATAGTATTATCCCGGCTATTTTTCGTCGATTTCCTCGTAGTCTACGTCGACCACGTTCTCGGCAGCTGGCGAGTCTCCCTCGTCAGTAGGGGCCTGCTGCGCAGCTTCCTCGGCTGCCTGCTGGTACATCTGTTGGCCGACCACCTGCGAAGCGGTCATGTACGCCTCAGTCGCCGCTTTCAGTGCGTCGATGTCGTCACCTTTCATGGCTTCTTTAAGTGGCTCTTTGGCCTCCTCAATCGCCTTGCGAGTCTCCTCGTCCACCTTCTCGTCCAATTCCTTGAGTGACTTCTCGGTGGCGTAAATCAGTGATTCACACTGATTGCGTGTCTCGACAAGTTCGCGCAGCTGCTTGTCCTCCTCGGCGTGAGTTTCAGCATCCTGGACGCGCGCCTCAATTTCCTCGTCGGTCAGATTTGACTTAGCCTTGATTTCGATTTTCTGCTCATTACCAGTACCAAGATCCTTGGCACTGACATTGAGGATGCCATTGCGGTCGATGTCGAATTTGACCTCGACCTGTGGCACGCCTCGCGGCGCTGGCGGGATACCAGTGAGCATGAACTTTCCGAGCGCCGTGTTCTGCCCTGCCATGGTGCGCTCACCCTGCAAGATATGGATTTCAACACTAGGCTGGTTGTCAGCAGCGGTCGAAAAAGTGTTCTGCTTGCCGGTGGGGATAGTGGTGTTACGCTCGATGAGCGGAGTCATCACGCCTCCCTCAGTCTCAATTCCCAAGGTGAGTGGAGTCACATCAAGCAGCAGAACGTCCTTAACATCACCAGCGATTACACCGCCCTGTAGCGCAGCGCCCATCGCAACACACTGCATCGGGTCGATGCCACTCTCTGCTTTACGGCCGATAATCTTCTCGAAACGCTCGCGGACAATTGGCATCCGTGTCGGACCACCGACCAACAGCACGCGGTCTACCTCGCCTGGTTTCAGCTTGGCGTCCTTGAACGCCTGCTTGATAGGCGCATCGCATTTGGAGAGTACGGGCTCGACCAGTTCCTGCAGCATCGCGCGAGTCAGGTCAACCTCTAGATGCTTGGGTCCGGTCGAATCGGCCCAGATATATGGGAGGTTGATGGTGGCTTTGACCGTGCTGGAAAGCTCGATTTTTGCCTTCTCACCTGCGTCGCGCAGCCGCTGGAAGGCGGCGGAATCCTGACGCAGGTCGACGCCGTTCTCGGTCTTGAAGTTCTCGGCGAGCCAGTTGATAATCGCATCGTCCATATCGGTTCCGCCAAGGTGAGTGTCACCCGACGTAGAGAGGACTTCGAAAACACCTTCGGCCATCTCCATGATGGTAACGTCGAAGGTGCCACCGCCCAGGTCCAGCACGGCGACCTTGTGCTCGCCCTCCCGGTCCTGGTCCAAACCGTAAGCCAGCGCCGCTGCTGTCGGCTCGTTGATGATACGCTCCACCTCGAGTCCTGCGATGCGGCCAGCATCCTTAGTCGCCTGCCGCTGGTTGTCGTTGAAGTACGCCGGGACCGTAATGACTGCCTTGCTGATTTCCTGTCCTAGATGTGCCTCGGCATCAGCTCGGATTTTCTGTAGAATCATCGCCGAAATTTCCTCGGGGGAGTATTCCTTCTTGCCGATCTTGACACGTTCGTTAGTCCCCATCTTGCGCTTGATGCGCATAACGGTACGGTCGGGATTCAGGACCGCCTGTCGCTTGGCCAGGTCACCCACTAGCCGCTCGCCGTCCTTAGTGAAAGCAACGACTGACGGGAACATCTTGCCGCCGAAGGTTGAGCCCTCCGCGGAAGGAATGATGGTCGGACGGCCGCCCTCCAAGTGCGCCGCCTCCGAATTGGTCGTGCCTAGATCTATGCCGATTATGATTTCCTTGGCCATTGTTATTACTCCGTAGTTTCAACCTCAATTGTAGATTGCGGTGTGCGACTGACAACGACACGTGCGGGTCGCAGCAGCTCGCCTTCCAGAAGGTAGCCCGGCTGAACTACCTCGATAATCGTCTCGTTCTCGAGATCTTCGCGCTCGACCGCGCTCAGCGCTTCGTGCAGCCGATGGTCAAATGCTGCGCCGACTGGGTCAACCTTTTCGAGGTCCAAGGCCTGCATCACCACCTGTAGCTGACGCTGAATTCCAACCAGGCCAGCGACCGCTGCGTCTACATCGGGGTAGCTGGCGTCGGCCGCCTGCGTAGCCGTTTCCAACACATCTAGGAATTGCGCTGTAACGATGCCACGCACCCGCAGTGCGTCGCGCGAGCGATCACGCTCGACACGCTTGCGGAAGTTATCAAAATCAGCGGCGATGCGGTGCAGCTGCTCGTGCAGCTCAGCCAGTTCTGCCTGTGCCGTGGCGAGGGGATCTTGCTCCTCCATGGACGCGGTCGTCTCGATGGACTCCGGCGCTTCTGCAGCTTGCGCTTGCTCGTCCGGTTCTGCCTCATCTGTAGGCTGTCCGCCCTGCTTCCTCGTCTTGCGCGTCATTAGTAGTCAACCTTAGGTTGTCAACCTGCCCTTGTGCCACTTTAGGCCTCTATATAAAATTACTTGAGTCCAAAGCGGCGCCCAGCCTCGAGTGCGCGCTTCCAATAGTTGCTCGGGAGCTGGTAGCGGCTCATCTGCTGCAGCTCTGTCCAGTCTCGCTGGAACTGTGCCTTGGAACTGACGGCAATAAGCTCCTCGAAGCGGTTCATGTACCAGCGCACCAGCCAAAACTGATAGCTACTGACACCGAGCAGCGCGAGACCGATTACCAGTGACCAGATGTCATAGTCTCCAAGCCATTCAAGAATGACTGTCGGCACCCATTTCTCGGTGCGGTACCATGTTCCGATGGCCCCTACCAGTACCATCGTGCCAGAAAGGATTGTCCCCACGGCCGCCAGCGCCAGCATGTTTTCGCGTCGCCAGTCAGCGAAGTCACGACGCATCTGTCCAAACTCCATCACTGCGACACCCGGTACGCCTTCAAAAAAGTGGCGTCCGAACGCTCTTAACAGTAGCGGGTGTCGGCAGTGCCGTGTCACGCCTCGCGAGCCGTATGGGTCGACTCGGTACCGAAACCGCCATGGCTATCTCGGTTGAGGCGAGTGCATATGCGGCTGCCGGCAAACGTGTTTTCCCGTTCCACCTCGGCGATCTGAATTTTCCAACACCTATGCCGGTACGCAAAGCAGCCCGCACCGCGCTTGATGCAGGCCACACAGGCTACTGCCCCGCAGCGGGAATCCCAGCGTTACGTGAGGCGCTGGCAGCCGACATAGGCAAAGCGCGCGGGCTCGACTACAACAGCGCTAATGTTTCGGTCCAGCCAGGCGGTAAGCCAACGATTGGCAAGTACATCGCTGCGGTGATGGAGAAAGGCGAGACTGTACTCTACCCCAATCCAGGCTACCCAATTTACGAATCGCAAATCGAATTCTACGGTGGCGTTGCGTATCCCTATGGATACGTCGATACCGAAGCAGGACTACGACTCGATTTCGATGCTATCGAAGCGGGTATTGCTGCCGGCGCGCGTCACTTATTCTACAATAACTACAACAACCCGACTGGTGCTTCTTCACCCTCGGCTGAGATGGAGAGACTAGCGCAGCTCGTCATCGAACACGACCTGCTTGTGGTAAGCGATGAAGCGTACTTCGACATGCTCTTCGAGGGCGAGCCGCGCTCGATTGCGAGCCTGCCAGGGATGCAAAAACGGACGCTCATCCTCTATACTTTTTCAAAGAAGTTTGCTATGACCGGCTGGCGACTTGGCGGCGCTATTGGCCCACACTGGCTCACAGATGAAATCTCGCGGTTAAACGTTAATGCTGAGTCCTGCACAGCCCATTTTGTGCAGCACGCTGGTGTCGCAGCGCTGAAGCTACCAGCCAGCGAGACTGATATTATCCGTGATCGTCTGCGTGCGCGACGAGACCGGCTAGCGACACTGCTCAACGAAATCGACGGCGTCGCAGCGCACCTGCCGGAAGCGGGATTCTACCTCTTTCCCCGAGTCACTGAGCTGATGGCGCGCACTGGCTTCGACGACGCCGAGACTTTTCGCCAAGCGATCCTCGAAGCCACGGGTGTCAGCTTCTGCTGCCGCTACCACTTCGGCCGCCCACTCGAAGGTGAGCAGGAACACTACCTACGTTTTGCCTTCTCCGGCATCTCGCTTACCGATCTAGAGGAAGGAATGACACGCCTGACAGAGTGGACTAACAGTCACTAATTCTGCACCAATTGGCTATTCGTACTTCCAGAGCACGACGTCTCCGTCCTGCAACTGTAGGTCATTGGCGCCGGCTATCGCGTATTCGCTGTTGTGGTAGAGTGCCCAGTAGTGGCCGCTATCGCCCGCAACGCCGTCGATGGTATGGACGTAGGGGCCAAACGAATACCACGTCACGTTGACCTCGAAGCCCTGCGTGCGCGCAGCAGCGATGGTCGCGGCGTAGGCTGAGGTGTCGTTGGTGACTACTATCCCGGCAAAGCTGACCAATGTTTCGTTGGCGAAGGTGGTAGCGTTGAGCCCGGCGTCGCCGAAGTCGAGCGAGACAGTGACGTTAGCGGTCGCCGCAGGGGTTTCGCGGTAGCGGTAAATGGCTTCAGGTTCATCCTGCAGCACGACGTAGCCACCCCACGCAATTACGTTCAGCAGCAGAATGGCTACTAGTGCCTGTAATTGCTCATTCGTCACGCACCGCAACAACCGACGAGCCACATTAAACATTCCACCGCAGCTGCCGTAGGAACGCAGGTGGATGAAGCTGGCGCCCGTAGTGGAATAGCGCTGCCGCACCAAACCAGCCTAGCGCAGATGTAGTACGGAACGCCGCTTGGAAGCCAGGTAAATATGCCGGCGTCAGAACTATAAAACCGATACCGAGCAGCAGCCCCGCAACCCACGCAAAATGCGCCTGCCCCTCGCGCATGCGTCCCATGAACAGCAATAGGTAGAACTGGCTGAACGAGAATACTGCCACGACTGTTGCGAGTCCGGTCTCGGCCACTGCCATTGCATTGCCGTGGGACGGTTCGAGCCAAGGCGCCAGCAGCACAAAGCTCCCGAGCACTACTGCACCGCCAGTCACCGACTGCTCCAGCGTTGTTGTGCGCGATGTCGAATCGCCAGTTGGGTCACCGAGGCGTTGCGATAGCATGCGCAGCAGGATAAGTGGTGAAACCAGCCGGAACAGCAGCGTAAAGCCCGCCACCGGCCAGAGCAACCAGCTCTGTGTCGAGGCCGCCCAGACCGCCCAGAGCGCCGCCAACAACGCCAATCCAAAGAGCAGCAACAGCCCCAGCAACAGCCAATCGCCAGACTGCCGTGCAGTGGCGAATTCGACCAGCCGAGCCAGCAGTGGTAGTGCAAGTGTCACCAGTCCGGCGAAGAGCACTATCAGAGACAGTAGCTGTAGATCGTCCACGTTGCCGGGAATGCGGGGGCTATTGAAGTGCCACGCTCTATGTGGGGAATCGTTTTCAAGACAGCTGCGTTCCGTCAGTGTGCACCGCTTCCACCCATCGCTTGTGTTACTGGTCGTTACGTTCCTACTCCTCCCTGCTACTGGCTCTCTTGAGCAGCAATCGCAGATCACCATAGCATCGCTCGCCGACGGCGCCTGGGTCGAGGGGACGGTTGATATTGAGATTGCAGCAGAAGGCGACTTCACGCAAGTTGAGCTGCTGGCAAACAATGTTGTGGTCGCCAGCGGCTCACCGGGTGAGCGACTAGCCTGGGACACCGCGGTCGCGAACGCAACCGTGCCAGCAGGCTTCACGCTAATCGCGCGTGCCGTTTACAGCGACGGTTCACGGGTGGAGAGCACACCGGTTCGCGTGACTGTACTCTACCCAAGGCAGCTGACTTTTGAAGCACCCGGGGAAGGTATCAACATACAGCCAGAGTGGCACCCGAGCGGTGACCAGTTAGTGTTCAAGTCTAACCGTGGCCTAGAACAGCACATTTACCACATTTACACAATGGATGCCACAGGAGGTGACCCGGTAGAAATCCTGACAGACCGCAGCTACCATGGCTATCCCGGTTGGTCACCTGATGGGAGTCGCATGGTGTTTAACTCATACGACCCCGAGAACGGAACCACACATGACATGGACATCTTTGTCGTTAACCTTTCCAGCGGCGAAAGCGTCCAAGTCACCTTCGACCCCGCCTTCGATGACTCAGGGCGGTGGTCGCCCAATAGCGAGGCGATTTCATTTCACTCCGGCCGCAGCGGTTCGCTGGACGTCTGGAAAATACCAGTTGCCGATGACGGAAGCCCTACCGGAGAACCTATGCAGCTTACTAGTACTGACACAAGTGAGCACTGTCCACGCTGGTCATTCGACGGGGAGTGGATAGTGTACCAAGCCGACCGGGATGAGGGGACCGATGTCTGGGTGATGCGCAGCAACGGAAGTGACACGAGGCGGGTCACGGATGATCCCTACTACGATGGGTATCCGGGCTGGTCACCGAACGGGGAGTGGCTAGTATATGACTCAGAGCGCGACGGCAACAAGGACCTCTACCTTGTATCTGTAGAAGATGGCGTACAGAGACGCGTTACCATGGACTCTGCAGTGGACCAGCACCCCAGCTGGTCACCCAATGGACATTCGCTGGCGTTCCACTCCGGCCGCGACGACAATCTAAATCTCTGGATTGTCGATATTCCTGATATCACTAGCCCCCTAGTGGTGCCGGACGCAGAAACGGACACGGGCGCGGGGGGACTGCTGTTGCCGCTAGCCCTAGGGTCTGCCACTGTCGCACTCGCGCTGTTCCTCCGCAGGCGCAGCCCTTAATCCCGCTCCGGGCTGGCCCGCTGGATGGGGCAAACGACGCTCGATGAAGCTGCTACCGAGAGAGATGTTACAAAGGAGGAAATCGAGACCAGTGAGCCACCAGAAGCCGAACTCCCTGGCGTAGTGACAGACGCGTCGACGCCGGGAAAATCGCCGGACAGAGGGCGGTCAGAGGTGAAGATAGTAGAACCAGCCCCGGAAATTGCACCAGCCACACCTCCCGCCCGGAAGAAGCCGGTCCGAACCCGCGCACACGAACTGGCAGAAGAGCAGCGCGACATCCCTATCTCCGAGTTCTTCGAGCAGAACCGGCACATTCTGGGCTTCGATAACCCGACCCATTCGCTCATCACGGCGGTGAAGGAAGCAGTCGACAACGCGCTCGACGCGTGTGAACAGGGAGGCATCCTGCCCGAGGTGCAGGTCGTACTGGAATCTCTTGGTAAGGATGAGTTGCGCATAATCGTCGAGGACAATGGACCTGGCATCCTAGAGGAACAAATCCCTAAAGTATTCGGCCGACTGCTCTACGGCTCACGCTTCGGCAGCGGCAAACAGTCGCGCGGTCAGCAGGGCATTGGCATTTCCGCGGCGATAATGTACGGTCAGCTTACCACAGGACGACCGGCAGTCATCACATCGCGCATCTCCCCCGAGCACCTTGCCGTGAAGGTATTGCTAAAGCTTGATGTCAGAAATAACTGCGGTCGTATCGACCGCCGCGAAGAGCTGCCGTGGCGACTGCCCGAGCAGGAAGAGGACGGACTACAACCCGAGAAACCACACGGCACCCGCATCGAGTTTTGCTTGAAAGGCAGGTATCAAGCAGGACGCCAGTCAGTACGCGAGTATCTACGCGCTACTTCCATCGTAAACCCGCACGCAACCATCAGCTTCAACGACCCTGCAGGCGATGTTATGCGCTTCGACCGCGCCGCTGAGGATCTGCCACGACTGCCCAAGGAGGGCATCAAGCCACACCCCCACGGCGTCGAGATGGGGCAGCTACTGCGAATGGCACACCACGCCAGTCAGCACCAGCTCGGGCAATTCCTACAGCAGGAATTCTCCTCAATGGGCAAAGGCACCATCCAGAACGTGCTTGCCAAGGCGGCACTCGATCCCATCGTCCGACCGCAAGATCTCACACGCGCCGAGGCGCTGGCGCTACGCGAGACGTTCCAAGCGACTTCTATCCGCACCCCTACCAGTAAGGTGCTAGTGCCAATTGGCTCGCAGCTCATCAAACTCGGGCTGAAGCAGGTACTGGATGATTTACGGCCTGACTACTACACTACCCCAATAAGCCGCGCACCAGCGGTCTTCGCTGGAACACCATTCCTAGTGGAAGTAGGGATGGTATTCGGTGGCAACCTGCCGCGTGACGAACCAGTGCAGCTGCTGCGCTTTGCCAACCGCGTACCACTGCTCTACCAGGCAGGCGGCTGTGCCGTTACGAAAGCAGTGCATGGCATCAACTGGCGTAATTATGGCCTCGATCAGCGCGGTGGCAAGGGGATGCCAAATGGTCCTGCAGTTATCCTAGTACATGTCGCCGCGACCAATATTCCATTTACCTCCGAGGCAAAGGAGGCGATTGCTGACATCCCTGAAATCGGGCGTGAAATCAAACTGGCACTGCGCGCCAATGCGAAAACCTTGTCGCGTCACCTGAAAAAGCAGAAGAAACGAGCCAAACTGAGCGAAAAATTTGAGCTGGTGCAGAAAGTGCTCCCAGCAATGGCTAAGCGTGCAGCGCATGTCGTCGGTGAGCCAGTGCCTAACCTAGACAAAGTTGTAGCGCGTATCATGGACGTGGTCTGGATCGAGGAACAAATTGAGTTCACCGACGGCCACATTGAAGTCGCCATTAGTGTGACAAACTACAGGATGCGCTCGGCTAGCTTCAAGCTGCGCGCCGAGGTACCGGAGCACGAAATCAGCGATGCTGAACCACGGCCAGGAAAGCGCGAGGGGCAGCAGGTCATCTGGTCGATCGGACTGCCAACAACCGAATCCACAACCTACCGCTTCCGCGTGCCTGAGGGCACTCGCCGTAGCTTTGACGGTCTCGAACTCTGGGTTGAGGGTATTGACTCGTCTCACGTCATAGGTGCCGAGCCATGGACCGGCGTCGCCGTGGCGTGAGTGAATGGCTGCGCACTCGCCGTGGACGGCTTCAAACGTGCAGCCCTAGCGGTTGGCGCGACTGGAACCAGTACCGTAGCAAGCTGGTAGCGTGGCTGCACGCCAGCAAACGTGAGTGGCCACTAGAACCTGATGCGAGCGTGCTCTACTTGGGCGCTGCCGAAGGCACTACAGTCTCACACGTCTGTGACCTCTGTCCCCGAGGCAGAGTCGCTGCCATCGAGGTATCACCAACTGCTATGGCGGAGCTACTGATAGTCGCCAAACGATACCAGAACCTGCTACCTGTACTGACAGATGCACACTTTCCCGCACGATATCAGCCACAGGCTGAGGGCTGCGACTTCCTCTACCAGGACATAGCACAGCGCGACCAGCTCGCTATCTTCCTCCGAAACTGGGATTTCTACCAACCGCGGCAGGGATTGCTAATACTCAAGGCGCCCGGAATAGATACCAGAACTCCAGGGGCAGTGCTCGACAAGGCAGAGTTGGAACTGTGCAAAACGTTCGCGACGGTAGAGCGCAGCGACATCTCACGTTGGGCCAAGGGGCACGCAGCATTCTGGATTGAGGAGCCTCTGGGAGAAAATGGAGCCACCGGCGAGAATTGAACTCGCGACCTACGCCTTACCAAGGCGTCGCTATACCTCTAAGCCACGGTGGCTCGACGGCGCGACTGCCTAGTTATAATTAGGTTTTGGTTCCACCGGAAGTCTATTACACCCTTCGCAGCTGACCGCGAGATTAATGTTTCAGAAACCATGGTAAAGTACGTTAAGACTAGAAAAAGCAAGGCGGAAGTGTTGGCCGAATTCGAGCCACTCATCAGTGAGTGGTTTGACGACCGCTTCGATGACCTGACGCCACCGCAAGCGATGGCAGTGCCGCTAATCCATGCCGGTAAGAACGTGCTGGTCTCCTCGCCCACCGGCTCAGGCAAGACGCTCACTGCCTTTCTCTCAATCTTGAATGACCTGTTCCGATGCGCCGATGACGGCAAGCTGGAGAACGGGGTACAAGCACTCTATATTTCACCACTCAAGGCACTCGCCAATGATATTGACCGCAACCTGAAGCAGCCGCTAGCAGAGATGGAGGCACTAGCGGCGAAACACGACTGGGAATTTCCGACAGTAAAGGTGGCAGTGCGTAGCGGCGACACGTCAGTTTCCGACAGAGCCAAAATGGTGCGTAAGCCCCCACATATTCTGATTACTACACCTGAAAGTCTGGGGCTGCTACTCTCGTCAAAGAAGTTTCGCGAGCATCTCAGAACGGTGCGCTACGTCATTCTCGACGAAATTCATGACCTCGCTAACAACAAGCGCGGCACACACCTCTCGCTCTCCGTGGAGTGCCTGACAAACTTGCTCGAGCATGACCCGGTACGCATCGGTCTCTCGGCAACGCAGGCACCGATTGAGGAAATCGCGCATTTTCTAGGCGGGTGGTCTCACGGCAAGCCGCGACCAGTAAACATCGTTGACGTCAAAGAGCGCAAGCACCTCGACCTGCGTGTCCTGTGCCCGGTAGACGATTTAACGCAGCACTCGACTGAGGTCGTCAATTCGCGCATGTATGACTTGCTGGCGGAACTAGTCGTAGCGCATCGCACGACACTGATTTTCACCAACACGCGTGCTGGAACCGAATCAGTCGTGTTGCAATTGCAGGAACGCGGCATCGATAAGCTAGCTGCACACCATGGCTCGATGTCAAAGGAGATGCGACTGGATGTAGAGCAGAAATTGAAAGATGGCAAGATGGATGCGGTCGTCACTTCGACCAGCCTAGAGCTGGGTATCGATATTGGATATGTCGATTTAGTAGTGCAGATTGGCTCGCCCAAATCAATAGCAAAG
Source organism: Methanobacteriota archaeon (assembly GCA_002687355.1). Classification (GTDB taxonomy): domain Archaea; phylum Thermoplasmatota; class Poseidoniia; order MGIII; family CG-Epi1; genus UBA8886. The sequence goes on from NYZZ01000039.1 coordinate 15,011, forward strand.
GGGCTACAACGCATCGGTCGTGCCGGGCACGCGTTGCATCAAATTTCGAAAGGACGGCTCCTCGTTTTTGATCCTGACGACCTAGTCGAGTGTGCGGTGTTGGTTAACTCCGCCTACGCAGGGGAGATTGATCGTGTTGCCATCCCACAGCACCCGGCTGACGTGCTAGCGCAATGCATCATTGGCATGTCACTCAACCAACGCTGGACACCAGAAGAACTGCTGGATGTCATCCGTGGCGCGCACCCCTATCGTGATTTCACCAGTGGTGAACTGGAAGCACTGCTCGAATTTCTGGGCGGTGAGTCGCTGAGCGAACACGGCGTCTACCCAAAAATATGGTACAACGGCAGCGAGGTGGGCATCAAACGCGCGGCGCGACAGATTTACAACATGAACATCGGTACTATCCCGCAGGAAATCAACTACTCGGTGGTACTAGAAGGGAGCGGCGCGCATATTGGCAACCTCTCGGAGAAATTTGTCGAAAAACTGAGTCGAAATGATATTTTTGTGCTAGGTGGCCGCACCTATCAGTTCCTCGATGCTGAAGGCCCCCAAGTCATCGTCAAGGATGGACTGGGGCGCAAGCCGACCGTGCCTTCTTGGTCAGGAGAGATGCTACCGCGCTCGTTTGACCTGAGCGAGGCAGTCGGCCGCTTTCGCGCCGCCGTCGGGAAGCGACTGGATGAGCTGGAGAGCGAAACATTGACTTGGCTCGAAGATGAGTTCCGGCTCGACCCGGGAGCAGCGCGCACCATCCTGTCGCACCTACGCGAGCAGCAGAAACTGTGCAAGTTCGTGCCATCAGACCGACAGCTACTGGTTGAGGGCTATATTGACAATCGTGGCCGGCGAGGGGCGGTTTTCCATTTCCCCTTCGGACGGCGGGTCAACGACGCGCTAGCGCGGGCGTTCGCGTATGAGCTCAGCCGGAAATTGGAAGCGTCGGTGCGTATCTCTCTAAGCGATGACGCTTTCCTACTTACCTTCCCCGACTTTGTAGAGCTAGATGGCATCGGCGAGATACTCAACCCAGATGGTCTCGAAGCAACGCTACGACGCGCCATCCACAACACCGAGATATTTGCTCAGCGCTTCCGCCATTGCGCCAACCGATCGTTCATGGTTCTACGCAATTACAAAGGGCGCGAGATTTCGCTGCCGCGACAGCAACTACGCACCTCACAAGTACTGGAGGCAATCCATGAACTCCCGAGCTTTCCAATGCTCGAAGAGGCGTACCGCGAGGTGCTCCATGATGCGTTCGACTTGGAACATGCGCGCGAAGTGCTAACCGACATCGCCAGCGGCGAGCGCAGCGTCAGCTACCTCCCCTACTCTCCAGTACCGTCACCGCTGGCACACGGCGTCATCCTCTCAGGACTGAACGACATTGTGTTGATGGAAGACAGGTCTGCGTTATTGCGAGAGCTGCACACGCAAGTACTAGGGAGGGTATTGGAGCAGGAAGGTGGCGATAAGGCGCGTTTCGAGCGCGAGTTAGTCGATGGCTACTTCAACGAGAAGGCACCGCTGGTTGACTCACCTGAGGGTGTACTACAGGCCATCCGCGAGACCGGTGGGCTGACGCTACTGGCGGACCGGCGGCGGTCGGTTTATCGCTTGTCGGAACTACCCACCAGCGAGCTGCGTGATACGTGTGAGACACTCATTAAAGAAGGACGCGTTGAGTCCGTCTGGACTGGTGATTCTGAGCCGCTCTTTACACTCCCTGAGTTCATTCCGTATTTCCGTGCAGTTTATGGCCGCAGCGACCAAATCTCGAAGCCGGCACAAAAGGCTCTAGCAAGCCTAGAAGCAGGTCGCAAAGTGCGCGCCCGCAAACCACTGGAAGAGCTGGAACAGCATTACCTCCTGACACGATTACCCGAGGGGGTACGGCTGCGCAAGCCGACTCCGGTCGCCGGTTACGAAAAGGCGCTCGATTGGCTTGTCAGCACCTACCTAGGTTATTGTGGCCCACGGTCAGCAGAGCAGCTGGCAATCGAACTGCGGTTGCCGGAGCAGGTAGTCGAACAAACACTCTACGACCTGGAGGAGCGCGGTGCGCTGCAAGGAGGCAACTTCGTACTGGGACGGCCGATACCACATTACCTACTGGCGGAGGATATCATCTACCTTGAAGCTCAATCGCGCGGCGATCTGGTCGTCATTTCCGAGAAACAGCTACGTAGCTACGTTGATACCAAGCTGTTCCGCCGCTTCGCCAACCTACAGGAGCTGTTCGACGCTCTGGGCGATGTTCCCTCACCACGAATCGCTTACTACCGACTAGAGGAGCCTTCGCTCGAGGAGTGGTGGCAATGGCGTGACTCCGATGCGCTGCTACAAGGGCGCTTTGTTGGAGGGCGTCTCAGGTACACGCCGTTGAACAAAATAGGCATTTATCAAGCGCTCTACCGACGTCCCCCAACTGGGAAGCTAGCAGAGGCTATTGTTGAGCTACTCACCCACAATTCGCCATTGACACGGCACGAGATTGCAAACCGACTGGAGCGGGAACCTGAACAGGTCGAGCCAGTGCTGCGCGGCCTAGAAGAGAGTCTGCAACTGCACCGCTTCAATCGTCACCGCAACCCCTGGACCACACACAATCGGTACCGGTTACTGGAGGAGTTCGACACACCGGAGAAGCCGGAACGCAAGCTACTGCTACAGGTACTGCGCAGCCTAGGACCACTGAGCTTCGCGCCGTTGCGACGCGAGACTTGGCTGCCACTCGTCGTGCTTCGTTCTCTGCTCTCCCAACTGCAAGAAGACGGTGTACTGACGCGCATCGTCGTGGCAAGCACAACGCGACTTTTCGCATACGTCCTGAGCGATGAGCTGGATGCATTGCAAGCACCGGTCGAGGGCAGGCCAGTACGAGTGCTGTCGTGGCGAGACCCAATGCTGGTACATATACGGCGCGAAGTGTTCTCGCGCTATGGTGATGCGTGGACGCATCCTATCACCCGAGGCGGGATATTGGTTGGCTTCCTCGAGATGTGGGCCATGTCTGGGCTGCTAGAAGTGCGAGAGCTGTCACTCGAGCAGCCCGAGCTACTCCCAGAAGTTTTGGCGGCACTGCACGAACACGCCAGCTACCAGCGCGAGTTCAACAGTGATGTGATTCGCATCAAGCGAATTGGGGGGCAACAGATCTCCGAGCTCAAGCAGCAGACACGCGATATGTTCATCTCCGCAGGCTACCAGCCGTTACGGGACTGGCTTGTAAATGGCCCTGTCGTCACGGAACAATTCAATCCGCGCGAGCTAGACGGATACCTGCTCTGGCGCCAGCGCATCCACCCACAGCGCCGCTTTACTAACGCTCGCCAAGCGTTCCGCGAGATGGGCGGACTGCGATCAGAGTACGAACTTTCACTACGAATACAGGGGCGATTCTTTCACCCTCGTGACTACGGCGAGGAGTTCGACCTAGTACTGGGAGTGATGATTCCCGGCTACGCCACTTACTGTAGCGTGCAGGACGCGATGGTCTACCGCGACGCACGTGACGTCCCGACCGAGCCAGATGACCGGCGGTTGCTCTCGCTCGCGGTAGATTCGCGTGGTGTACCACGCGACGAACTGCTACGACGAAGCGGGCTCGATCCAGACGCCTTTAAGAAAATGCTTTCGCGACTTTACCATTCACTGCATATGGTGCGCACGCCACGCGGCTACTACCGCACGTTGCCAGTGCAGCGCGTCCTGAACCGTGACGAGGCACGCTTTCGAGTTGTTAAGCGACTCATCAAACAGTTCGGTATCGTCTCAGCCGAGCGATTGGGGCTGCTAGTCAAAGGCGAGATTCCAATGGCTGAACTCAGAGCTATACTAGCGCAGCTCGAACAAGATGGTGTGCTGGTCAAAGGATTCCTACAGGAGGGTGACGCCACGCTGATGTGGCTCCTGAAAGAAGATTTGCAGAGCGTTCGTGGCCATATTTTTCAGGGTAGTTTTGTCCTGCACCAAGCCGATCGGCTAGCACATTACTTTGCCACCGAAATCCGACAAGAGTTCGGACTGGGAGCGTGCTATGTCATCTACTCCGGCACGCAACGTACCGGTGCGTTCAAGATGAGTCGACGCGGTAAGGATGCCTTTGTCACCAGATTCATCGGCAATCTACACGAACGACACGTCATTGAGGCGTGGGCACGGCAGTGGCGATTCAATCTAGAATGGAATCTAGAGCTGGAAGAACCTCAACAACTACCAGCTAGCGACAACGATCCTAAACGCGGAGAGCGTTTTTCCGCGCCGACGGAAGCGTAGCTTCAAGTGAAACGGCCGTAGACTCGGTCGGGCAGGTCGACATGAATTCGCTGTGCCAGTTCCTGATCCAGAATACCGCTTTCCAGCGCAGCGCGCGTACGACGCGGTACTGTCTTCGGGCCCATTACAGCGCCTGGTCGGTCCGGGTCATCGAGGTAGTCGGTCTCGAGCATGAACTCCGCGCCCGAGGTGGTAGCGGCCTGTAAATTTTTACGTGAGGCAATTACCGATACTACCAGTCCGGCCGGCTCCTCCAGTGCGCCAGGACCGCCATAGTGCTTCACCAGTCGTGCCTTCGGAAAGCGCGCGCGGTCAGCGATAGCAGCGAGCTCGGCCATAGCTTCGGGCGTTCCCGACTCGGTATGCAATACCGCTGCGCCACCTGTGTCGCGTGTGTGTACTAGCGCTGTCTCCAGAACACGATTAGCCTGTTCCCACATCTGCTCTGTAACTGGAAAGTGCGGCCGGCCTAGCTCACCTAGCCCCACCAACTCACCTGCATCAACTAACGTGCAGCAATACTTTACTGCTTTTAAATAGAGGTCTTCGGCCACTGTCGGACCCAAGTCTTCGACCATACGAACTAATGTAACTGGATGAGGAGCAGCTACTACTGCTACCTGCGCGCCAGCTTTGCGTGCTTCTCCAGCAAGTTTTAACGTCGTAGCGACTTGTGACTCGAACTGGCGCAGCTTCTGCCATTCACCATAGGGCTTGTGGACTAGCACTAATCGACTACCTCCCGCTTTCAGGAAATCGCGCACGGCGTCGCCACGCCGTCCGCGTGGGTCTAGGTGGAAATGATTATCTGTAATCTCCAAACAATGCCAGAGTTGCGGAACAGTTATATGAATGGATGTGTGGGAGCCCCTCTCGATGCGCTGGCTCATGATTGCGCTGCTGCTGCTCCTACCGGGCGTACAGGCCGCCCAGAGCGATTTCGAGTTCCGGCTCGACACCCCAGCTGACGGCGAGGCGGACATCGACCCAGGTGGTGACTGGGCCAACCTAACAGTTGAGTTGGAGAACCTTAACTCTGATCAGCGACGCTTCAAGCTCACCATCCCGAACGCCGACGCTCTCTCTGATAACGGGATAGAAGTGTGGTGGTCAAGTGATGGCGATAACGACTTGCCCGGGCAATCACGGTCGCTGGAATTCAACCTACCTAGCAACGAGCTGCGCTCCGGTATCAGAGTGAGCGTTGAGCCGCGTACAAGCGCACTCTATGGCAGTCATTTCATTGAGTTGAACTGCCATGATCTGACTGAGGGGGACCCGGACGAGGACAGGCAGCTGCAACTACAGATAGATGTGAGCCGGGTAGTAGATGTTACACTGGCACCCGCCGAAGGCGTCACGGGTAACGGCTCGGCTGATATTGGTGAAGCTACGACTTACCTGCTGAAAGTGACTAACTCTGGAAATAGCCAAGATACCTTTGATTTGGAGGTAGATGGAACCTCGAGCGGTTGGGAGGCAGAGATGGTGAGTGACGATGACGAAATCAATCTAGATGCCCACGCCAGCGGCTACGTCACCGTAGAAGTGACCGCACCGCCCGACGCCAGTTATAGCGAAATGCTGACGGTGCAGGTAACTGCTCGCTCACAGCTGCAGGGAACCGTCTCGATGCAGTTGGAGCTAACTACCCATGTACGGGTGTTCCAGGGACTGCTGCTGGAACCACTTACCGCGCTCGGCGCAGGAGGGCCTGGCGACTCGGTAGTACTCAAGTTCAAAGTCACCAACAAATGGTCCGAGGAGGTTGACTTCCAGCTAGCGCGCGGCGCGTGGTACATGGGCGACACTCCGGAAAACACACCTAGTGGATGGACCTTCTCGGAAGGTGGAGACACCCTGCTGGGAGGATATGCCTCGACAGAAAACGCTCGGGCTACCGTGTCTATCGCTAGCGGTGCCGATGCTGGTGATGTAGTAACTATCGAGGTGACTGCACAGGTGGGCGATGGCGAACTGGCACAGACAACTGTCCAGGTGCAAGTTGAGGGCGACTACGACATCCAGCTCGCCAACGAGAAAGAGGGCGGCCTCCCTGCTCCAGCAAGCTTCAACATAGATGCTGAGCAGCAGCTCACCTTCGCGACCTACGTCCAAGTGAAGAATCGCGCCAGTGTCAGTGACACTGCCGTAATCACTGCCGATTTCACGGCAGGTGGGCAGGGCTGGGAACTAGACGTTCCCGAAGGCGGACTGGACATCTTCTTAGCGTCTGAGGCAGAGAAAGGAGTACTAGTAGCGGTGCGACCGCCGGCCGATTCACAAGGGACTATGGCAACTCTGGAAATCACCGCTACCTCAGTTGGCGACCCGTCTAGCACGCAGTCTGTGTCGCTCACCATCCACGTCAACAGTCTCAGCGACGGAGGCGGCAGCCAGACTGAGAATCTAGGGCAGGATAAACAACTGCCAGTGCCAATTGAAATCCTTGTCGGGACAGTGCTGCTCATCGGCCTCGGCGTCTCTTCAGTATTCTACCTGCAGCAGCGCTCCCGCAAAGCGGCAAGCAGTGAAGACCAAGCTGCTTACTCCGATGAGTGGGGTGCGATGGGTGAGGAAGCTGCCAATACAGCTGGTCCAGCAGCTGCTGCTGCACAGACAACGATGCCTGCGGCCGCGCCACCAGCACCACCTCCAGGCGCTGCCGCAGGTCCTGTTACAGTCGCGTGCCCAGGCTGTCAAACACAGCTGCAGATTGCCGACACACAGAGGCCACTCACCGTCAAGTGCCCAACCTGTGCGACACCGCTAACGCTGCAAGCCCAGCCGGGTGCTGCGCCGCCAGCTGCACCTCCACCACCACCCGCAGCACCCCCCGCTGCTCCACCAGCTGCCCCACCGGCAACACCGCCCACGAACGCGGCCGCTGGACCAGTGACGGTGGCGTGCCCAGGCTGCCAAACACAGCTGCAGATTACCGACACACGACGACCATTGACAGTCGCGTGTCCCGGCTGCCAGACGCAGCTAAAACTCACCTGAAGCAGGCGTGGTCTAGTGGTAGGACTAGGGCCTTCCAAGCCCTCAGCGCGGGTTCGACTCCCGCCGCCTGCACCATTTATATTAGCAAATGACAGGATAGGCTATGGACCAAGACATGCAATCAGAATTAGTGTGGTTTGGTGGAGCATTGGTTGCCTTCTTGGCGTTTCTGCTTTTTGGAGGTACTTCTAAACCAAACGAGGTGGCGATTGCTGTTGGTGCATTCGTTATCAGTTGGGCAGTAATCAGTTACAGCGTCAAAAATTTTGGACCCGGCAGCACTTCTAAAAAAGACCTAGAGAAAGAATTCCAATGGTTTACTGGCATACTGACTGTTTTTCTAGCAGTAATAACTCTGATTGGCACAACTGATGATGGTGTAACTCTATCATATTCAGTATACGCAATGGCTGTATTCGGTTTTACTCTAGTATGGGTTGTGCGAAGCGTCGCAATCAAGAAATTCAGTTAGTTTTCGAAAATTGGCGCCACTGATTTTCTTTCCTTAATGCCGAACAGAAAGCGAGTAATTCTAGTGCGTCGCACACCCTCGAAAAAGATCCAGCAGGTCAGGACAACGAAAACAGTGCCGAGAATCACAGCAGGGTAATCCCTGAGCCCGAGGTTGGTAGCCAATCTGAGACCAGCGAAAGTCAGTGGCATGTGGGCAATGTAGAAAGGATACACTCCTTGGTTGAGGTAGGTCAGGTTCTTGCTGGGCTTGTTTAGCAAGTGTGCACCCCAAGAGAAAACGGTCAGACACCAGAACCAGGCGTGGAAGCTATGAATCACGCAGGCAAGGAGCGTTATCTTGTTGTGAATTATATCATTCTCCAGCCAGCCTCCATCAACGTAAGGTACACCGGTCTTATGTTGTTCTAACCGCAACCAGACAAAACCAATCGTCCATAGTAGAGTCAGAACAGTAATCACCATTCTACGCCCTTCAATGAACCCATAGTACTCGTCCTTGGCAGTGATACAAATATAGCCGAAGGCAAAAAAGACCAAAAACCAGAACCACTCGTATCCAACCCCAATAAATCCTGGGAACCAGGGTTTGAAGAGTATCTCCACAAGAACTAGAACGAGTGGAAGCAGTAGAAACACACCCATTCCTTTAGGCAGGGTGAAGAATGAACGTAGGAATCGTGCCAGTCTGCCGTCCGGATAGTTCCTAACAACATAGAAGACCGGAGTGAGTAATACGGAGTACTGGAACAGGTTCCACAAAAACCATAGATGGCCAAGGGCTATCAGTTTGCCAATAACGGGAACCCAAAAGACAAGAGATCTCCATATAATGCCGAAGAGGAATCCGAATGCAAGACCCGATGGACTCGTGTCCTCATGCTCTCCTAGAAAGACTAACCCGGCAAAACCCATTGTCCACGCTCCGAAGAACATTGGGGCGAGCAGTCGGTTGACCCTCTCCTTGAGGAATACCTTCCAAGTTCGTCGTTTGAAGGCGAACGCAGTTCCCATTCCCGAGATCATGAACAGCGCTGCTAATCTCCACTGGTGCATCCAGTGCAATACCATGCTCGTGAAATCCACTGAGTCAGTAGTGTAGTCGTTACCCTCATCAGCGATTTCCCACCTCTCTTCGTTATCTAGGTCGGCCACATTCGGGTTCACTTCGTCCCCGTAGAGATTCCAATAGACGCCGATAGCAACATGGAAGGGAATCAATAGTCCAAACAAAATAACTCTAAGCCAGTCGATGTCAAAGCGCCGTTCTTTTTGCATGTCTTGAAATCTCAGCTCATCTATGTACGATGGGCTAGACTCCTATCGCGTTAATAGGATTACTTTCTGAATCTGCGCCCAGCCAGCATCAAAGACCCAGCTGCTGCCATCAATCCGAAGCCCGGGAGCCCTAGAAGCCCATCATCTGAGTCTTCCACATTTGATGAGGATAGGACATTATTCTTTTCCGGATTATCAGGGTCTGCATTGGCGTCAATCTTCTGCTCTGCCTGTTCAGCGGCAATTGGAGCAATAGTTACGGAATAGCCATCCTCCTTTGCGTTAGGCATATCCATCTGCATGAAGGCAGGTTGGCCAGTCTCTGCATTGTGGAACCAGATTAGCTCTGATTCACATAGAGGGCCACCACATTCGCCTTCATCATCAAACTCATCGTCACTTTCGTCTTCTTCGCCTGCTCTACCGTCATCAGTCGGGTCATCCAGGTCTCCTCCTTCGCCGTCATCACGGTCGTCATCACCTTCATCATCCTCTTCATCACTAGTAGGTTCTGAAGGTATAATCTGATAACCTGTGTAAGGCGTACCATCGTCTGCCTGAGCGGATTTCAGGTCACTGGTCTCGAATGCATACGGTATGGTTACTGGTACGTCGTAAGGCCCGAATGCAAATCTGTTATCTTCGATTCTGAGGTCGAGTTTCTCGAACTCTTCTTCTGCGCGTTCGTCGCATTCCTCGCCCTCCTGTGCGGAGTCGTCATCTTCACAACTTATAGCTTCCAGGATGGCTTGAAAAGCATCATCCATCCAGTTTTCTGGAACATACATTGGGAATATGTCATCCCATGCATCTATTACGTCTGGTAGCCCATCTCCATCTCTATCAACGGTGATGCCTTCGTTCTCATGTAACTCCTCGATTCCCATAGTCAGGCCTTCATACAACTCCTGAATCTCTGGTAGCTGATCACAATTCAGGTCAGGACATATGGATAAAACCGGTTTTTCAATATCTATCATTACACCCGCATCTCCACTTACGGTCACTTCAGTCTCTCCTTCCCAGTACTCGTTTGCTTCCAGAGGAAGGTCAAGAGCGTTCAGCGGATCTCTGTCAAATTCAAAGACAAGATGGAAACTGGCTTCGGCCGCAGCGTCGAGCACGGCAGTTTCCATTACTGTATTGACATACTCAAAGTGACAGGTCTCTTCGCCATCATCATACTCGCAGTCCTCTTCCTCCGCATCAGGATAGCCATCATCATCATAATCTACTTCCTTCATCTTAAGTTCCCATGTCTCATTAGGAACATTCTGCAATTTCATGCCACCAGACATTCCCATACCGAGGGTTAGCTCCATCTTTGTCATATCGAAGTTGTCTTGGGTCCACCACGTTTCAGTTATGACTTTAGTGACATAGTGGAAATTTCCACCAATTTCCGCAGTCTGTGTTTCGGTTGGTATTTCCGTGCCGTCTGGCAAGGTGTATGTGCATTCATCGCCCTCGTCAACACATCTCTTTTCAACATCATTGTAAGTTCCTTCCTGGAAGAACACAGCAGTAATTGACGTATCTATGGCGGTGTGGATGTAGAACGCCTCTTCGGATTTGATGTGTATCTGTTCATCGAAATCATCAACGACTTCGCTTGTGTAATACACTCCGATTACTCCCTCATTCTCGTTGAGGCTGTAACCCATTAAATCTCCAGGTTCACCAGTAGGATTGTTGGCAATCTCTGCATCCAGTTCTTCTAAAATTTCCTTGGTAAATGGATCTAACTCTTCCATTATGTCAAATTCGTGTCCGAGCGCCCACGTATCTCCGACATTGAAAACTGCTGCTTCTTCGACGGCAGTACTCGCTGGAGCCAGAAGCAAAACAATACTTGCTAGCATCGCAATAGCGACTTTATTCATGACGCGGCGTACGAAAACGGGTATTTAAAACTAGTTTAATTATATCTACACTTATTTTCAAAAAGTGTTTTGATGGATAATTACGGCGCACAAAGTAATTATACCGGGGCCAGCCCCCTACGGCGTGATGCGACAGCTTGCGCTGCTCACCGGCCTGCTGCTGATGATGGCGGGTTGCATAGACCTAGACCGGGGCGACGAGCCCAATCAGGAGCCGCTGGCCAAGGCAAAGGCGGAAACTGCCGGACCATACGAACCGGGGGCCGAAATCTGGTTCACCGGTTCCGGTTCAAGCGACCCTGACGGGAATGAGCTGGACTTCTTCTGGGACTTCGATGCTGCCGACGGAGACTCACAGCGCATCGTAGGGCAGGGCGACGACGGCCGCGCCGCACACATCTACCACGAAGAGGGGAGCTACAGCGTGACGCTTACTGTCCGCGATCTAGACGGCGCTGAAGATACTGCAACACTACAGGTGACGATAGCGCGACAGACCGATGAACTACGTGCGGTGGTCTCTACTGAGGACGAGACGGAGGCTGTCTACCACCCTGGTCAATCACTGCGATATGACCTGTCTGCCACCGGCTCAACCGCTGATGGCGACATCACTGAGTACGAGTGGGACTTCTCGTATGATGACGACTATGGCTTCCAGACGGAGCGAAGTAGTAACAGTCCGGAAACCGAGCAGGACTTCGAGTCGGGCGTCTTCGTCATCTCTGTGCGCATCACAGACACACTGGGCGAGCAAGACGAGGCACACGACAGCGATGACCTAGAACTGGTCATCAACTTCAACACCACCATCACCGAGAGTCTAGCAGGCGGGACTGACGAGGGGCAGCATGATCTGCCGGTCAACGACGTCGGCTACTACAGTAGTGGCGAGCTGCGCTACATCAAGCTGCGACTTGAGTACGACACAGACAGCCGACACGATTTGGACCTGTACCTGTTAAACCTGACCGGAGAGGAGGTTGCCAATAACAACACCCACGACCAAGATAACAACCATCAGGTCAACTCCATCGCACTTGATTACTACAACTCGAGCCACAACCAGTGGTTCGACGAGGAAGGCGAACTGGGCGACTGGTCAGTCGAGGTGCGCCGCAGCAACTGGGATTTGGGCGGCGAGGTGGAGTACAAGCTTTACCTGGACATCATCTACTGGGAAGA
>NYZZ01000040.1 GCA_002687355.1 Methanobacteriota archaeon
CGACCTCAACGGCTTCGGGCTCTGCCTCAACAACTTCAGGCTCGACCTCAACGGCTTCGGGCTCTGCCTCAACAACTTCGGGCTCGACCTCAACAACTTCAGGCTCTGCCTCAACAACTTCAGGCTCGACATCAACAACTTCAGGATCTGCCTCAGGTGCACCGTACTCGTCGGAGTTATAGGTCTCTTCAACACTGCCTTCTAGGAAGTGACTCAGAATACTACGCTCGCCACTGCTAAAATCAACCCGTACAGACCACTGCTGGCCCGTCATGACGCTCTCCCTTACAGTACCACTGCCGTACACTGCGTGCTTCACTACCTCACCCCTTGCGAACGGCGCGTCGGAAAGTGCGTACGGCAGAACTTCAGGTTCGGGCTCCAGTAGCGCCTCACTTTCTCCCGCTCCGGCATCATCAGGCTCTGGAACTATAACTTCCTTATCGTCCAACTCAGTTGCAGCTTCCACAGGCTTGGAACCACCCCAAAATTTCCAGAGAGGGTGTCCTGTGTCCGGAGGCGTTGCATCAGTAACGGTCGTTCCAGCATCGACGAGAGAGGCTTCGACCAGCGCAATGGGGGGTGCTTCCGCGTCAACCACGTCAGCGTCTGTATCTGCTTCCTCGACGACTACCTCAGGCTCGACAGCTTCCGCGTCGACCACGTCAGCATCTGTATCTACTTCCTCGACGACTACCTCAGGCTCGACAGCTTCCGTAGTATCTGCCGCTTTTCCATCGTCCGGCATCTCAGATTCAATGTCCAGTCCTGCAGCTTCGTCGGCCAGCTCGGTTTTGAGCACCTCGCCCGCAGACTCTTCTCGAGCCTCAGTCAGCTCTTCAGCAACCACTGGCTCGATGTCAACCACTGCAATAGATGATTCGCTGACAGCCGGCGCGGCTGCAACAGCCTCGACTACAGGTGCCTCGGCATCCTCACCACCAACAACATCTATCCCAACCAGTCCAGGCGTTGTGGGAGTCTCGGCAACCTTCTCGACCGCAGGTAGTGAGCGCATCTCTTCCTCGAAGTCAAGCTCTTCTAGCGGTGCATTGTCAAGCGCCTGTGACCAGACGGAACAAATACGCGCGACAGGCTCGTTGATACGTAGACAGGTGACGCAAATGTTCTGGTTCTCTGGCTGCCAGATACAGGGTTGGCGCGGCAGATTGTCAAGAAATTCGCGGATACTGCCGTACTGCTGAGGTTGTGCCATGCGTGTCTGTCCTGCCGTCGCCGTTAGCACCTTCTGGCAAGATGTTGCCAGAACAGTGCGTGGGACGGGTGGCAGGCATCTCCTGAGGCGTATAAAGTTGCTCCCCCAGAGTAGTTGTTAATACCGAGCAGGGCTGCCACTATACGATGCAAGAACTGGCCGAGCGTGGCTTCGCCCTCGCGGTCGCACTTTTACTGGTCGGAAGCGGATTATGGATTGCGACGCACGAACGCAACCAGTCGGAATCGCGTGGTGGGTCGGGAGGCAGTGCTGGCGGATACATCGCATGGGGAGATCCCGTTTGGCTGCCTCGCGCATCAGAATGCGTCGATGAGGACAATCACCAGCTCTATCCGGAATATGCCATCGGCTATGAGCCAAGCTTGGCGGTCGACGCTGAAGGTAACATGTACTACACTGCACACAAGGACCTGCGCTGGTCCGGCCCCAATGGTGGACCTGGAGGTGCCGAGGGCGGCCTTCCTGGAGCTGGACCATTTGTCTGTAACTTTCCCTGGCCAGGCGGTTCGCAAACTTCGTGGGACTACTACGCCTCCTGGTTCTTCGTCTCGCAGGACGACGGCAAGACCTGGGGACCACCAAACGACTGGGGGCCGGCCGACCTAGGCTCAGAATATCCCGGCGACGAGGGCGACATTGGTATTGACGCCAACGGCCGCGTATACTACGTTGACACGACGCTTGAGGACAACTGGCTACACATCTGGGATGACGGCGGCGATTCGCATGTCAACAGCCAGCGGCTGCAGTCAACAACGGCAGATGACCGCCCATGGGTCACCGCGCATGGCGATGGGGTTGTCCACTACCTCGGCAACAATGGAGTCCCGGTACCGGGCATCTCACTCACGGACGGTACCAGCGGTGTCGGCCGCTACTGGTACTATCGTGGTGAGTCCGTGGGTGGTCAAGTGATATTTGATCAAGGAAGGGTCATTGAAGGAGGCTGGGCACACATCGCTGCTGAAACGTATGGCCCGCATGTCTACATCGTGCAGGAGGTAAACAACGGCGGCTCCGGTGGCGTCAAAGTGTGGGTCTCTGGTGACTATGGAGAAAACTGGGCTGAGCCAGTCATCGTAGGCCCACTCAATGGCTCACATCCTGAAGGGTATCCCTGGATTGCGGCGGGTGAGAACGGCACCGTGATGGTTGCCTGGCAGGACTCACCTGAAGGTGGCCGCACGGCCGGAACACTCTACCTCAGCCGCAGCGATGACTACGGCATGACGTGGGAATACTGGGACGTCACCCCGCGTGAGGCGGTCTTCCTCTATCCTACCATCTATCTTGGCCCTGAAAACCGACTCGGCTTTGCCTACTATGCCAACGAGGGAAATGGCACCCACGGTGAGCACACAGCGGGCGACCAGTGGTTCCTCTACGGCGCGATTGCCGACGACCTACAAAAGAACGAAACGCTTGAGTTCGTCAAGGCCGACCCGCAGGTGCTGCACACTTCCAGTGAGGCGGAAGCTGCGGCTGATGACCTACACCCGCTGCATGATTTCTTCGAAGTAGTGGTGGCACCGGACGGGAGCCTCAACATAGCCTACCAGTACAACATTGGCGACCATCCCTGGGAAACTGACGAGGAACAGCGCTACCTGATGTTCATCAGGGGCGAGCTGGCCTAGAACAGCCTCAGGTTGCGCAGCAGCCGCCACTCGGCAGGACCGATTGCCCCCGTGAGGTGACCTGCAATCGCAAAGGAGACACCGTAGGCGGCGATGGCAACGGTAATCGCCGTCGCGCCCGCAAAGGACATCGCTGCCTGCCACGCTACCACCCCCGCCAGCATCGACGAGACGATGATGGTGGCGAGCGTGTACCAGCCGTAGGCCATCCTAGCGGTAACGCCTAATTCGCGGTTGGAACTATGCAAAATCGCGAGAGTCGAAATCCAGCTCACGGTAACTGTTGCAACCGGTAGTGCCAGCAGTCCCAGTTCCGAGTGGGTGAGCAGCAGCAGGCTCAACCCTAGATTTAGTAGTCCAATCGCCAGTGCGAGTCGGAACAGGAAGCGTGTGCGACCTGCCGCCATCAGTACCTCACCAGAGCTGAAGGGACGGTTGAAGAGCAGCAGCAAGTAAATTGTGAATATAGGAACTGCTCCGACGTAGGCTGAGGTGAACAGCAGTTCGATGAGTGGCTGCGCGATAATGGCCATCAGCGTCGCGAGTGGAAAGTAGACCAACGCCATGCGTGACGCCATGCGGATGCGCAACTTCTGCATCGCGGCCAAGTCGCCCTGGTGGTGGGCGGCGGAGAGGCGCGGGATGACCACCTGCATCACTGATTGCGTAGTCCAGCTGAAGACCGGCGCCCAGAGCGCACCGATGTAGTAGATCGCAAAGGCCCCGACCGGGAAGAAAAGTCCTACAAGGTATTTGTCGATATTGAGGTTGATGATGCTGACCATTGCCAACATCCCTACAGGAACACCATATGCTAGCTGCTTGCGTACGAATGGCCGCCCACCATCGTACTTCAGGTAGCGGTGCCAGGCGTAGCCCAGCGAAACTGCCGCCTTGATGGTCGCCGCGACCGTGATACCCCACAGAATGCCCCACACATCGGGCCACAGCCACACCGCAGCTGGCATCACTGCTATGTCCACCACAACAAAGCCGACTATTGAGAGCGCTGAAGTACGCTCGCGCCCCTCGACCACCAGCAGGTTCTGTAGCGGCGCCACCAGCAACATCAGCGCCGTGTAGAGTCCTAATACACCCAAGTAGGGCTGCAGCGGGTGATCTGTAAGCAGAAGCTGCGCACCCAGCCCCAAGGCAATTGCCAATAGTCCTGTCATCGCCAGCAGCGCCAGTGACTGCCGCAGTAGCTGCGCGTGGCCGCCGGGACCGAGTCGCGGGAAAAAATAGGAGAGCGAATGCGGGACCCCCAGCAGCAGGAACGCCTGCGCCGTGGCGTAGAGCAGTACTAGCTGCTGGTAGCTGCCGTATTCGTCCTGCGCCAGCAGCCGTACCAGCACAACTGGAATCACCAGGCTCAGCCCAAAAGCGGCTGCACGCCCGTAGACCAGCATCACCGCCCGCTGTACGAGGGGCATTGCGGGCGGACCGGGAGGGTGGTTTAAATCAGGCGAGCAGACGCGCGTAGAGCTCGGACAGCTTCCCCTGTTGTGCATCCCAGGTGAACAAGTTCCGCGCGATGTCTTGGCCCTGCGAGGCTATCGTTGCCAAGTCATCCCGAGACAGCAGCTCCCACATGCCTGCCGCCACCGCTGTAGGATTTGTGGAATCTACTGACTGGCCAGCGGCAGATGACGCAACCAGACGGTCCAGCAGCGGTCCCCGTGCTGAAAGGACAGGGAGACCCATTATCAGGTACTCAAAAATCTTGGTGGGTATTCCCTTCAGGTACCGCTCGCTGGGCTGGCTCAGGAACAGCCCCAAGCTAGCCCGTGACAGCACTCCGGCCAATTCCCGATGGTCCACCCACCCGAGCCACTCTACTTGCAGATCATGTTCTCGGTCGAAGGAATGGCATTTCCGCTCCAGTTCATCGTCATGGAATCCACCGGCAACCACCAGCCGAGCGTCGAGCGACTCCCGAAGCAGGCGCAACGCCTCCAGCATCACCAGGACACCGCGGCGCTCGGTCAGGGCACCGACATGGACCATTACAGGGGGGGCATCTGGTCCTGAACTGGAAACTGACGGAAATTCCGCCAGTCGAGGATAGTTCGGCAGGACCAAGACCCGGCCATACTTGGAGAGCTGACGGCCGAGCCTGTTGTCAACTGTGAGAATGGCACAAGTGCGAGGCACGGCCACTTCGAGGGCGAGCGCCGTCAGTTGAGCTGCAAGTGGTCCCTGCAACTCGCGCTTCATCAGCACCAGATATTCGTGGCAGTCCCACACCACTGGCTTTCCGGTTAGTGGCCGCAAAAACAGTGCATAGAGCAATGGGTCCAGCTCGTGGCAGTGGAACGCGTCGTAGCGCCCGCGCAGGGCCAGCCGCAGCAACCGCAGAGCAGTTGCACCGGGCGGGCCGGCTGTCGAGGCGCAGTGCACCACCAAGCCATCCACCTCCTGCACCTCATTGCGCGTGTGGGGCGTCAGGATTTCCACGTCGTAGCCCGCGTCACAGAGCGTTACCGCTTCCTTCCAGACGCGCTGGTCGAATGGCTTCAGGAATTCGCGGTCGCAGATTACCCCGATACGCGCCACGGTGTCCGCAGCCGGGTGAGAGTTTAAATCAGACGAGCAGACGCGCGTAGAGCGTCAGTAACTTGTCTTGCCGCACTTCCCAAGTTAAGCATCGTTTCGCGATACGCTGGCCTCGGCGGGCCATCGCTTGGCGGTCTGGTGACTCAAGCAGCGCTTCCATTGCCGTCGCAATCGCATCGGGATTGGTACTGTCGACGGTCGTACCGCAGCCGGTGCGATCGATAAACTTGCGCAGAACTGGTGATTGCGTCGCGAGCACTGGCAGACCACAAAGCATGTACTCGAAAATCTTTGTCGGCATCGCGCGTTCGTAACGCGGTACCGGCTGTAGCAGGCTCAAACCGACTTGGCACCTCTGTAGCACTTTCACCAGCTTGCGGTGGTCGACCCAGCCCAGCCACTCGACACGCAGTCCGTGTCGGTCACAGTAGTCGCGACACCATGCTTCCAAATCCCGGTCGGCGTGAAAGCCTCCCGCGATTAGTAGCTCCGCTTCGATGCGGGCGCTTAGACGCCGGAACGCGCGCAGCGTCTTTCGTATACCGCGCGATGCGGTCAGGCTGCCAGCATAGATTATGCGCGGAATTTCGTCAGACGAAGCGAGCGGATCTGTTATGAAATCTGCTGTGCGTGGGTAGTTCGGCAGCGAAATCGCCGTCTTCCAGCGGCTAAGCAACCGCACTAGCTTGCGGTCAACGGTAACTACGCCGTCGGTGCGCGGCACGGCGATGCTGAGGAGTAGCTGCACCAGCGCTCCTGCCAGCGGCCCTTGCAACTCACGCTTCATTGATGCATAGTATTCGTGGCAGTCCCACACTACCGGCCTTCCGGTCAGCGGCCGCAGCAGCAGCGAATATGCGAGCGGGTCGACTTCGTGGCAGTGCAGCAAGTCGTAGCCGCCTCGCAGCGCGGCGCGAAAGAGCCGTAGGGCAGTAGTGAACGGGAAGCGATTCACGCGGCAGCAAATGACACGGATACCATCTAGCTCCTCGACAGTGGTTTCGTGATGAGGTGTAATAATTTCGACCTCGTGGCCCGCTTCCAACAGCGTCTTGGCCTCCTTCCAAACCCGTGGGTCAAACGGCTCCAAGAATTCGCGATCGCAAATTACTCCGATACGTGCCACGCTCGCTGAGAGCAACACCCCTAAAAGCAGACACTTCGAATAGCAGCATCATGAAAGTGGTGATAGCCCATGGAATTGATCTGTGCGAGCCGTACCTGGATAACAGAGTCGCGCTCGAAGCTGAGGCAATTATGGAAGCAGGTCATGAAATTACGGTTGTCTGCTGGGCCCGCACAGTTTCCGGAGAAATCATTGATAGGGCTGAAGAAGAAGTAGTTAGCGGAGTAAATGTCAGGAGAGTCTTTTCTCCGGCTTCAACACCAGATAAACCTCTCCCCAAGAGAATATTCGAGCACCTCCTGGCCAAGCAAAGAATCAGTAAGATTATCAAGGATCTGGATCCAGATATCGTGCATTTCAACGACCTTGACACTGCTGTAATAGCTCTGTTCTGGTCGAATGGCCCTGTTTGGGTTTATGACGCGAGGGAATATTACGCCGGAATGATTAGTCACCTCCCCTGGCCGCTCCCCGACCTTGCGAATTTCCTGGAGAAGTGGGTGGTCCGCAAGGCTGACGGTGTAATTACAGTCTCACCCGTAATTATGAGAAGACTGGCCAGTTACGGCGCGTCCAACCGTATCCTGATCTATAATTCAAGGGAACCGGACCGATTTGTGGCCTCCGAGAAGTCCGGAGAACTAAGACGGCAGTGGGGTGTGAAACCTGACGAACTGGTAGTAATATACATCGGCAGCCTCGGTCCCGGTCGCTCGATTATAGAAATGATTGACGCCGTGGATAATATGGACCGGATAAGTTTCATCGTCGGCGGACACGGAGTGTGGGCTCGGAAAATCAAGGAAACGGCTGCTAAATCTGGAAAAACGAGGTTCGTTGGCCCCATTCCATCTGGCGATTTGCCAGATTACTATGGCGCTGCTGATATTGTACTGGGGGCGCTTGACCCTAACTATCCCAACCATCAGCTCGCTATGCCAAACAAGTTATTCGAGTCAATCAGCGCAGGCAGGCCACTGGTTGCCGCTAGAGGCACACTGGTCGGGGATGTCATAGAAAAAGAGGGAATCGGGGAAGTGACCGATTATGGATACAGAGATAAACTGATTCAGGCACTTAGAAAATTGAGAAACCCTGAAATTCGTAGAAAATATGGTGATAGAGGACTCGAGTTGGCCAAGGGCGAGTATGGATGGCGCTGGCAAGCACAGAAACTGCAGGCACTATACCGGAGCATTGCAAAAGCGTGAGCTTCGTGCCGGCACACGTCAGCACGCTTTTCCATATACATCCTAACGACGATCCACTACTGCACGGCTCAACCGGTCTCGGTATTTGCCTAACGCAAGGCGCATACGCTGCAGTCGAACGTGAACCAGCAAAACGTACCAGCATTAGCTTCACTGAAAACGGGAATAAGGTGAAGGATCCGGTCACGCATCGTGCGGTAGAGCTGGTGCTCGACAGTCCCGAGAAGCTTTCTTTCTGGATTCGACGCGAGCTGCCAGTCGGGAGCGGAATGGGGATGTCCGGGGCAACCGCGCTCGCGGCCTGCCTCGAATTGGGTGTTGGCCTGGAACGCGCGATGCATGCTGCGCACCAGTCAGAAATCGAGCACTCTACCGGCCTCGGGGATGTAATGGCGCAGGCAGCAGCACTGCGCGACGGACCCGGTACGCGATTGGTACAACGTCGCACACCAGGAGTGGAAGGTGACGTGTTAACATGGCCAGTAGACGGCCGGCTAGCACTCTGTCTCTGCGGCGGAGGGCGCAACACTAGTGACGTGCTTAAGGACGACGGATGGCACGAAATCATCAACAGTGCTGCGACCGCACACCCTCTGC
Source organism: Methanobacteriota archaeon (assembly GCA_002687355.1). Lineage (GTDB taxonomy): Archaea > Thermoplasmatota > Poseidoniia > MGIII > CG-Epi1 > UBA8886. The sequence goes on from NYZZ01000040.1 coordinate 8,365, forward strand.
CGCCACCGACGTTGCGCGCCTTCCTCAAGACGGGACGTCTCTTCAGCGAACTGGCTGGACTGGTATCGCCGGAATCGGCCACGGCACTAGCGGAACTGCCAATGGGTGCCGTCGGTACAGTTGCGCACCTCGGAACTGCAATCATCATAACCGATGAAGACATTGACGCGATTACGACTGAGTTGGAACAATTCGGGGAAGTGCGAATCTACTAGGCGGCGCTCGGGGAAGTGCCAGGCAACTTGCCGGGTAGGAAGCGCGCCAGTTTCTCCAGTAGCCCTTCCTTGCTAGGGCTAGATACAAGAATGTTGTCGAGAACATCCTTGAGTGTCGCTACAGAGGCTACCTCGATTTTGTCGCGGTAGCGCGACTCAAGCAGCACGTCCTGCATATTGGCCTCAGGAATCAGTACTTTGCGGATGCCGACTTCTGCGGCGGCCTCAATCTTGGCAGTGACGCCGCCAACGGGTAGTACCTGCCCGCGCACCGAGAGTGAGCCGGTAAGTGCAATAGACTGGTCGACCTCGGCGTCTTCAAGGGCTGAAATCACTGCGGTGGCAATGCTCACAGACGCCGAATCGCCTTCAACGCCCTCGTAGGCACCGACAAACTGGACGTGAATATCGTACTTCGAGATATCCTCGCCCGTATATTTCTTCACAAGTGCTGAGACGTTCTGCACAGCCTCCTTGGCAATTTCACCCAGCTTGCCAGTTGCGACGGTGCGCCCCTCGGAACGCGACGCAGCCGGTGTCACTTCCGCCACTATAGGCATCATAATGCCCGACATCTCAGAAAGGCCTGAGTTGGCACCCATCACTGCCAAGCCATTGACCATGCCAACGTATGAGCCATCAGTGATGTAGGATTTGTAGTCCTTGCGCCGCTCAACGTAACGGTCGGCGACCTGCTGCTCCAGTGGACGAGCGATTTCCTTAGCGCGCACAACGTGCTCCGCTTCGACCGGTTCAACACCCAGTTCGCGCGCAATGTCACCCGCGACGCGAACCAGTCCGCCCAACTCGCGCAACCGCAGAGATAAATGCTTCTGCCGGCCGGCACGACGCTGCGCCTCGACCAAGATTTCGCCAATCGCCTCGCGTGAGAAATGAGGGATTTTCTGGTCCTTCACCACTTCCTGCGCAATGAAACGCACGTACTTTTCGCGGTTCTCTTGCGTGTCGGGAATCGTCGAGTGCATGAATACCTCGTAGCCGTAGCCGCGAATGCGACTGCGCAATGCAGGGTGCATGCCCTGAATAGCATCAAGATTCCCTGCTGCTACCAAGACGAAATCGCACGGTACTGGTTCTGTCTTGGTCATCGCCCCTGCAGAGCGCTCCGACTGGCCAGTAATGGGGAATTCTTTCTCCTGGATAGCAGTTAGTAACGACTGCTGAGACTCGATACGCAGAAGGTTGATCTCATCGCAGAAAAGTACGCCACGGTGAGCACGGTGAATCGCTCCAGCCTCGACACGGTCGTGTGCTGGCGTCTCAAGACCACCTGACTGGAATGGGTCGTGCCGCACATCCCCCAGCAGCGCACCAGCATGCGAGGCGGTAGCGTCTACGAATGGGGCGCCGTCGTCACGGTCGTGGAGCACTAGCCCCTTCGGGACCAGAGCGCTCTCCTGCCGCTGATTTGTGTAGCGCATTGCCATGAAGATGAACGCCGCTGCAATTAGCGAGTAGAAGATAACCATCGGTTCCGTGAAGCCAGTCGTTGCAAACCAGAGGATTCCAAAAGCAATTATTGTGAACACGATGAGCATCTGCGACTTCGACTTGCGTTCGCGCTCGAGCATCGCCTGTGCCTTCTGGACATCAACGATTTCCCTGCCCTTCCCGGACGGGACAATACGCACGCGCGGTTCGTTGTTGTCTTCCGGGTTGTGGTAAACCAGCACGTCCTGCATCTCTTCCGGCGGCAGAAGCTCGGCCATTGCATTGCCGAGCATCGACTTGCCGGTGCCGGGGTCACCGATGAGCATCACGTGGCGCCGCTGGTCGGCCGCCTTGCGAATGATGTCGACCGCTGGTTCCTGACCGATAACCTGGTCCACCAACTGCTTCGGGACGGCTATGTCACTCGTATCCTCGAGGTCGAGCGACTTAACCCACTTACGCGGGTCTTCCATCTTCTGAGCCTTCTTCACCATTCGCCCCGCTGGTCTGCCAAGCGATATATAGCTTTCTAATCGCGACGACACGTTTTTAGCCTCGGCAATGAGCGGGCGGCCATGATGGCACGCCTACGGCTGTTGCTGCTCTTCACGCTGCTGACACTGATAATGATGGGGGTCGGCCTCGTTGCAGGGGCATACTTCGGCACCTCGCCGACTGGAGCAATGACTATTTTCTTCGTAATCGCTGTACTAATCAATATTGGTAGCTACTTCTGGTCTGACAAGCTCGTCCTGAGAGCCTACAAGGCACGCGTAGTCGAACGACACGAGGCGCCGCAACTCTTCGGCGTCGTGAAGAAGGTGGCGCAGATGAACGACCTGCCGATGCCACGCGTTGCAATCGTGCCGTCGCAGACACCGAATGCGTTCGCGACCGGCCGCTCGCCACAACACGCAGTCGTGGCTGCCACTGAAGGACTCATGCGTATGCTCGACAGGGACGAACTGGAAGGTGTAATGGCGCACGAGATGGGGCATGTCAAGAACCGTGACACCTTAGTAATGGCGGTTGCAGCAACGATTGCAGGCGCAATTGCCTTCGCCGCGCGTATACTGTGGTGGAACTCCATTTTCGGACGCAATCGCAACGTCCACCCGGCGCTGTTAATCCTGGTGATTCTTACCGCGCCGCTGGCGGCGTTCCTGCTGCAAGCAGCAGTCTCGCGACAGCGCGAATTCAAGGCGGACGCGACCGCAGCTGCGCTGACAGGGAAACCGTGGGCGCTGGTCAACGCACTGCGCAAGCTGGAGCATGGTAACTCGTCCAGACCTATGGAAGTCGGCTCGCCGGCACACGCTGCACTCTGCATCGCCAATCCACTTCGGGGGGGCGACATGCTCGTAAACATGTTCTCGACGCACCCGCCGATGCAGGACCGCATTGATGCGCTCGAGGCGCTGTAGGCGCACAGTTCATGCGCTGCACAGTCATCGGTGCCGGCGTTTGCGGCCTCTCCTGCGCGGTTCGACTGCTTGAAGCAGGGTGGGCTGTGGAGGTAATCGCCGAGAAGTTCTCGCCCGAGACAGTTTCAGATCGCGCCGCTGCTGTCTGGTATCCATTTCTGGTCGCGCCAGTTGACCGGGCCGAGGTGTGGGGGATGGCGTCCTACAGCGTCTTTTCGGAGCTTTCCGCCAGTGAGCCGGAAGCAGGCGTCATCATGCGCACTGGCCGGGAGTACCTACGCGAACCGGTAGAATCGCCAGGCTGGCACTCCGCCATCACGCACTTCCGACTGCTGGAACCCAGCGAGCTGCCTGACGAATATGTGCATGGTTGGGAGTTCGAGGTACCAGTGATCGAGATGCCGCGCTACATGGCGTGGCTACAGTTGCGCTGCGAATCGCTTGGTGGTACGCTCACACAGCGCCGGATTAATTCATTAGATGATGCAGGGGGCGACGCCCGAATCAACTGTAGCGGTCTCGGCGCACAAGAACTGGCAGACGACGATGATTTGCACCCGGTACGGGGTCAGGTGCTCTACCTCGACCAGACACCAGAGGTAGGCCACTTCGATCAGCAGCCTGAAACACTGGCCCACGTCATCCCACGCAGTGACTGTACCGTGCTAGGTGGCACAGTACAGGCAAACGACGCGAACGAGTCACCGAGCGAAGATGACACTGAGCTGATTCTAGCAAAGTGTACGGCAATGTGGCCCGGACTTGACATTACCCGCATTACTGGCGTGGCAGTCGGCCTGCGCCCGGCACGCAGCACGGTAAGGCTTGAGCTAGAACCTGGTGAACAGCCGCTAATCCACAACTACGGCCACGGTGGCGGCGGCGTCACGCTCTCTTGGGGCTGCGCTGATGAAGTGGTGGCGCTGCTCAGTGCCGCCACATAGGCAACGGGGCGTCGTAGCCTGCCAACGGCACACCAGTGAGCGAAGCCACCTCCTGATCGAGCGCACGCAGGTTCTCCGGCCCAAGGTCACCAACGCTCCCGGCGCCAAGTGCACCCATACCGTGTGTGAGCTTGTCACCCAGCTTTCCAAGTTTACTAAGAGTAACCTTTCCAGTCAGCATGACTCCAGCGCTACCGAGTGCTAGCAGCTTGAGTACGTCATGAGATGAGGCTTGTCGCGTCTCAGCCAACATCGGCAGCCTGCTGTCGCGTGCTGCGGAGAGTGCTGCTTCCACCGGTACGCCACCCCGCGCAAGGATCACTCCGTCCGGCGCCATTCCGCTCAGTACACTCATGTCACCACTCAGGTCGCCTGCCGGCAAACGGACCAGCACCGGCACTCGATTGCGTGTATCCTGCCGTACCAGCTCAATTACCTGTGCCAAGTCATCGGGCCTCTCCATATCGAGCCTCCGGGGTAGCCTCCCAGCCGAAAGGTCAACTATTGCCAGATTGCACTGGCTGAAATCTGGCGGTCTGGTTCCGACATTCCATGTAGCCATCTGCGGTGCGTGTTCACCCTGCCACAGGATTGGGATTGTCAAGTTCAGTGGCTCCTCTGTATCAGGGCCAAGAGTCAAGCCTGGATTGACAGGGTCGAGTCCAGGGCGACGTGGACGTCGCTTCAGAACTGCCGCAACCAGTCGCAGTCGTGACAGCAGCTCTGGCAATTCCTCCTGCTCTACTTCTGGGAGTTGTGAGATTGCAGTCTCGCTGATGCCTTGAAAATCCAGTCCTTGCGGGTCGATACCATGCTCCTGCAGCAACTTCTGCACAATTTTGCGCTCCGCTGGTGAAGCTGGTTTAGCGCCTATATCTGGTGGAGTGAAATCGCCAGCGATGAACAGCTTGCCACCAGTCATGTAGCGCGCCGCGTCACCGCTAACGTTGCCCGCCACCACTACGGTACCACCATGCATTCCAGTGCCGAGTGC
>NYZZ01000041.1 GCA_002687355.1 Methanobacteriota archaeon
AAGTCAGAACAAGAGCTGATATGCGAGATATTAACAAGCACCAGATGTTCGTTGTGTTCACTATAGTTCTTGTTCTTTCAATGACCATTTACAGTAACGCTCATTTCCGGGACCTTTTCTCATATTATGAACACACTGGAGATAAAACGTATGACCCGAATGATGACGGATGGTCTGTGGATTTGGATGCCTCTTTCGAGATGGTAGATCAATTCGATTTGATGCTGGAAAATATAGATGAGTACGAATACCCGGCGAATAGTGTAATTGTTGTCAATCAGGGGACCATCGTTCGGGAGAGATATTACAATGATTTCAGTTACAGTACGCAATTCAACACTTATTCGGTCACCAAGAGTTTCACTTCAGTATTGGTGGGAATCGCGATAGACCAGGGGATCATTGACAGCGTTGACGATCCCGTTGTTAGTTTTTTTCCAAACACAATCTTTGATGATGATTCTCCTGAAAAACAGAGCGTTACGATTAAACACATTTTGACCATGACGTCTGGATTTGACTATGGTGTAGACCCTACGTTTGCGCCTCCAGTAGATGGGTCAATGGCTATGCACGTCCTCAATAGCCCTGTAAATCGTGAACCTGGTACATCATGGGTCTACGACTCGAAAGCACCGTCTATACTCACCAGAATTATTGAGATTCAATCAAATATGTCGTTGATAGATTTTGCGAATGAATATCTATTCGGCCCTCTGGGAATTCAGGAAGTGGCGTGGGGTACGGATGACTCGGGGCTGGCATACGGCGGCTTTGGGCTGTATCTAACCTCCAGGGAGATGGCGAAGCTTGGCCAATTATTCCTGCAGGAAGGGGTATGGAATGGCGAACAGATTGTAGCGAAGGAATGGGTTCAGGAATCAACATTGGACCATATGCCGGCCAATGTCCAATTTGTTTATTCAGTAAGGCCTTCAGGAGGGTATGGCTATCTGTGGTGGATCTATGACGGTTTTTACACTGCATCTGGCTTGCACGGGCAACGGATAATAGTCCATCCTGGTAACGAATATGCTCTGGTCTTCACTTCACTTGACGTGACGCAAGAGGGGGCCGATAACCTTCATGAGTCATTGCTTGATGGGGATTTCGTAGGTTGGGAAGAGCCTATGACAGATTTTTACAAGAGGTCTGCACCTTACCTGATTTTGCTTCTTCTGTTTTTCGCAACTACCAATTTCGCTCTTCTAAAGTATGGAATCAACCAAAGGATATCATCTAAGGGCAAAGACCAGGACATTGTCCTGACCTCTTTGGGATTGTCAACCTACCCCGTCTTTGTGGGTTTCCTGGCAACCCTTTCAATCGTATTCGTAGCGCTAGACCTCTTTTTGCCGGTTCGAGAGGAATCTTGTTCCCAAAATTCCAATGGCTAACGTGGATAATGCTGATTATGCTCACTGGTTCAATGGTTGTCTTGGACGGTGCGTGGTTGAAATATAGACATAGTGCAGACCTTGCAGGATTGTCAAAAATTATTGTTCCCAAGTCAATTTTCTTTGTAATATTGACCGTGGTTCTGTTCTTCGGTATATATCTGAGGATGGTTGCTGATTTTTCAGCCTAGTAAACACCCTTTTCGTTCCAGACAAAACTTACTATTGTTTTTGTAAATCTTAAAAACAACTGTGGCCTGCGTTGGATAATGACTCTGGAAGGTCTGATAGGCTCCTTGGAGAATTTGAACGAATTCAATCTAGAAGGCGTCTATGAAGCTGTTTCAAGATCCACCGTGGGATTCAGGGACCTTGAGAAATGGATAGATTACGACTATCCTGTCTCTGATTCATATGGTCGAAAGATGGTGCATGATGGTGGTTTTTTCGAAGTGATGATTATGTGCTGGAAACCCGGGGATTATAGCGCCATACACGACCATGGGAAAGCTGAGTTTGGCGTGGTCAAGGTTTTTGGAGATGCCGAACACGCCGCATTCAAAATAGTGAATCAGAAACTTATCACCCTCGGGCGTACTATCATTGAAGCAGGAACAACGCTGGAAGTGGCTCCAGCATTGATTCATCAAATGGGAAATCCGGGAGATAGTAATTTCTTCAGTTTGCACATCTATGTGAATCAGACCGCTGAGGGGAACATTACTGGCGGTTCCAGGATTTACGATTATAGCCGAAACGCGATGTTGCGTGTTGACGGGGGAGCTTTTTACCTCCTGCCAGAAAGCGAGATTAAATCCAGAGAGCCTCTCCCTGAAGCTGATTACAGCACCAGGCAACGGGACTTGAAGGAAGCCGCAAAGCGCGCGAAAGCTATGAAATACGGGCCGGAGCACAAACGAATCCTGAATGATGTGCCCCCAGTTCTGGTCGAACCTCCATTAATCCAGTAAAGTGGCGCCAGGAGAGGGATTTGAACCCCCGTGGGGAGACCCCAGTGGTTTTCGAGACCACCGCCCTACCGGACTAGGCGATCCTGGCGCGTAGTCGCCAGTAAAGGTGGATGATAAGCGTTAAGCCGGAGCGACAGTGGCTGCATGTGAAGCGGCGCGTGACTGTCGGCGGTGAAGAGCGAGATGTCAAGCTGGCTGCGGGAGCGACCGCGAGCGATCTGATTGATGTGCTTGAGCTGCATCCGGATGGTGTACTGGTGCTTGCCGAGGGGGAACCACTGCAGCCGGTGGCGCTCACCTCCACGCTGCCAGATGGTGGAATTCGCGTCGTACTAGTGGCGTCGGGTGGCTGAAGGGAAAGATTAAACGCCCGGAAGGACTGCGACAGCGGATGCCCGACAAGGAACAGACGGAGACGGACAAAACGACGGATGTACCGAAGGAAGCGGTGCGAGAGCCGGCCGGTACGCCAGAATCCAAAGTAACCGAGGGTGTACAGGATTCATTGCCGGGTCTTGAACCGGGCGAACATCCAAGGGAGCGGCGACTACGCCAGGAAGAAGTGCTGGTGCGGGTGCGACGACGCGACCGGGACGAGATTGACTTAGTGGTCGACGCCTTCTGGGTCTTCATCGACAAGGTGCGCAATGCGTCGCGCCCCTACCTCGCGCTGGGAGTACTGCTAGTGCTGTTGGGATTGAGCCTGGCAGGCTGGCCGCAGGGGTTCGTAGGCGAGAGTCAAGGTGGCTACTGGTCGCTGCGCGGCGCCGACCAGTCAAGCTTGGCGCGCTACACTACTGAAGGCGACTATGTTGAGTTTACGCCTGGCGAGAAGGTGACGGTGGAAGGTGTTATCGACGGGATGGAGTACTACGGTCCACTGGAGACGCTGCCACTACCGCTGCTCGAGCCAGAACCGCAGAGCTCCGAGGGCGAGGCGCTACGCAATGGCACTTCCGATGTGCTGTTCCCGCCATTGCAACAGATCTTTGCACAGGGCGCGGCGGCGAACTACTCCAACACACTGACGCTGGAGCGGTACCACTTCCCAGAGTTGGAGGTAGATGGCTTCCTGTTCAATGATGTGATATTCCGCGAGGTGGTGTTCGAGGACGTTACCTTCCGCGGCGGCTTTTTCATCAACTGCCGCTTCGAGCAGGTTGCGTTCTACAATGTTACGCTGGTAGACACAGTCATCTCGCATGGTGAGTTCGAGGATGTGCTGTTCCAGTCCAGCTCGCTCGAGCGAGGACGATTGGAGCACAGCGAAATGCGCAGTGTATTGCTGCGTGAGAGCGAGTGGCGAGACTCGGTATTGGTGCAGTCGGAGCTGCACGGCGTGAAGTGGGACGGCTCGTGGCTAACTAACGTCACGCTGCAGAAAAGCACGATGCGAGCGGTCGTCTTCCAGGAGCTCTCAACTGTGAATGTGACGCTGGTCAACTCCCGCGTGGAATATGTCGTTGACGGAGAGGACTTGGACTATACCTATCTGGAATTACGCGGGACGACGCTGCGGTTGCCGGGGGATGTTGCACTGCGCTACCCGATTGGCGCCTCGATCTATCTGGAGGCGATTGTGGTGGTCGAGGGCAATAGCTCGGGTCAAGTGCAAGACGGAAGCTGGGTGTCCGGCACCATAACAGGCGAAGGCTTCAGCACGCCGCATACCGAGCACCCTATGACCTTCGAGTACGAGCTTCTCACCTCGCGTGTCTCCGAAATCCAGCCCACATTCTGGTGGAGCTTGGGATTCCACATGCTGACTGGGCTAGGGTTATGGGTACTGGTCTTCGCCATTGGGGGCGAGGCGGTGTTACTGGCGCTGCTCAAGTTCTTTGCCCCCTTCTTTGCAACGCTCGCTGGCTTCCTGGTGATGTTTCTCACCATTCCCACTCGCGACTTCCTACTGGTATCACAGTTGATGTTCCTCTACTTTGTGCCGCCGTTTGGTAAAGGGACGGTTATCCCACTCGGGATTGCAGCGGGAGTCAACCCTTGGGTGCTGGCGGCTGCGACTGCCTTCGTCGACATCATGGTCGGAATCTTTCTGGCATGGAACTTCGATCTGGCGCGCCGTATTCCCTTCGTCGGCGGCGCCATCCGGCGGGCACAGGCTAAGGGACACGAAATCCTGGAGCAGCGTCCCTGGGTAGGGCGCATCGCCTTCGTCGGCATTCTACTGTTCGTGATGTTTCCGTTCCAAGGCTCCGGGTCGGTCGGCGGCACGTTGTTGGGGCGTGCGATGGGGATGGAGATCTACCCCATCTTAGGAGCAGTGACCATCGGCGGAGTGCTGGGGTCAGTGATTATTGCCGCCTCAGTCGTCTTTGGACTCGGGCTTGCTGGTAAAATGGGGACCTATGGGCTACTGATTGCACTGCTCTTGGTGATGATTTTGGTGACTATTATCTACATCTTCAGCCACTGGGATGAATTGAGCTTGGATGAGTTCCAGGATGTTCTTGGGCTGCACCGTGAGGGCTTTATTGGCGCACAGGTTGGCGCAGCCGCCGACTTTGCTGGCGCAGCGACGAGCGGTGTCTTCCGCGCTGTCGGCGAGACGGGGCAGGTGATTTCGAAGACCACTGCGACCGTGCTTGATGCATTCATGCCCGAGGGGGGGCCTGGGGAGGAGGCACCCATCGACGAAACGAAAGACGAAAGCGAGGACGATTTGGAGAATTAAAATGACGCGTTCGCTGGTCACAGGAGGTGCCGGCTTCATCGGTTCACACCTAGTAAATGCGCTGGTCGCGCGAGGCGACCAAGTCAGCGTGCTTGACAACCTCTCGTCAGGGAGCCTCGACTTCCTCGCTAGCTCGCATGGTGCTTTCGAGTTCCACCAGCTAGACCTGCTTGACGATGAGTTTGACGCGCTGCTTGACGGCATTGACATCGTCTGGCACCTCTCAGCTAACCCAGAGGTGCGCACCGGAATCACCGAGCCGGAGGTGATGTTTCGACAGAATGTCGATGCGACACGTCTTGTGCTCGAGGCGATGGTACGCTGCAATGTACGTGATATCGTCTTCACCTCGACATCGACCGTCTACGGCGAGGCAAGTGTGGTGCCGACGCCAGAAGATTACGGGCCAATGGAGCCGATTTCCTCCTATGGGCAGAGTAAACTCGAGGCGGAGCAGCTCATCGAGCGTTTCTGCAGCGAGGATGGTGGTCGCGCCATCTCGTTCCGCTTTGCTAACTGCGTAGGTCCCCGCAGCAACCACGGCGTCACTTTCGACTTCTTCCACAAACTGCGCGCCGAACCCAAGGCGCTGGAGATTCTGGGTGATGGCAAGCAGTTCAAGTCATACTTCCACGTAGCCGACTGTATTGCAGGGATGCTCGCCGTCTCGCTGGCAGAAGCATGTCCCAATGGCGGCTTCACCGCACTCAATGTCGGCTCGGAGGACGGCATCGACGTCGTGACGGTCGCAGACGCGGTTTGCGAGGCGCTCGGTCTCAGTGGGGTGGAGTATGATTTCACTGGCGGCGTCGATGGTGGACGCGGCTGGGAGGGTGACGTGAAGCGAATGCTACTGGCGGTGGAGCGGCTGCGCGACTGCGGCTGGGTACCACAGTTCGGTAGTCGCGCAGCCATCCTCGATACAGCACGCTGGCTCGACGAAAACTATTAAGGTGAAAGACCACAGCCGGCCCGGCGCTCCCGTGGTGTAGTCCGGCCCATCATCTCGGCCTCTCGAGCCGAAAACCCGGGTTCAAATCCCGGCGGGAGCACCATGCACTTTTGCCGGTTAGCTGCAGCAAACACCTATGTAGCCGCGACCTTCGCGCCGTGTGGGTGAGAAGGTACGGCTGAGGCACGTCGCGGTAGCGGTCGAATCCATTGACGCTGCGCTGCCCCTGTGGAAAGCTCTGGGTCTCGAACTGCGGCATACCGAGGATGTTCCGTCCGAGGGGGTGCGCACCGCACACTTAGCAGCCGGAGGGAGCGAGGTGGAACTGCTCGAGCCACTAACTAGAGATACGCCAGTCGGCCGTTTCCTGGAACGGCAGGGGCCGGGGCTACACCACATCGCCCTCGAGGTCAGCGACCTTGCAGCGGCATTAGCGCGCTGTGCTGATGCTGGCCTCAGGCCACTGAGTGGTGATGCACGCGACGGTGCTGAAGGCTCGCGCGTGGCGTTCTTTCACCCACGCGATACCGGTGGGGTGTTGCTCGAACTGGTGGAGCCTGCTCCCAAACCGGTATAATATCGGCGCAGCCTGCACCGCCGTTCCTGCATGGCTAAGGTAAGGACGTCTCCCTATCGCCAGCCGCCGACTCCCGAGGGGCTGCAAGCCATCGAGGAAGGGACACTGGAGTACTTCGACCCAGAGATGTACTCCAACTTCAACACCGAAGTGCTAGAGGAATATCTCGAGGAAAAGACGCGGGCAGAGGGATTCGGTTCGACCACCTGGAAGTGGGACCAGATTATGCTAGGACTGGTCATCGGAATTCTCTTCGCGGTCATCAACCAATACGTTGGACTCAAGGTCGGAATGATTGTCTCTGGGTCCTGGTACGTCGCCTACCTGGCTGCGATGGCACTGCGCTGGACGCCGGGTGAGGTGAACCTTTCTGCCTCCGCCTCGACGGGTGCTTCAATGGTCTGCACCGGCTTTGTCTTCACCTATCCTGCGATTTACCTGCTCGCCTACTCCTCAAAATATCGAAACCCCGATGGCTCGCACCTCGTTGATGCCTCATTGCTACTGCCTGATTCGTGGGTGCTAGCCGGTGTAGCGCTCGTAGCTTCAATCCTGGGAGGAATGCTGGGGGTGCTCTACTTCATCATCTTCCGACGGGTCTGGCTGGTTGAGGATCCTCTACCACTGCCAGGTTTCGAGGCTAACGTTAAGCTCATGGACATCGCACGGGAGACCTCGACCGGTTCGGTCGAGAGTGCGCGGCACTCCATCTGGCTAGTTGGAATTTCTACACTTCTGGTAGGTATCTTCACCTTCCTGCGTGACTTCCCCGTTTTCAACACGGGGGGAGTCGACGCGGCAGGCGACCCGGTGCGCATCTCTGTCCTTGCCAAGGGAGCTCATGAACTGGGAATTGAGCACTATTATGAAGGAGGTTCGACCCTGATGGTGCCTTTTGACTCGGGGATTACAAACTACACCTGGTTGGGCTTCGAGTTCACTCCGCTAATGGGAGCTATTGGCTGGTTCATGAAGTTCCGGGTCGCAATGCTGGTGAGCCTCGGGACGTTCTTCACTTGGTTCGTCATCACACCGATGGCGTATGTGTTCGACTATCCCTTCTACTATCCAATCGACGGTCTTTACCACGCTGTATCTGCCTATCCTGCAGCATCACTCAAATCCTATTCCTATGTCGCGCGCCCAATGGCGATTGGGGCCATTCTGGGTGGTGGTATTACTGCACTGTTGAAAATGGCACCAGTATTTCGAACTACTGCGGCGGATGTTATCGCTATCTTTGGAGGTGGTGGCGATGATGTCGCACGGCGTGACTACGTCGATGGAGAGGGGTGGTACGAGTGGCCGGTGACGCATATCCCGGTCATGCTGCTAGTAACGCTTGTCGGTATCACACTAATCTTCGCGACGGAATTCGGCTTCATCCCCTCATTCATCTTTGCGCTGGTGCTCTGCCTGACCACTTTCGCGCTAGGCGCCATTGCGGTAAAGGTGATGGGAGAAACCAGTATCGAACCTGTGTCAGGAACCAGCTTCATCGTACTGCTGATGCTGGTACTGCTCTTCAAGAATCTGCTGGGACTGCCAGCGAGTGACGCTGCACTGCTCTCATTGGTCGGCACCACTGTATTCGGCGGTGCTATCTCAATGTCGGGAACTGTGATTGGTGACTACAAAGCTGCACTCTATGTCGGCAACCGTCCAATGCACATCATGAAGACCGAACTTGTCGGTATCATTCCTGGTACGATTGTATCGGCGCTTTTTGCCGGCATCCTGTCCTTGGCACTAGCACGAGGTGAATTGGTGCTCTATGCGCCTCAGGCTAACGCTTTCGCTGCCTTTGCGCAAATTATGCTTGGTGGTGAAACTCCATGGCTGCTTCTGGCGCTTGGATTTGGAATTGGCATCTTCATGGAGCTGCTAACTGGGATGGGGACTGCCTTTGGCCTCGGGATGTATCTGCCAATGGTTGTGACGCTGCCAATGGTTGTTGGCGGGGCACTGCGCGACTTGTGGGAGATGAAAATTCTCGAGCCAGCTGTCGAGCGCGAAGGGCTTGGCGAGAAAGGACGCACGCTGAAACTGCTCAACACCTATATGATTGCGACCGGACTTATTGTAGGTGAGGCGCTGATGGGGACGGTGCTCGCTATCTACTACGTGCTGCCGCTGTTGGGCGGGGGCTAACCTCTTATAAGAGCCAGTCTTCGAGCCGCTCCGGGGCAGGATATGGCGAAGGAAGAATACGAGACACCGCTTATTGACGCCTACAACCGCACCCACCTAGACGTGCTGCACGAAGACGGCACCTGGTACCATCGCTACCTGCCAGAAGGAGTGTTCTTGGAAGATTTAGGACCTGTTGTTGAGGAAGAACTGATTCAAACCTATAACCAGTGTGAACAGGATGCGGAAACCCATTTCGAACAGAGTGTGCGCGAAAAGTTTGCCGATATCTTTGCCCGGGCCAATCCCATCGATCTGCGTGGCTTGCTGCCGAAAAAACCGCCAGTCGAGTGGGCTACCCTGCCGGTCGAGGCGCAGCGACAACTGCAAGTCATCCATGACGAGGCGCATCAAGAAGGCATTACCGAGAGAACATTGAAAAAGCGTGTCCGCCAATACCTAGTCGACCAGTACCTGACAGAGGAGTGAAAACATGGCGCCCGCTACCGAATCCCTGAAACCGACAGCAGTCAAACTGGACCCCCGAGGCGGACGGCCACGAGAGAAGGCAAAAACCTACATTGAGGGGATGGACCGCATGCTTAACGGAGGTATTCCCATCGGCAACACCAGCCTGCTCGCTGGTACCGTCGGCTCGGGCAAGACTACACTGGCGATGGAATTCCTGATTAACGGTGCCAAGAATGGGGAAACTGCCTGCTATATTTCGGTCACCGAACCATCTTCTAAGATGTTGGAGAACCTGCGCACCTACGGCTTCTTTGACGACTCACTGGTTACCGAGGGCAAGCTGAACATCTTCGACCTAGGGATTATCAATGACCGATTGGGGGTAGAGCGATTGGATGGATCCTACTCTCCTAAAGACATGGAGGCCCTGTTAGGAGCGTTCGAGGATATCGTAGATGAACTGCAGGCAACGCGGTTAGTGATTGACTCCATCACGGCGGTATGCTACCAACTCCCTGACCGAGGCTCGATTCGCAACTTTATCTTCCGACTGGGTCAATTCCTGTCCACTTTCGGCTGCACCACACTACTCATCTCAGAGACCGTTGTCGACGCGGCGACGCAAACCTACTCTATCTTCGGCGTTGAGGAGGCGGTTGCCGATGGAGTAATTTTGATGGGGAATGTCCAGCGTCAGGGAGACCTGCTGCGGACGATGCAAATTGTCAAGATGCGCGGCGCCAAACATTCGCGAGCGCGCCACCTGGTCGAACTGACACCTATCGGACTGTCGGTGGTGCCACTGCTGAAGTGGGGTCAGGAAACCGGGGCGGTGTACTCTTGAGTTATCAATCTGAGGTGCGTGATAGCATCAAAGCAGGCGACTCGCTCGCGACTGTGGTAGTACCGGCCAACAACTACCGCGAACTCACACTCGACATTGTCGCCAAACTACTTGGTAGTAAACTAGGTGGCATCTATGTTACTACCTCTCGACCTTCCACGCACGTCGTAAAAGAGATGAAAGCGCGCAAGGCATCGCTAAACGACCTCTATTTTGTCGACATGATTTCACTGACGGTCGGCGGAGAGACAGGAGACCCACGCACCGTCTTCATAGACTCGCCCACCATGCTAGAGTCTGTGTTGCTAAACATTGGACTACTCGAGCGGCGAATAAAAGCGAAACGTCACTTCGTGATGTTCGACTCGGTTAATGGACTCAGTATCTACTCCGAGATGCGAGTGCTCAAAGAATTCATGAACGTATTGGCCAACACCATGCGACTGCGCCGGACCTACACCATGATGCTGACTGTGGATGAACAGACTCCTCCCGAGCTGGAAGCTGTGTTGGTAACACTCTCAGACTGTATGATTCGCGGAGGAACGGGCGATGGCTGAGGTCATCCCCACTGGCATCCCACGCTTGGACGAGGCACTGATTGAGGGTAAGGGAGTCGTCCAAGGTAGTTCGATAGTCATCGAAGGGACCTCCGGTGCCGGCAAAGAGCTGCTCGCCAAACAATTCGCTGCCGCCGGTATCGGCACCGAGAATGTGGTCTACTTCTCGACGGACGAGACCTCAAGTGAACTAATCGATACATTCGAACACTACAACTGGCCTACCGACATGCGTATTGTCAATGTCGGCACCCAATACTTTGAAAAGGTTCTGGCACGCGAACTGCAAGCGTCCCGCTTCAAGCAAGAGGGGCTCTCGGTCAGTGAACTGCGCAATGTAGGTGCCTACGGCGCGACTCAGGATCAGATTAACTTCGTCTCCGACATGACATACGAAATTTCCAAGCTGCGCGCACCGTTCCGCGTTGTCATCGACTCACTCGATTTCTTCATGCAATACTATACGGTCGCTGAGGTGCTCTCAGCGATGCGCACAATCAAGGAATATGCGCAAGCTAACGGTGGCGTCATCCTCTACACCCTCTCTGAAGGCGCCCATGACGCGCGCGTACACAGCCAAATCAACGCTATCGCCGACGTCATCATCGAGCTCGAGGTTGGCCGCATGGCGGCTGAGTTCGAGAACCGTATGATTATCAAGAAGATTCGAAATCACCCGGAGAAAGCGGCGGTACTCATCTACGCCGTCACTGAGCACGGTATAACTCCAGAGATGATTACCCGCGTTGCCTGAGGTATAGGCGGCACCTGATTCCATAGGATATTGAAGCTCTATCCGAGCGATTTGGTTAGCCACCCGGTCGCTTATGGTAGCTGTTCACCGCTGGACTTCGCGTCAGGCGCGCTGCTAACAAGCAGCGCACCGCTACCAACAATTAGCGCCGCGCCCAGAGCATCGCTCCAGACAAGCGTTTGATGGAATAGTAACCAGCCATAAATCCCTCCCACTAACACCGTCGCGTAGGAGAAAGCACCGATATAGGCGGCGCGCGCCGCCTGATAAGCGCGCGTCATCCCGGTCTGTCCCACAGCAGCACAGATGCCAACGCCGATAATTGCGAGCGATTCTAGCAACGCAAGCCGCGGCAGCTCGCTCGCCGCCAGCGGCAAGGTCGCCAGCGTGCAGAATAGCGCGAACCAGAAAACGACTCCATCTGGCGACGCGCTGGTGCGCAGTCCGCGCACCGCCAAGTAGGCGAAGGCCGAGAGCACGCCCGAAATGAGCGCGATCAACGCGTCGATGTCGACTGAGCGCAGCGACGGCGAGACTATCAACACGGTACCAACAAGGGAGAGCGTAATGCAGCCGTAGACTAGCGGCGAAACGCGCTCGCGCAGCATCGCCCCAGAGAAGAGTGCAACGAAGAGTGGAGCGGTGTACTGTAGTGTCACTGCATTCGAGAGTGGAATCTGCTGCACCGCGTAGAAGTAACATGCCATCGCCGAGAGTCCGACTGTACTGCGCCAGAGCATACGACGACGGTTGCCCACGTACAGCGACGCGCCGCGCAGTTGTGACCACGTCAACAATATCAGTGTAATTACCAAGCTGCGGCCGAAAATTACCGTCGCAATTCCTGCCTGACCAGCAGTCCACTTGATCAGTGCGCTGCCTGATCCAAACGCGACACTGGCGAGCAGCATCCAGGCGACTGCGCGGTGGGCCGCGTCCATTTACTGACGCAGTACCGCGATAGCGTCTATCTCCACCAGCGCATCCAACGGCAGCCGCGACACCTCGATTGTGGAACGTGCCGGTGCCGCATCTTCTCCGAACATCTCTATATAAACTGTATTCATCGCACTGAAGTCTTCCATGTCAACCAAGAAGACCGTGGTTTTGACTACAGCCGGCAGCGAAAGGGCGCGCTCTGCTAGTACAGCCTGGAGGTTGTGGATTGCCTGACGAGTCTGCTTGGCGACGCCGTCCTCGAGTGCAGTGACGTCGTGCTTTCGGCCAACCTGCCCGCTCATGAACAGAAGACCTGCGTCGGCAATAGCCTGTGAGTAAGGTCCAATAGGTGCTGGTGCCCGAGACGATTCAACTGTTTCCTTCATACCTCCCTATAGATGGCATAAAGAGCCTTTTTGCCCCGGTGGTATAGGGCTCTTATTGTTCCCGTTCCCGGAGCTCCGCAAAGGACAAGATGCTATGCTCGACGACTGTCGTGCAGCGTTTACCGCCGGTAAGCACCTGCTGGCGCACGCCCCTACTGGGCTGGGCAAGACCGCCGCCGCACTGACCGCTGCGATTGAAGTCGCACGCGAGCAGGGATTGCTGGTAGTCGCGCTAACCTCACGGCAGACACAGCACGCTATCTTTGTCGAGACGCTCAAGCGTATTCATGCGCAACAACCGCTGAAAATCGTGGACGTGATTTCCAAGCAAGACATGTGTCCGCGCGAAGATCTAGACGAAAGTCGCTATGGAGTGTTCCAAGCGGTTTGTACCGCGCTGGTACGCAACGACGATTGTCGCTACCATAGCAGTTTCCATCCCGACTTTCTGCCGCAGGTCTTCGAGGAGCCACTGGCTGCTGCTGAGCTGAAGGTGTTGTGTCACGATGAGGTGCAATGCCCGCATCGCGTCGCGCTCGAGGCTGCTCAGGAATGCGACGTGCTGGTGTGCGACTACAACTATCTCTTCACGCCGTGGTCTGATGTAGTGTGGGAGCGCATCCAGCGACCGCTGGATGAGGTGCTGCTCATCGTCGACGAAGCACATAATCTCCCCGACCGCATCCGACTGGCGGCGTCACCAACACTCTCACTGCAACGTATTCACGAGGCACAGCGCGAGGCGGACCGTGCCCTACGAGCGCAGCTCTCAATCCTGGAACGACTTGTTGATAATCTGACTGGACACGAAGGTGAGAAAGAAATCGACGGTGGCAGCGTCAGCCGCATGCTCGACGCAGCGCTGAAGCAAAAACTAACCGACCTAGATGGCTTTCTACGCAAGCTTGAGCGGTCAGCGCAGCGGCGGCTGCAACGCGGAAAGCCGACCCGTATGGGTGATGTAGCGGAATTCTTGAATCACTGGCGCTTCCTGAAGGAAGGAGGTGACTTGCGGCTGGCGCATGGCGGTGACAAGCCGTGGCAGCGCAAACTTTCGCTGCGGCTGCTCGACCCGTCAGTAGTCTGCGCGCCTGTTTTCCACGCCGTACGAGCGTCGGTGCTGATGTCGGGGACGCTGCGACCACGCAGCTTCTACCGCGACCTGCTCGGGCTCGAGGCCGAAAAGTCCCGCAAGACGACTTACAGTTCACCCTTCCCACCCGAAAACCGACTGTTGCTCTGCGTCGACGATGTCTCAACGCTCTATCGCAACCGCGGTGACCACCTTTACCACAAACTAGCGGCATCGTTGACCGCTGTAGCGCAGGCGACAACAGGCAATGTTGCGGTATTCTTCCCTAGCTACGCGTTACGTGACGACGTTGCCAGTCGGCTCGGCGATCATGGTAAGATATTGCTGCTTGAGGAGCGGGGTGCAACCCCAGCGAAGCGAACGGCGCTGCTCGGCAAATTACAACAGCGTGACGCAATGCTGCTGGCAGTGATGGGAGGGATCTTTGGTGAGGGTGTTGACTATCCCGGGAACCTGCTCTCCACAGTAGCTGTAGTCGGAGTGCCAGTGCCGCCACCATCGCTAGAGCAGAAAAAGCTCGAAGAGTATTTCGAGCGAAAATTTGGTGACGGGAGGGGGCGCCGGTATGCGCTAACCTACCCGTCGGTCAACCGTGTACTACAGGCTGCGGGACGCTGCATCCGTAGTGAGACTGACCACGGCGTAGTGCTACTCTACGACAACCGACTTGGTCATCGCCCTTACCGTCGCTTCCTGCCTAAGGAAATGCGGCACTGCACCAGCAGCGCAGTGCCGGCACTAGTACGTGGCTTCAACGTCCCCAGAAAGGAGAATCTCCCTTCTTGAAGCGCTGTAACTCGCCGATAACGTCCTCTTCGTCCGGAGTCAATTTCACATTTTCCTCGCGCAGACGCACCACATCGCGCTCGTCCATCTCTATATAAAGGATATCGCCCTCATCTACTTGCCGGCCGACCGTGACTTCGGTCACAGCAATAGCAACTTCGTCGCCCTGTGTTGCCTCCTTCAGGCCCTGCTCCCCTGAGCGCATTGAGCGTATGCGACCGATAACGCTGTTGTCAGGGCGCAGTACTTTCTGGCCGACCATGATGCGCCCTGCCAGCACGCGCACGCCAAAAACAGCGGGATCGCGTGTGCGGAAGGTATGGCCTTCGAGGAATTCAAACTTACCGGGGTGCGGGAACTCCTCGCGCAAAGTCCGGGCCTGCTCGCGCTTCAATTCCTCCAGCCACTCATTATACTCATCAACCAATTGGTAAACCACATTAGCCTCGAAGAGCTTCACCTCACTCTCGACCAGCGCTTCGCGGGCGTCAGGCAACACATTAACACCAAAGGCCAAGATGGCGCGTTGCTCGACTGGTGCAGTTTCGGCAATCCGTACATCGCGACGCGAGACATCCCCTACCATGGCGCGCATGATTGGCGCGCTGGCTGCCTGTAATTCGAAGGCGAGCGCCTCGAGTGAGCCGATAGCGTCGGCGCGCACTGTCAATCCACGGTCTGCAAGTGTGACATTGGACTCCATTTCCTCCGCCAGTTGCTCTAGAACCGGGGCGATGTCGTCACCTTGCGGTACCCCGTAGAAAGGCGCGCCGGCAATCACGCCCCCTAGGTCAGGTGCGACTACCTTGAGGCCGGCAGCAGCCCTGACCTCACTGACTGTATCGAACTGCTGGCGTGGGTCGCGTATTTCATCTAGCGGCCTCGGTTGTAGCAGGCTGCGCACGTGCGTCACCACCGGTTCGGGTGTCGCACCAATCACCAATGTGTCACTATCACGCAAGATACCGTTGTAGATGATAACACCTAGCGTCTTTCCAAGACCGCGTTCCTCCTTGACTTCCAGCACGGTGCCCTCGGCGGGGCCAGGATGCAATGTAAGCCTGCCTTCGAGATAGCGTTGCGCTAGCCCCATCAGCAGCATGAAGAGCTCCGGGACGCCCTCGCCGCTCTGCTTCACCGATGTAGGCACCAGTGCGATCGTCTTCTGGAAATCCTGCACCTCCGTAAAGAGTGCTGAGTCGAAGCCATGCTCACCTAGAGTGCGTACGACTTCCCAGATGCGCTCCTGGAACGCCGTCTGTGCTGTCGTTGACTGCCGAACGTGACTAGCGAGGAACGGTCCTTTACGAGTGCGCCAGCCGGGGAGTCGATCCAGTTTGTTGAGCGCCACTATGAATGGTGTTTTCGATCGTCGCAGGATTTGTAGCGACTCTACAGTCTGCGGCTTGAATCCCTCACGGACATCAACTACTAGCACTGCCAAATCTGCAAGCTGCCCTCCTCGTGTGCGCAGTGTGCTAAAGGAATGATGACCTGGTGTATCGATGAAGAGCAGCCCGGGGAGTCGTATGTTTTCTTCCGGCAGTAATGTACCACAGATGTTAGTAATGGTTTCAAATGGTACCTCGGTTGCACCAATATGCTGTGTAATTGCTCCGGCCTCACGACTGACAACCGCGGTACCGCGCACCCAATCTAGCAGTGAAGTTTTTCCGTGGTCAACATGCCCCAGCACCGCCACTATTGGCTGACGCAGTGGCCCCGCTTCGGGCGGCTGCACCTCGTCCGGGGAAACTGCAGTGTCTGCCTCCTCCTCGCTCGTCATCGGAACCGGCCGCATATGGGCCGGTAAAAAAGCTCACCGCATTACGGCAAACCGGTTCAGGATGCTCAGCAACTTCTCCTTTTTCTCCGGGTCGAGAAAGCCCTCCTCGACTTTCTCATCTATGAAATCGAATGCATCTCCCACTGTCTCACGCGTCGCACGCGCCACCAGCGACGCTATGAAAGGTTCGATTTCCTTCTCCCCCAGCCCGGCGTCTTGTAGCACTTCGTTCAGGAAATAGATAGTCTCGGTACGCCGTGCCGGATTGAGCATGCGCTGCCGCCTCTGCTTCTTCTGTATCTTTTTCTCCTTGCGCCGTGGAGGCTGCGCCTTCTTGGGGCCGCGTCTGCGATGACGTCCGCGCCGCGCCAGTTCAGCTCCCCCGCTCGGGGCAGTCCTTAGAGATATGACCTGGCTTACCGCAATTGAAACATTTGCCACCGCCCTTACCGCCGCCGCCATCGGGGCAGTCGCGGGAGATGTGGCCCGGCTTGCCGCAATTGAAACACTTGCCGCCGCCCTTACCGCCGCCGCCATCGGGGCAGTCGCGGGAGATGTGGCCCGGCTTACCGCAGTTGAAACACTTACCACCGCCACGGCCGCCACGGCCGCCACCACGGCCGCGATCTGGCCTCGGCATCGCGTAGGCCAGGTCGGAGATGTTCAAATCCTCGCGTACATGTTCAACTTCACGGTCACCCTCGCCTAATGAACCATACTTGCCGAGGCTGAGCCGTAGCGAGCCGCGCACAAGGCTCGCGCGCGCGTCACTAAGCCAGATGGTCTCACCTAGTTTTACCTGATCGCACTCCTCATTCCAGAAACTCATTACAACTGTACCAGTTTCATCACCTACCAGTCCCTCACAAACCCTGCCACCACTCTCGATATCGCGCGGTTCATCCAGTGTGAGTACCTTGACTGGCATATTTACGCGACTGCTGCGTGGGGTCAATTCGTCTACTTTCATCAGCTGCGCCGATGCTGCTTGCCATATAACGCTTGACTCACCTCTACAACACTAGTTTTTTACCCCAATAAAGCATAACCCAAAAAGGTGATTTAGTTTAATTGGAGTTAAGTATATATACCCTACTGGGGGTAAGGGGCTGTCCTGAGATGGAGTCCGGGACGAAACACAAGGAGAAACTCCAATGCAAGCAAACGAAACCGATTTTGGGCCGCATGTCAAAGACATTGCCGAAGCCCTAGAAAACAAACTAGACCACGCCACTATTGTCGAGGAACTACGGCAATACGTAGAGAACTACGGCATAGATTTGCCGACCGCCAAGGAAGCTATTGTCAGAAAGCACTACGGCAATCCCGGAGCGTTACAAGCTAGCCCACACACACAGTTAGTCGATATCATACCAGACCAGCAGGCTGTCAGCTTCCGCGCCAAGATCATCTCCGTATTTTCAAAGGATATTACCCTGAAAGATGGTGAACAACGTACTATCTTCGAAGGGGACATGACCGACGGCAGTGCTACGCTACGCTACACTGTTTGGCGTGAAGAATTCACAGTCAAACCAGGAGCTGTAATCGAAGTTGCTAATGCCTACACCAAAGGCTGGAACGACCGAGTTGATCTTAACTTAGGTGACCGCTGCCGCCTGCGCGAAGTCGAGGACCCCGCGCTGGAAGCACTTGAAATCCCTACAGCGACAACCAACGAGGGAGATGCAACGGCGTCCGATGTGGCGGGGCTGCGCAGCGGTATGGGATCTGTTTCGCTTACAGTCCGCATCCTCAATGTCGAGGAACGCGAGGTGACCGTGCGGGACGAGCCAAAAACGCTCTGGAGTGGGACGTTGGCCGACGCTAGTGGCAGCTGCCGCTTCACCGCCTGGCATGACCACGGTCTACAAGCCGGGGAAGTCTATTCCGTCGATAACACCTACGTGCGCGACTGGCGCGGAATCCCCGAACTACAAATAAATGAAAACAGTACTGTAGCACGCAGCGATACCGAGCTGCCAGCACTAAACGAGCTGGAGGGGGGAACCCACTACACTGTCGAAACACTCGATGAGCGAGGTGGCGCCAGCGACGCCGTTCTAGAAGGTCATGTGCTGGCGGTACGCGAGGGAAGCGGGCTCATTTTCCGCTGTCCTGAGTGCAACCGGGTGCTACGTAGTGGCCAGTGCATGGTACATGGTAAGCAGCAAGGCACACCCGACCTGCGCACCAAACTAATGCTCGACGATGGTACTGGTGCACTACAGTTATTCCTGAACCGCGAACTTACGGAGCAGGTGCTAGGGCGTGACATGGAATCATGCCTGGAACTAGTGCGCGAAAGTTATACTCCCGAAACCCTTATTGATGATTTAGAACAGGCACTACTGCTTAAACCACTCAAGGTCGAAGGGTTCACTCGCTCAGATGACTATGGGCTAATGTTCTTCGCCCGCAAATGCGAACCGGCTCACAGTTTGGACGTGCCATCAATCGCCAGACAATTCCTAGCGGCACTGGAGGCCTAATGGCGCGCCGCAGGGAACCGGCACTCCCGGTACTAGCGCAGGAGCTCTCACGAGCACGCGAAACCCATGTTGAGGACCGCGAATACTCACCTACCTACCTCATCTCTGAAATGGGGGCTAAAATCTCACGGGTGCTCATCGGTGGAGTGTTAACTGATATTGAGAATCGCGGCAGCGAGGATGATCCGTTCTACATGGCGCGCATGATTGACCCCAACGGCGACACCTA
Organism: Methanobacteriota archaeon; assembly: GCA_002687355.1. Classification (GTDB taxonomy): domain Archaea; phylum Thermoplasmatota; class Poseidoniia; order MGIII; family CG-Epi1; genus UBA8886. The sequence goes on from NYZZ01000041.1 coordinate 19,057, forward strand.
TTACTTACGCGCCGGACAGTACAACCCAGAAGGTGCTGCGGCGCTATCGCGTATAGAAGCTCCGCGCCACGTAATCGCTGTTGGGCGCGTCCGTTCCTACTCACCAGACGACAGTGACGCCGTCTATGTCAGCGTCCAACCAGAGAACCTCCGCGAAGTGAGTGAACAAGAGGTCTCGGTCTGGGCAATCAAGGCATGTAATTCACTGATGCGTCGCCTGAAAGGCGCACAGGCACTGTCCGACGCGAGTGACCCAAAACTGGGCATGCGTGAGCGAGAAGGGTTAGCGCTAGCGCAGGAAAAGTACGAGACCGTCTCAACCGAGTCATACGCCGGGCTGCTCTATGACTGCCTGAAATACCTGAGCGGGGAAACACCCGCCACTGCTCTAACTGAAAAACCACCCTTTACCGGCGAATTCGAGACCGCAGAAGCTATGGAAACACCTCCTGCTACACCGACTGAAACAGTAGCAGACGCCCCACCAGAAGCGGCTAGCGCTGCTGAAGAATCATCTGACGATGATCAAACGAGCGACGCGGACGCCGAGGCTGCAATACTGGACCTAGTCACAAAACTGGATGATCAAGGTGAAGGAGTGCTCTACGACAAACTCCGCGATAATGCTGTCGCAGCAGGCATCGATACTGCGAGGCTTGACGAACTGCTCGATTCTCTTAATGACCAGGGGTTGACCTACCAACCAGCTTTCAACCGCTTCCGGGTGGCCTAATGCTGAGTAAATCTGTGCGCGAGTTTTTGGCCTCACTCGAGCCACGTTGGGAAGATCCCCATGAATTTGACTGGTTACGCAAACGGATGGTTAAAAATGACTGAAGCCACCATCGAGGACCTCCCCGGTGTCGGCCCTGCCATTGGCGATAAACTACGAAGTGCAGGATACCGTACCCTCGAATCAATTGCGACTCAGTCTCCCTCACGCCTAGGCGAGGCTGCAGGTGTTGGTAATTCTAAGTCCACGGACATTATCTATGCCGCACTCGGCATGGTCGATATTGGTGGAATCCTGACAGGGGTAGAACTGCTCGAAAAACGGCAAACCGTAGGCAAACTAACTAGCTGCTCTAGCGAGCTGAACGCACTGCTCGGCGGCGGTGTCGAAACGCAGCTAATCACCGAATTCTATGGTCAATACGGCTCGGGTAAAACGCAGATTATCCACCAGTTGGCAGTGGCAGTGCAACTGCCAGAGGAGCAAGGCGGTCTGAATGCAGAAGCTGCAATTATCGATACCGAGAATACCTTCCGCCCTGAACGCATTATCTCAATGGCAAAAGCACTTGACTTGGACCCCGATGAAACGCTGGCACGCATCCATGTCGGTCGTGCCTACAACTCACATCAGCAAATGCTAATGGTCGATAAAGTCAAGCAACTGGCTGAGGAGCGACCAATCCGGCTACTGGCAGTCGACTCACTGACCGGTGCGTTCCGATCGGAGTATATCGGCCGCGGCATGCTGGCCGAACGGCAAAACAAAATCGGTGGGCATATGGAGGCGTTGACCAAATTCGCAGACGAGCATAACGCTGCGGTGGCAGTCACTAATCAAGTGCTCTCCAATCCAGGTGGTTTCGCTTTCGGGGACCCGACCAAGCCAATTGGTGGCCACATCGTCGGCCACACCTCAAAATTTCGGATCTACATCCGGCGCGGCAAAGCAGGCAAACGCATCTTCCGCCTAGTTGATTCACCACATCTGCCGGATGGAGAAGCTGTAGTACAAATCCTAGAAGACGGAATCCGCGACTAGCGTCCCAGCCCGCGCAGCACCTTCAGCCCGAACCAATTACGCTTTGCCAGTTCCCATATTCCTGTAGAGTCACGGTCAAGGGTGGCCTGTTCAAGGTCGCCGTCGCCCGTCATAAAGCACTCTATTGAGCAATAACCGCGGCTGGCACCGTTGTCAACCGCATGCGCAACGCCGTCCGGTACCGAATGGGTCATCGCATTACCGACTTTGAAGGCCCAGTTGAACTGCTGGCCGCAGCCGCGACAAGTGCGCGACTTAACGTTGCCGACCGTTGATTCATCGTATCGCGCACCTTCACCGACGGCCTCCTTGTCATAGACGTAGTGTGTCTCGTCGGCAGGAGGGTAACGTGGGTCAGAATTCGTCGTCATCGTCCCATTCCATATCGTCACCCTGAGAGGAGCGGCGCAGCGCCACCAAAACCCCTAAAACAACCAGCACGGCAAAGCTGGCGATGCCGAGTGTTAACGTGTCCTCCTCCCTGAGGCGGTCAAGCCAACCGCCAGTCAGTGATTGCTCCTGTTCTTGCCCAACCGTGAGCGAGTATTCAATCACATTGTTGGTCTCGTCGGTCTCGACAGCGTGGTCGCCGTCATCCAGCACTATGCGCAACGTGTAACTACCAGCCTGGTCGAAGTTGAGGGTAAAGGTGAACTCCTCACTTTGGCCAGGCGAGAGCCAAGCAAAGTCATCTTCCAGCAAGAGTAACTCGCCTCCCTCGAAACTGTAGTAAATATCCACAGTGAGTGGGTAACCATTGATGGCGGAGTCGCCGCTAGTGCGTGCCGTTACAGTGAGAGTAAAATCGCTGCCTTCAACGACGCTGCTAGAATTGACCAGGCCATTCACCATCACATCCTCCCAACTAAGGGCGTTGTCTAGTTGGTGTTGCTGCACCACTAAGTGCAGCTTCTCATCGCCAGTGCTCTCCCACTGGTTGCCCTGGACGTCACCACAGCTAACTGTCAGTAGGTAAGTGTCGCTCGGCGCGCCGCTGTCACCGTAAGCCCACTCCCACCCCACGCGCAATCCTTCTCCGTCGTCCTCCAGCAAGACACCGCCACTAACTGTGGCGGAAGTCCCGGTGCTAACACCTCCGACTTTCAGCTCCCACGTTCCAGACTGCAAATCATCGTTGCCAAAGGCAGAGAGCAACCAAGTTTCCACCTTTACTACGCTGCGAGAGTGATCTACCTCAATTCTAGGGAACTCACTCCGGAAGTGGTCCATTTCCATTGCAATACTAGCAGGGTGATTGTGACTGGAAGTAAGTACAACAATCTGGTTGTTATCCTGATTTCCGAAGGGATCCGAAATATCGAAGTCATCTCCACCAGAGTATTCTAGGTCGACCCGGATAGTCTCGTTACGGTCAATCTGGTACTCGCTGTCGAGCGAGAAATTGGTTGCGAAGTGAGCTGCGTTGTCATTGACCGTGCGCGCCTCGGTTTCGCTCTGTAGGAAAACCGTTCCATCAATTCCCGGTATAATCAAACTGACCCGGAACTGCACATCCTTTACAGAGCCGGATGTGGCTTTCGCCCAGATTTCGAAGGGGACCTCGCCACGTACAGTGACATTAGTCACCAGTTCTGAGCTGTACCAGCTGCCAACATCCTCCCACTGCCGGCTGTTTCCAGGTGGTGCCCCACGCCGGTTCCCGTCTTGCGGACAGTCGCTTTCAGTGCCGTTACCACTTACTGGCGCAGTGGTGTTGAAACTGCCACTACCGTCATCCAAGTCACCATAGAAGTACAAATTGAGCTCGTGGAACTCACCACTGCCGTAGTCTGGCTCGGCTGCGCGTGCCGTGTCACCGTGCAGCAGCGATAGCAGGAGCAAGATAGTCGTGAGAGTTGCGCGCGCACGCATATGGCTTTGCGACCTAAAGCGCTCCTTTAAAGGTTCCCTCAGCCAAGTGCTTTCTGTGCAGCCTCAAGGTTCGAAACGTGTGCTACTAGAACCGAGTTACGACCCGCGGCAGAGCCGTAAATGTAGTGTATATTGACGTCTGCGCTCGCCAATTTTGCGGACGCTGCTGCCAGCGCGCCTTTTTCGTGCGGGAGCTCAATAGCCAGCACCTTGTTCATGACGGTGCTGTGACCCAGCGCTTCGATTGTCTTGCGAGTCGCCGCCCAGTCGCTGGTCACTAGCCGCATCACTGCGTGATCGCTAGCGTCTACTACTGAGAGCGCGATTAGGTTCACGCCAGCGTCAGTCAGCGCATCACCTACGGCAGCCAGTTGTCCGGGGCGGTTCTTCAACATTACCGAAATCTGTCTTTCAATACTCATTTTTACACTTCCCATATTGGTCGGGTCTCGCAAAGCTGTCTGATTTAGTTATATGCTTTTCGGCAGCGGCCAAACTCAGGTGCCGAGCGCCAGTCGCAGGATGTCGCGCGTCCCGGGCGCCAGTCCTAGTGTCATCAAGAATAGCAGCAGCAAGTAGCGTGTGTGGTGGTCAATCTCCTCGCGCTCTGCCTCGAGCGCCCATATTACTGCGCTCACGACAGTGAATTTGAGCGGCAGCATCACCACTGCAGTCCCAAAGTAGTCGATAGCGCCCGATGGCAGTACATGTTTCTCAACGTAGCCGTAGCGATCGATGCCAAGCCATGTTGCTGAGCCATCTAAAAAATGTGCGAAGTAAAGCGCCAGGTATTCCGGTCGCTGCACCGCCTGTAGTGCACGTAACTTGCGTAGTGGGAAGCGTAGTGCAGCTCCAAAGCAGCCGAACGCCGCTAATATCAGCCAGAAGGCATGGCTACCATCCACTGCCAGCGCCAGCCAGCCCAAGAACAAGGTGCAAAGCACGAAACCAGGGTGTGGCACACCACGCTCGGCCTTGAGCCACGCCGCGCCAGCGACTGCTAGCGTCAGCCCTAACGCAAGCAAGGGCACCTCGAACAGCACCTCGCCATGTGGGGCGTCGAACTGCGCCAGCTGCAGCAGCACCAGTAACAGTGCCAGTCCACTACCCAAACCGAACAGCTCAACCGGATTGTGCAGTGGACGGCTGCTGCGGAACTCCGCTATCGCCGCGGTGATGGCTAGCACAACCAGAGCCCACACAGCTGGATGAACCCAACCTGGCGGCGCGAAGAGCCACCATGCACCGTAGCCACCAATGGCCAACGCAACCAACGCCAGCCCGGTCGGCAGCGACGGTAGTGTGGAATCACGCAGCGTGGCACCCCCCCACAGTAGCAGGAAGGCAACAGCGCCCAATAACAAGTAAATAATGGGCGAGATGAAAAGATACTGTACCGGTGGCGCGAAGAGGCCCGCGTCCTCAAGCGTACGTGCCGCGCCGCCAAGCAGCACTAGTGGTGTCGCCGCTAGCAGGAAGCGCCCATCGACCGCAATATCCAACTCGCGCAGTTTCCACTCAACGCCGATGAAACCTAAGTAAAAGAGCCCCCCGTAAGCCGCGGTATTGTAGAGGTTGTAGCGCGCTCCGGCTGTGCCAGTAGGGCCGATAGCGTCAGCCACAATAGGAGCGACGAAATAATCGAGCCAAAACTGCCTCCCCTCCGGCAGGAACAGCGAGGCACCTAGGATTGCCGCTACGGCCAGCAGGATGCGCCGGTCCACGCTGCGCCACCACCACCCCATTTTAGGAGTATCGGGCGACTTAGCCGTTAAAGTGCCCTGCCGCGCAATGCACTACACCAGAAACTCAAAGCAGCACTAAATCTCTGAAAACCCGTTTTTTCGTCGAGGGAATCGATTTTTATACTCTATCCGGCGTGCGGCGGCCATGACGGAAGCCTACTGCGTCAAATGCAAAGCTAAGAGGGAAATGAACAACCCTAATAAGGTCACTATGAAGAACGGCCGGAATGCAATGAAGGGCACCTGCCCCAAATGCAGCACCGGGATGTACCGAATCCTCGGGAACAGTTAGTCTTCAAAGACCGATTTCGGCTAGCTTCTCCGGCAAGTATGTGTCGGTTACGAAGTCGAGGCCGTACTTGGCTAGAGCCTGCTGCTCAGCCTTGAGCCCTAGTTCCAACTGTAGCTCGATTTCGGAACTCCAGTAGTCTTCGGCGAAGCGGGGGTCGCTGCGCATCGATTTCAGCGCCTGCCGATCGCGCTCGTTCAGGTTGTCGTGCGGTAGATCATAGTTTGAGATGTCTGAGGGTGTTACTCCTAGATAACGGGCTGAAGGTGTGGCTAGCACATGCGAAATGTGCGCGGTCTTGATTGCGCCGTAAGCAATCGATCCGTAGATGCGGTATGACCAAGGATCTGCGTCGGTAAAAACCAGCAACGGCAGTCCGGATTCCTGTTGTAGCCGCTGCAAGAACTGCCGCGTTGAACGTGCGGGCTGGCCTTTGATATGGACCAAGATGGCGCCATGAGTCTCGTCAAACCCATTCTCAATCAGCCGATCGAACATGCCGCCAGTCTCTATGGCTATAATGCAGCGTGCGTCGCCGAAATTGTCGAAAGTGATTTTCTCCGGCTCGACATTGTAGGGAATGCCATAGCCAGTGTCGCCTACGTCGTCGCGACAGTTGATGCGCATTTGTTTTCCCTTGCGATTGATTTCCGTAAGCGTTAGGTTTCCTAGCACCTTGGCACCATCCTCTTCGGGACGAATCTTGAAGTCCTCGCGCTGGAAACTAGTCACAATTTCCAAATCCTCGATTAGTTTGTTCGACTCGTCCTGCGAATGGAACTTGCCCAATTCCCACCCCTCGGAGATGTAGTAAAGCTCCCTGAGGGTCGATGATTTTTGCTGCCCAACCATATCGCGGATGAAGTCCAGTAAGTAGGTGGTGCGCAGTAGCATGTATGCTCCGTCCAGCTTCTTAGCCGTGCGGGTGGTTTTGGCACTGCCGTATTTCCAAACCTGTTGACTCTCATCAAAGATTATGTTAGACTTACTGCGGGTTGGAATCTGCATCTCGGGGACATGTCCCCCAACAAGCTGCCTGTGGATACGATTCGCAATCTGTTCCAACTGGCCGATGGCTGCCTGGCTCATAGAGCGTTACAGGGCACCCGGTTATTGGCTTGGTGGTCCTTAGCTAGAATGCCTTGGTAATAAACCCACCAAAATAATCTTATTGTCCCTGACTAGGGCGCTGTGGGTAAAATTCCAGAAGACCATCCACGTTACCAGTCACTAGTCGCGCGAGAGAAGCTGATTGCTGCCGGTGAGCTGGTTGCTGGCGCTGGTCTAATTGCACATGGCCGAGGTGAGGCTTTCGACTACCTACTAGGTGAGAAAACAACCGGCCCTGCGTACAGCGCCATCAACGTCGCCGCAGAGTTGCTTTGCAATGCGCGCCAGCCCGTTATCTCAGCAAATGGAAACTCCATTGCACTGGCAGGTCCTGCTATTGCTGAGCTGGCAATCGCCATTCCGGCACGAGTGGAAGTGAACCTATTCCATCGCTCCTCTGCGCGGGTGAGTGGGTTAGCGGCACTACTGCGTGAGGCTGGTATCGAACCATTGGGAGAAAGGCCAGACTTCCATATCCCAGGTCTTGCTTCGGAGAGGGCTAAATGCAGCCGTGCAGGCATTGGCGATGCAGATGTTGTGCTGGTGCCGCTTGAAGATGGCGATCGCTGCCAAGCACTAGTCGACCTAGGCAAGAAAGTCATTGCAATTGATCTTAATCCACTTTCGCGCACGGCACGTACAGCACACGTAACTATCGTTGATGAATTAACGCGGTGCTTGCCGCTGCTTATTACTGCTGTGAATAGGAAAAAACCAGCAGGCGCCGATTTTGACAATGAAAAGAATTTAGGCAAAGTTATGGAACAGATGCGCATAGTCTTGAAAAACATGCAGACAAGAACCGGAGAGGGGTGACACGCACCCCATCATTTCGCATGGAAATACATTACATTTTTATATTTATTTAATTTATATTCATTAGAAAATATATTAATAAAAAGCTCGTGTTCCACAAGAAATAAAGGGGTCAGCCCCAAAACAAACCGCCTAGTAAAAAAAAGTGCAATACCACGTTAAGGTTATTCTATTCACTTCCTAATTTTTTGTAAATCTCCAGAAAACGCTAACGCAGCAACAATCAATAGAAATTGAACAAACAGCCTCACAAGATGCCCGTTCGTTGTAAGCCTAGTGCCATTGAATGGAACATCATTAGTCCACATGTAGATGTTTGCAGGATAAACAGCCAGCAAGAACAACGCCATAAGCCGCCCAGTAATTTCTCTGGTATCTGGATAAATAATACCCGAACCACCTCCAATTTCCATAGCTCCCGTTAAGTAAACTAAGAACAAAGGAAATGGAAGATAAGACGGAACAATCTCTACAAATTTTTGAGGCTCCCTGAAATGCTCAACACCAACCGCAATGAACGATATTCCATAGCCTAAAGCCAATAAGTGGACAATAGTTGTTGACAAACTACCGCCTGACTTTGTCTAACGCGTCTTCAATCGAAAGCCGGTTTTGATTCTTAGAATCTCTTTCTCTCAAAGTTACAGTACCATCTTCTAATGTTTGGTGATCAATGGTCATCGAAAAGAATATTCCTATTTCATCGGCTCTTGCATATCTTCTGCCTATAGATCCTGCTTCGTCATAGTACGCATCTACACCCATGTCTAATGCAGATTGCAAGATTTCTTGAGCCTTTTCATCCAATCTGTCCTTTGTCATAAGGGGGGCCACGAGCAAATCATAAGGTGAGGTTTCTTGTGGAAGAGAAATCCATTCTCTTTCCCCATCACGTTTCCAGGAACTTTCCAATAAACAGTACAAAATACGATCCAAACCAAAAGATGGCTCTACAACATAAGGAAAGACCATTTCACTTCCTCTTTCCGTTTTTTGAGATAAATATTCTTCTGACAAAACAATAGTCTTTCCGTTAGCTTTAATAGAAATATCCGGCTCAATATCAACATTTTTGATTGCTTCTAAAATTGACTTCGCTTTGCCTTTGAACTCCTTACCTAATTTTCCAATATTAGGCACCCATACTTCCCTTTCTTTTTCAGTGCCGGGTAGAGGAACTCTGAATTCTTTAGAAGAAGAAGAATCGTGTGCAGATAAATCATAATCTCCTCGGTGAGCAACGCCTACTACCTCTACCCAACCTAAAGAAGTGTAAATCTCTCCATCCCAGCAGTCGCTAGAGTAATGGGCCATTTCATTTGCCCTATGTTGTCTAAATCTAAGTTTGTCTTTTGCTACACCAAGACTAGTTAAGAAATTTTGAGTCCTAGCCAAATGTGTTGCGACTAACGAGGAATCAACAATTCCAGAGCTTAATGCATTGCCAACTGTTGTTGATTTCTTTTTTCCTTTCGCGGGAACTAGATTAATTTCTATCGATTCAAGGGGATTTGGCAACTCAGGCTCGTCATTCGGCAAGAAGAAATGCTCCAGCTCGAGTTGTGTGAACTCACGCAGCCGCAATGGCCCCTGTCGCGGTGCAATTTCATTGCGGAAGGCGCGTCCGACCTGTGCTGCAGCCAGTGGCAGTTTACCTCGATTCTGCCGTAGCAGCCATGGGAAGGCCTGGAAAATCCCCTGCGCAGTCTCGGGCCGCAGGTAGCTAGGGGTGCCGCGACCGGCACCAACATTTGTGGAGAACATCAAGTTGAATGGCCGTGGCACGTCGAATTTCCCGCCACAGCTTTCACATTTCTTCCCAGCTAAAGCGACAGCAATGCCATCACGGTCAAGAGCCCCCCCACCCTCGACAAGCAGGTCTGCACGATAGAGCTTGTTACACTCGAGACACTCAACAAGCAAATCGTCAAACTCTGAGAGATGCCCAGATGCCTTGAATAGAGATTCAGGCCCGATGAGTGCACTATCGATTTCAAGCGCGCCGAAACCCAGCACGAAATGCTGTCGCCACAATTCGATAATTTTACGGCGTAGCCGCACTCCAACCGGCCCATAGTCAAAGAAGCCGGCAACGCCACCATAGGGTTCGTATGCTGCTTGTAAGATTCCACGCCGCTTGGCGAGCGCCATAACATCCCGGAAATTCATTCTAGCAACACCTGCTTCACTCGCACGTGAACCTCGTTGCGAGCACCTTGGCGCGCGGGTCAAAGACAGCTTCCAGCGGGTCGACCCGGGGCTGCGAAAGCAGAATTCTACCGCCCGGGAGGTCCACGAGGCGCTTGCACTCTTTTGCCTTCTTAAGGGTTTCATCCAAGCCCCAGCAGGCAAGTTGTAGAAGCACATCTGGCGCCACGTCAGGAAAGACCTCACGGCAGAAGCGCAGCTCTGCCAGCATGTCGAGTGTGCAGAGCATGCCGTTGTCAGTTCCAACCCCCACATCAACTCCCAGCGCTAGCAGTTCCTCCAGCGGCGGGCGCAGTCCGAAGCGCGCGTTGCTGCGTGGGCAGACCACTACTCCGAGTCCCTTTTCGGCGATGGCATGCAGGTCTTCGTCGCTGCAGTTACAGAGGTGCACCAAGACGTCTGGTTCGTGCTCTAGCATAAGCTCTAGCGACTCACGCTCAACCTCGGAAAAATGGAGTGCTACGAGGCCGCCGAAAACGCGCGCCTCGATCGCCATGCGATGCCCTGCCCCAGAAGCTAGATCTTTTAGTCCGGACAACCCCGCATTGCGGCTCGGCAACGGCCATCCACCGTTCGCGCGACCGAACGGAATTACCTGCGGCGCGCCTTGTTCAACACACCATCCTGCATCAGCGGCGCCCCGCGACAGCTGCTCCAGTCCCAGTTCGCCTCCTTCACGGAAGTCGAGTATTAGTGCGGTGCCGCTGTCGGCAGCCTCGCGCAGCCCGGCTGTAATCGAGGCTGCAACGTCAGCATCGGCGAGCCAGCGCTGTTTGAAGCCATCTGGACCAACTAGCTCTGCCAACAGCTTATCGGGCACTTCGCCGCGCGCTAGAGTGTCACCCAGATGTGTGTGGCAGTTGCGAAACGGCGGCAGGATAACACCCTCCGTCGCTGGTCCCGGAGGCTCTCCATCTCCATTTTCTCCATTCCCAGGGTCGAACCACCCATCTATGAATCCGTTCGCAGTTAGGACCGGACCGGCCCAGAGCATCAGAGCGCCGCAGCAATAGCGGGCGCAATTGAGTAGCGAGTATAGACGCCCTCGAGAGTATCGGAGCTGAGGATATCATCGCAAACGCGGAGCCGGTTGGCAGCATCCTCGATGAACAGTCCATGGGTGCACGCCGCGAGTACTTGCCCCGCGCCTGCGTCTTTGAGCAGCCGCCCCGCCGAGGCGATGGTGCCGCCAGTCGAAATAATATCGTCTAGAATTACCACCGTTAGTCCCTTGACCGTTACTTTACCCGAGCCGGTCTCAACGGTGCGGTCGTCCACACGGACTTTGGACATGACGTGTAGCGGTGCCTTCAATTCCTTAGCGGCACGTGCACACCACTCGCGCGCCCCCTCATCAGGAGCTACAACTAGTCCCGGCTTGAATCCCTTCAGGTAGCGCACAGCTTCCTGTAGCCCATCGATGTCCTGTGTAGGGCAGCCGAAGAAAGAAAGCACTTCATCGGTATGGACCGAAACGGTGAAGACCCTGTCACTCAGCGCCCCAACAGGTCTCGCTACAGCGCGCGCCGAAATAGCTTCACCTCTCTGGAAAGTGCGCTCCTGTCGCGCGTATCCCATGTAGGGAATTATGGTTGTAATGCTCTTTGCGCCAGACTCGCGCAACGCCTCGAGAATCAACAGCAACTCGACGATACTCTCATCGGGGAAGGTATTCTGCACTACAGTAACGTCATGACCAGCAACATTCCGCAGAACACGCACGTAGCGCTCCCCATCGGGGAAACGTTTGTTAATTACGCCGCAGAACTCGGCGCCAGTCTCCTGCGCTAGCGCCACGCCGAGCCGCTGGTGAGTTGAACCACTGACAACGAACATTACGCCGCGATTCAGGGACGGCTATTACCGCTTGCGGGGTCTGAATTCGCCGGTAGCTGTAGTGGAACGCGTGTGCCCCCGTCTATCGCGCACGCCGGCAAACGGGAACTAAGTGGCGTGATATGTTTTACAAGGTGCCCCTTGCCGTATCCATGGCAGACGCCCCAGAAGCGACAGCCTCCAACAACGTTGCGGTGATCTTTTGCGGTGGCACCGGCAGGTGTGGCACCAACGTGCTCAAGCACGTATTCGCACGCCATCCAGATGTTTACGCACTACCCTTCGAGGTTCGCTTTCTGCTCGACCCCGGAGGCATCATTGATTTTTACACTAGCTTCTCTACTTCTTGGTCTCCCTTCCTCGCTGATGACCGCATCCAACGTCTGCAGACGCTACTGACCGACGTGGAACGCGAGCAGCTGGTACATCGTCTTCCTGATTGGCTCGCACTACGCTGCGACCGAGGCCGTTGGATCGCACCGCGCCGCTATGCAGGATGGGATTTAGCACGTCACCTGCCCCACTTCCGCACACACAATCGACGCCTGCTGCGCGCACTGGTGGAGTTCAGCTACGACGGAGTCTGGCCTGGCACCGCCAGCTACACAGTTGCTCCCGAGGTAGCGTTTGCACCACCGCAGGCACCGAATGAGTTGCGTGATCTGCTCAGCAACTACCTAACTACACTCTTCGAAGAACTGTTGCAGAATACCAACCACAGGGTGCTTTTCCTAGATGAGACCTGGGCTTTACTTTTCATGCGCGAGCTGCACGAGTTGCTTCCCCGCGCACGTTTCATCCACATGCTGCGAGATCCGCGCGACGTAATCGCCTCGCTCAGCCAGCAGCGGTGGGCCCCTCGAGACCGCGTAGAGGCGACGCACTTCTATCTAGAACTTATGGATCGTATCCTCGCCCACCGTCAGGACTTGGGGTCACGCTACTACGAAGTTCGGCTCGAGGCCTTGATAGCTGACCCTCGTCTGACCATCACTAACATCTGCGAGTTCCTCGGTCTGACATTTACCAAGGAGCTACTGGAGGTCGACTTGAGCCAGTCACACAGCGACCGCTGGCGTAGTGAATTCAACGCCCACGAACAGCAAACCATCAATGCACTAGTGAAAGAGAAGCTTCTGCTGCTAGGCTACCCATCTGAGAATGAGCCTGTGGAGAACTAGTTTACTTGGGGGAGATGCCGCGTCGCGCTCAGCGCATCGATTAGCGCTAGTAGTTTCGGTTCCTGTCGCTCCCAACAGAGTTGCTCTGTGAAGGCGCGTTGTGCCCGGCGTCGCAGCTGCGGCAGCGCTTTCGATGCCTCTAACGCCAACAACACCTTACCCACTTGGTCCGGCTCTCCACCTTTGAAAACGAGTCCAGCACCGGAAGCCCGTACCAACCGCGCCCGCTCGCGGAAGTTACGCGTCAGCACAGGCACTCCGCAGGCGAAATAATCGATGATTTTCTGGGGGATTGCCAAGTGTGCCCAGAGCACTCGATTGTATTGGATGATGCCGATATCAAGTGTCTGCAAATAGTGGTGCACTTGGCGATAGTCTACTATCGGATGGAACACGAACCTTGCCGCCACGCCGGAGGCGACAGCGTGTGTAGCAAGCGCCTCACGCACATTGGTAGGCCCACCTAGAATCAGCACCTTCAGTCGCGATTCGGAGTCATGTTGATGTACAAACTCGACTGCCTCGATCAGCATCTCGAGGCGCTTGTTCTGTAGATTTCCCACAAAGCCCACCACCACATCGCTGGGGCTGAACCCGAGCTCGCGACGCACTTCGGCACGGGGTCGGAAGACGAGGGATTCGACCTCACGACGCGTTCGTGCAGTGAGCAGCACGCGGCACTCTTTGCCTCTCCGCCGGAACCGGAGCGCCAGCGTTTCACAGACCGTTACTACTGCGTCCACAGCCGGCAGCAAGGTTCGCTCGAGTAACTTCGTAGCGAAGCCCAGTGCGGGGTTCGTCTGGGCTTCCATGGCAGGCCAGTCCTCATGGGAGTCGTAGATTAGCCCGTACCTTTGGAATAGCCGGCCAGTTACTGCAGCGGGGAGCATTTCTAAATCGGCAGCGATTACCACGTCGGGATTGAAAACGGCCAGCCGCCGGAGCATCTGCCGCACCAGCGCTAGATAGCTAGGTATCTTGAGCGGAAACGGGCGTGATTCTGCACTCAGTTTTTGATAGAGGCGGTGGAACGTTACCCCCTCATAACTCCCTGTTAACTCACGAAACGGTTGTCGCCGGGCCCAACATAGCACTTCTACCGTATGCCCTCGTGCAACGCACGATTGCGCTTCGAGTAGGACCCTCCGGTCGAGCTTAGGCTCGAGCAGATCATACCCCAGTAGGAAAGCGATGCGACTCACAACATACCGTCCAGTCGGACCCTAAGTGTTTCAAATCCCTCAGCATATTCTGTGGCGAGACGGATTCCGCGCATGCGCACAACCGAGCGGAAGAATTTCGCATCAAAGTAGGGATTATGCTTCTGGCTGGCGTAGCATTCCAGCGCTTCAATTTTCTTTCGCACATGCCGCTCCTCGAGCGAAACGAAGCAATTCAGTTTGATTTCGAGATTATTCCATGGCAGTTCGTAACCCAGCAGTGTACAGTTACGGAAGGCACGTAGTGCCTCGGCGGTCACGACACCATGGTCCTGATGGATGTCGGTCGTGGCAGGAGTGAAAACAAGCTCATACTGGTTCTGCCGCGAATGGTCGTAGAGCGACTGTAGGATTTCCTGCCGGTCGCGCGGAAAATGACGAGTATAGAAATCGAGGATTTCGTGAGTAGTGCCTAGAATCCCACTGGAGCGCGCTGCTTCATCGACCAAACTGGGGTATCGCTCGGCAACAGCGCTGAAGCAGAGAATATGCACAGACCACCCCCGCTCAACCAATTTAGCGATGGCTCCACCACACCCGAGCTCAGCATCATCGGTGTGCGGACTTAGTACCAGCGCACGTCGCTGTCGACCCGAGTCGACCTTTTCGGAAACGGCTTCGCGCACCAGTTCACTGATTGGTCGCCCTTGCTCTGTAGCGAGTTCCTTCAGTGACGCCCACTTCTCGCTATGCGAGTTGGTAATCGAGAGCAAGAACTGCTCCGGTTTGTTCTCCTTCTTCCAAACCATTCCTATATCCCTGCACAATTGGTTATATAACTGTATTGTTACCGCTGTATGGGATTTCAGCTAGACAGACGCGTCTACGAGCCGGCAGAGGACAGCCAGTTGCTCTGCGCGACACTAGAGAAGGCGGTAGCGCACTTTCCAGAATTACGTGGCTGTGTTCTGGAGCTGGGTACTGGCAGTGGTATTGTCGCACTAACTCTTGCGTCATTAGGTGCGACCGTTACGGCGACCGACCTGAATCCATATGCTGTCGCACTGGCACGTAGCAACGCCCAGGAACAAGACCTCACAATTGAGTTCCTGCAAGGGGATCTCTTCAAGCCAATCGGTGGTCGCAAGTTTGACGCGATTGTCTGTAACCCTCCCTACTTGCCACCGAGCGACGACTACGATGATCGCTGGCTGGCGCTGGCAGTCGAAGGCGGTCCTAGCGGCATCGAATTTACGCAGCGATTGCTCATTAATGCGCCGCGTAATTTGCATCCGGAAGGAGGAGTATGGCTGGTAATCTCGAGCTTGGCAGGGGACCTGCCAGCCGGGTGGGAACGTAAGCGATTCGACACACAGAATTTCGAAGGTGAAAACCTGTGCGTAGAACGACTGTCACGCTCGACGATAAATATTTAAATAAAACCGGTGCCTTTTTCCTAGTCGTGGTCTGGGAAACGGTGAATGTAGCGCAGCTGCGGCAGCGCGCTCGCTAGCTTAAGACCGCGCAGCAGGATTTGCCCGAAAGGAAGTGCCATAACAGAATAAATCATAATCCAGTGCGGCAGAAACCAGAGTCGCTCCTGTAGCCCCCAGTGCGGTTCCCACGGCAGCGAGAGTGCCTGCACCGGTAGCCCCGCTACAAAGTTGTAGAGCCACATGATGATGGGAATTGCAATCAACATAGTGAAGACCATTGGTTTCATCTGGTTAGCCATCATTCCCGACTGCAGCATCAGTACCTCCGGTTGCATCTTCATCAGCTTCTGTACACGTGCTTGCTGGCCTTCCTTGCGCGCGTCGCTCAAGGCTTTGTTGTATGCCTGCATCTTCAGCTGCACGTCAGCCATCTGTTCCCAGTCAACCAGCAGATGTCGAATAAAAGTCGTCCCTGCAATCATAACCATCCCTGCCAGCAGGATTGTCAGTGCTGGGTAATTGCCATCGAACCCGATGCGCGGCTCGAGGGTTAACTCCGCAACTTCACCCATCACCACTCGCAGCCCGGGATTAACGATGATATAGAGCATCAAGAACATGGTCAGGAACATCCCTCCCATTGCTGGGGGCTGTTGCGAAGAATCGCTCATGAAAGTAGATCCTGGAATTGTGCCACTGCCTCGTCAATTCTACCGTCGTGGTTCTCTACTACAGCAACGGTGGCGCCAACCATGACTGCGCCGGCTGCGGCGAAGGCTCGGTTCACCTCCTGATGCGTTGCCACGTCATCGACGTCGCGCTGACGGGTCACGTCCTTCGCACGACGACCGGCAATCTCGGTGGGCGTGGCTTCGACCATCACGATAATTGCTGGTGACATGGCACGCAGCGTCCACTCTGGTAAACCTGGTAAGTAACCGCGCTTAGTAAGGATAGAAGTATGCGTGTCAACTACTACGTTACCCATGGAGGTTATTTTTTCGCCAGCCAAACGCTGCAGCCGCTGTTGTTCGGCCACCGGTAACTTGCGCATCTGGTCACGGTCTGGTACACCTTCGGACTGCGCGACTTCAAACATAATGTCACCAAAATTAACGATGGCATAACCAGCCTCTGACGCTCCACCCATGACAGTGGACTTGCCTACTCCCGGCACTCCGGTAACAACAACAACCCCCATCAATCACCGAGTCGGTTGGTCTTCTTCAGGTTTTCCGGCAATTCCATAATCTGTGCTGGCACACCCATTGCCATTTTCCAGGCGGGTACATCGCGCGTAACGATTGCACCGCCAGCGATGAAGGCCCCCTCACCAATCGTGATGCCCGGCATCAGTGTTGCGTTGGCACCAATGGTAACATCATTCTCCAGCGTAACAGCCTCAAGTTTGTAGACGGTCCGCAGAGGAGTCCGATCATTTGTAAGCGTCGCATTCGGACCGAGGAAGCAGCGATTGCCAAGGCGTGAACCAGTCGGGATATAAGCTCCAGTTTGCAAGCTGCAGTGATCGCCGATGCGGCAATCGTTGTCAACGGTCACTCCGGTGCCAATGAGGCTACCGTTGCCGACCGTGGTATCCTCGCGCACCAGCCAGCCGTGGCCGCTGCGTACAGAATTGCCGAGTCGCGCGCGGGAGTAGAGAGTCCCGGCACGCAGCGTGCAATTGTCACCGACTGTCGCGCCGGAAATTTCAGCCTCGCGGTCGCTGCCGAGCAGTGGCAGCTCGTCGCTATCGGGATAACCAATGACGACACCAGGGTCGAGTAAGCAGTCCTTACCAACTATCGAGCCGCCGATAACGCGCGCCATTAATCCTCGCCGAAGAACTGCCGCAGGACGGGATGCATTTCCATCATTTGCTCCTTACCAATCTGCTCGTACATACGGATCATAATACCAACTGTCAGCAGCACTCCCGTGCCAGAGGATTGCCCGGTGGTGCCAACCATGTCGGCCCCAGCGGCGAGTAGCCCCACTATGAAGCCACTGAACATAGTCACCGTGGGGATGTAACGCTCGAGTACTTTCTCAACAATACGTGGGTCGCGTCGGAAGCCGGGTATCTGCATTCCCGAGCCCTGAATTTGCTTCGCGACCGCCTGTGGCCCCATGTTAGTAGTCTCAATCCAGAACTTCGCAAACATCATTGAGCCGAGAATCATAACGCCCATGTAGATGATGATGTGCAGCACTATCTGGTACGGCTCGTGGGTAACGCCACCAATAGTAGCGTAGCTCTCGTACTTGGGGCTCGCCAGCGGCAGGAACCAGTCCTGCATGCCGTTGATTCGATTGAGGTAGTAGGCAGCGCCCATAGTCGGGACTGGGTTGCCATCACTAGTGTCAAAGGCACCAATCATCCAGTTGTGGCCGACTATTGGCCATTTTGACATTGAGGGATGCGACCAGAAGAGCATCGCGAACATGTTGACATTGGCGAGCAGCGCCGCCATTAAGATGACTGGGATGTTGCTGGCGTAAATAAGCCGGATGGGGTAGCGTCCGCGTGCGCCACGGACCCGACCGTGCGCCAGTGGCAACTCGATACGCGATGACTCTACGTATACTACGACAAAGAATACCACCAATGTTCCTACCAGCGCGACGACTGGATTGGGCGGTGCCAGCAGCATCGCCTCGTAGCCGCCTTGCATCAGCTCACGTGACGAGGAATTCATGACATACCAGATAACCATCGGGATAGTTCCGGTCGGCGGCGTGTTAGGGCCGGTCGAGCCGGGCGCAGGTTCCCAGTTGAGGGTACCGGTGAAGAGTGCCTGGCTGACGCCAGCGGCGATGAAGAGCGAAATTCCACTGCCAATACCCCACTTGGAGACCACCTCATCCATTAGGAATACTATGTAGGAGCCGATAATCAGCTGAGTGATAATAGCCATGCGCGCCCAAGTAAGGCCAATCTCACCAACAACCGCGACACTCGGCTCGAGGAAACCGAATACCTGTGGGATAGATTCGACGAAAATCATCACCACCACAAGCACCTTCTGGGTGCCCTGATAGATAGCCTTGTCTTTGGCGTCCTGCAAGTTGAGGTTGATAATCTTGGCGCCGGTGAAGAGTTGCATGATAATGCTCCCGGTGACGATAGGGCCGATACCGAGGTGCATCAGGCTGCCGCTAGCACCGGCGAGAATGGCACGGTACTGGACGAACAAGTCAACAGTGTCGCTGCCGAGCCCATACATAGTGACGTTTGTCAGCGCGAAGTACAGAATCAGAATGCCCAGTGTCCAGCTCATCTTGGTGCGGAAGTGGACATGCCCCTCCGGCTTACGGATGGTCGGCATGCGCTCAATGATTGGCGCTAACCCATGCAATTTCGACCCCTCGCCCGAGTACGAGGAAGCCATGTAGGTAACCCAGGTCAGGAGGGTAACGCCGGTCCCCATCAGTAACGTCGCCTCGATTCCGGGCTCTTTCCAGCGATACCACAGGAAGAATAGGAGAATCAGTGCGGTGCATGGCCCCAGTGCCTGAGCTGGGTTGCGCGGGATGTTTTCAGCCAAGCAGCACCTCTCCACCAGCAGCTTCCACCTTCTGGATGGCGCGGGCAGAGGCGGCACTTACGGTAATTGTGCAAGGACGGGTCAGTTCCCCAGTTGCAAGTAGTTTGTCGAAGCCCAGAGCGTTCAGGTCAACCGAGACTTGCTTCCCTTTCTTTGTCGCGCTGCCGTTGGCCACCCAGCGATCGAGAGATTCTTCTAGTAGTTTCAGGTTTAGAATTGTACTGGCAGAGACGACAGCTGGTGGCCGTGTAAAACCAGAACGGCCCCACACGCGACCCACCCGCTCGTACATCACTCGCTTAGTTTTGTGTGAGCCAGCATTGCCACGCCCGCCGCGCAATCCCGCCCCGCGCCCTTTCTTGTGGCCACGGCCCCGTGTGCGGCCGCTACGCATTGACTTACGCGTCGCCACGTGTCATCCTCCTCAATAGTGTGTTGATGGCATCGCCACGGTAGCCTAGGGCACCGCCTTTGCTAAAAGCACGCTTAACGCCCTCCCAGCCTTTGCGGGGTGGATGCAACCGCAACACCGGTTTCAGGCGAGGGACGTCCCGGAGTCGGGCCTTGCCGGCAGTCACTTTCTTCGCGAATGCCTTTACCGTTGTAAAACCGCCTTCCTTGAGTGCAGTTTTGTCGAGTGGCTTGCGCCCGGCCAGCATTCCAGCATCGTCTAGGAGCAGCTCGGTCGTCTCGGCGTCCGCCTCGCCCCAAGTAACATAATCCTTCACTTGTCGCAGCATCCCGAGATGGGTGGCGTCCTCCGGGACCATCACGCAGTGGTTGACTCGATTGAGTCGCAGCAGTCGCATCGTCTCGCGAATCTTAGGCTTGACATTCACCTCGCCGCGTACGCGGATAACTGCCCAGGTCATTCGGTCGCAGCCCCCAGTAGCATGTTATGTGTCTCTTCCTGACCCGGCAGAAGCTTAGTAGAAGCAGTTAGTTCCAATGCCTTGAACATCGCGCTGGCATAGTTGTAGATAGTCTGTGTTTGCCCCTTGCTGAACGACCAAATGTCTTGGACGCCTGCCAGTCTGAGCATAATTCTGCCAACGTCGTTAGTTACCAGACCCACGCCGGGCGGCGCCGGTTTGAGCGTTACGCGCGTTGACCCCGTTCGTCCTGAGACGGCGAATGGCAGTGAGTTTGGCGTCATGGTCGAGCATTCCCAGGAGCCGCTGCCACGTCGGATTTCAATTAGGTTCTGCTTGGCGCGGTCGAGCGATTTTTGGATAGTCGGTCGCACTAATTTGCCGGAGACGCGCCCCAAGCCTATGCAACCATTACCGTTGCCGACCATGGTAGTCACGGCGAAGCGCACCCTGCGTCCAGAATCAGACATGCGCTGCACCATGTGGATATCAATAACTTCTTCTTTAAGGTCGGGCAGTAATATGTCGACGATTTCGGGCTCACGCAGTGGCAGCCCCGTCGTGAGAGCTTCATGAACAGTAGTAATATCGCCTGCTACAACCCTGCGCCCCAGCTCCGTTTTCGGGCTCCAGACGTCTGCGCGCTCGGAAGCGGCCTTGCGGCGTTGCTGCGCTGGCGTCAGCCGTGGTCCGCGGTCGCGCGGCGGTCCGCCTCGTTTGGGACCTCCACGCGGTGGAGGCCCCCCCCTCTTCCTTTCGGGCGGGGGGCTCATGCCTTTACCTCCTGGATAGTAGCCGACAACTTCTCCACTTGCTTGACCGTAGCCTTTGAGATGTGTTCGCCGCGGATACGCTCCTCGCCTGGATAAAGAGAATCGGAGTGCGGTACTTCCATACCACCGTCGACCAGTCCTTTCAGGACTGCAAATACACGACCGCCAGGAGTCGGCGTTACGCGTCCGATGTCAAGGACGGCGTGCGCCTCGCCAGCCGCCTGTGCTTTACGTGCCGCGAGCAGCCCGGTCAGGTAGGCAGCGGGAACGCTTGTGCCCGAGCCTTTCCATCCCAGACCGGCTAGCTGCTGCGAACTGACCGCGGCGACGACTTGGTCGCCCTCCATCGTGAAACGAGTCAGTTGGATAAGTACCTGTCGATTGGTAACGCGCACGACCGCGCGCGGCAGCCCCGATTTGAGAAGCGCCAGTCGCTTACGATAATCCGTTGCGCCTTCACGTCGGCGGCGGAACTGCCTCACTGTTCCACCTCGATACCGTCGGTCTGTATATGGGCGCGCAGATGCGCCCTCGAGTTATACATGCCACCCTTGGCGCGGCGGTAGTAATGGCGATACTGTGATGCAGTGAGGATACCAGTTCCGCGCAGCTGGCGCAGCTCGTCGCGCAGTGCACGAATGCGCGTCATCCATGCCTCTTTCTTTGGCGTGCGTGCTTTGCCGTGGCCGCGGCGCGAGCCGTGACCACGCTGCCTTCCCTTGGCGCGCTGCGCGTCACGGTGGCGCGCTCGTCCACGGGAGATGCCCTGTTTTTGGTGCTTGCGGATGAATTTCTGGACAATCAGCTGGCGCACGTCGTCGCGCGTGACTGCCTCGTCAATGCGCTCCTGATATTCGGGCCGGTCATCGACCCAGACTCGGTCCAGCCCACACTTGAGCAGCCGCGCCGCGACACGGCGCTGGTAGGCCAGATTCATTCTTCCTCCTCCTTCTCTGAATCGTCTTCGTAGACGCGGCTGTTCAGCACGCGGATTTTCAGTTCCGCTGCGCGCGTCTCAATGACCTCACGCTTGCGGTCGCCGACGGTAGCGGCAATTCGTGCCGCCTCGCGCAGAGGATCCATTACTTCCAGATCTGCGGGTCGATGCACGACTACATCGGCGAAGCCGGACGGGTGCAGTCCTCGTGCAGCAGCAGGACCGCGGTAGCTGGTCGACGCCATAGGCGGGCGATATTTGCGGCGAGTGCGCATCTTGCTGTGCATCCCGCGCGGTTTGCGCCATTTTTGGCCGAGCCGCTTGTAGCGGAACCAGTTTTGCCGCTTGAAGGCCGGGCGTTTGCGGTTGGCAGCGTTGCGCTTTGACAGAGCCTTTTGCATATCATCATCGAGTTGTGGTTTTGCCTTTGGCTTATGCATCATGCATCACTTCCTTCGAGACGAGATAGATGCCGTCCTGGAAGACGCGGATGTCGCGTCCTTTAACGATAGTAGCGCGCTCCAGATTGGCTGCAGTCTGGCCAACTCCTTCGCGGTCGTTGCCTTCAATGGTAACAGAGCTGCCCTTAGCGATTACTTTGGTGTCACCAACGACGGTAGCGTGACGACTCGCCTTCTCCCCTAGAAAATTATCAATAACGACGTAGTCATTTTTGACGGAAATTTTCATTGGGAAGTGCGCGAAGACCACCTTCATTTGATAGCGGAAACCAAACGCAACGCCGTTGACCATGTTAGCCAGATGCGCGCGCCACGTTCCGAGCAATGCCTTCTGCCGCTTCCGCAGCTTCTTC
Source organism: Methanobacteriota archaeon (assembly GCA_002687355.1). GTDB lineage: Archaea > Thermoplasmatota > Poseidoniia > MGIII > CG-Epi1 > UBA8886. The sequence goes on from NYZZ01000041.1 coordinate 41,428, forward strand.
CCCGAAACGATTATTGCACTATCACCCGACTGGACTCCAAGTTGCGGATGGCTGAAGCTGCGTTCCAGTTGTCCGCGTGGTCCCTCGACCACTAGCGTCTCCCCATCGTAGCTGGCGCTGACGCCCTCTGGCAGCGGGATAGTATGCGTCAGCTCTTCAATAAGCATATGCGAGTAGCCTCCCTCCGGTGTGGCCAGCCTTAGCTTGGTCGTTGTTGATGATGCCCTGTGGTGTTGTGAGAATCAGGATGCCGAAATCTTTGGCCGGCAGGTAGCGCGCCTCGTGGCGGTCCATCTCGCTCACTTTGACCGAGAATCGGGGTCGGATTGCCCCGCAGCCGTTGATGCGGCCGTTAAGCTGCACACGAAACTCTCCGCCGCGACCGTTTTCCTGCCGTTCGAAACCGTTGATATATCCTCTCTCCTGTAATAGCTGTAGCACTTCGCCAATCAGGCGTGACGCTGGAACGCGCGCGCCAACCTTGCCGATACGGTCGGCGTTCTTGATTGTCACTAGAGCATCGGACAACGGATCGTGTCTCATGAGTATTTCTTGAACCCCAGAATAGTTGCTTTGTCTCGGAAGCATTGGCGGCAGATATGCAGTTTGTAGCGCCGCACGATGCCGCGCTTGCGTCCGCAGCGGCGGCAGCCTTCAATGCGCCCGCGGAACACCTTGCGCTCCTTGGTCTTCATGCGACAACCTCTAGTTTGAAGTTCTGGCGCATGTATTCTTGACATTCCTCACGGGTGAGTCGATGGCGCGCGCCAACCTTGCGGCTGGCCACTTTGCGCCGCGCGACGCGGTAGCCGCGGCGCTCGAAAGCCACAGCAACGTCCAACCCGAAGATGCCAATATCAGGATCATATTTTTCATCGGCAAAGCCGGTATAATCAGGAATGCCAAAGTTCAGTCCACCAGTGGCGGAGAAGCAGTAGGCGGGGAGCCGGCTCTCACGCACCCAGAGAGCATTCTTCAGGACGCGGCGCGCATTCTCACCGCGCAACGTCACTTTGCAGCCGATAGGCATTCCCTTGCGCAGCCCCAGATCACGATTGGTCGTACGAGAGAGCGTGCGCACTGGCTGGCAGCCGGTCAGCTTTTGCAGCACCGTTTCCGCATTAGAGAGCCGGTCGCCCGCCTCGCCAACACCAATGTTCAGGACGACCTTGGCAATCCGTAGCTCGCGCATCGTGTTCATACCGCCACCTCTTCTACCAGCGCTTTTTTAGCACCAACGACGAACGCGTACTGTTTCAGCGTCTCAAACTCCGCGAAGCGAACGACGTTGGGTCGCGGGCTCCGCGTCTCCACCGCCTCTTCCAGCAACGCAATTGTGCCGACGTGCGCCCCACCAGTCACCAGCGCCGGAGCACCTTTGCTGAACTTGAGTATTTTCTTCACATTGAGTCCCGGCAATGCCAGCTGTAGCACGTCGCCCGTGTTCACTTCCTTGTCAGAGAGCAGGTTGCTGCCGTCATGCAGGTTGAGTTGCGTCTTCCCACCACGCAGTGTTGTCTTGCCTTCGATGCGCAGTAATTTCCATTTCGCCGCGACACCCTTGATTTCAGAGAAGTGCAGCCGGCCGTGATGATCGAGTAGACAACGGAAATTGGCCTTGATAGCAGGAAGTGAGATTACATCCATTAGCCCTATCCCTCGTTTTGGGTCGCGCACGACGCGCTGGTCGAGTAGTACGTCGCCGTTACCTAGAATGCGGCGTGCTTCTCGCGCAGTATCACAGACATGCAGGTAGTCGCGTAGCACCATCGCCAGTGGGACGCTGCCCTCGAGTGAGTGCGGTCCTGGCTTCGGCTTAGTAGCCCAGAAATGTGCCTTGCGACCGACGTTCCACGAACGCGGGACAGTGATGCGTTTTAGGTGATCGCTCACTCGCTTTCCTCCAGCCGCGCTACCAACTCTGCTTTTTTGCCCGAAATCGGCAGGCCGCGCTCCTTCAATTCCCCCTTCAGCTCGGAGACGGTGAGTGCACTCCAGTCGCGCACATCATCCTTGCCAGAATCGCCCTCCGTGTCGGCTTCTGCATCAACTTCGCGTGGGTCGACGCCGGTAACTTCGGCTTCGTACTCATCTTCGGCAGCTTCCAATTCGGCCACAGTTTCATCAGTCCACTCGACTCCTTCGTTTGCACGGTCTAGAATGCGCCTGCGGCGTACGTCAGACCAGTCAGGGTTGATGACTACTAGGTTGGACGGATCAATCGGCCGTTGTAGTTCAGTCCCATCAGACTTGTGATAGGTAAAGCCGTCGACGTAAATCTTGCGCGCACGACGATCTACCTGCGAGATGCGGTGCCCCTCACTACCACGCCCCTCGCCGCGCACAATAAGCACACGATCGCCGGTCCGCACCGGAATCGAACGGGGATAGATGTAGCCGCGCTCTTCCTGCCGGCGGCGCAGCCCCCGGTCTAGCGGGGCCGCCATTTCGCGGTGCCGCCGGTGGAGCGGCGCCGTGTGGCGGGCGAGTCTCTGTTTGCGCGGTTGTTTACTCATACTATTGTGGATGCCGTAGCGGCAATGCGCGGCCATCTCTCGGCCGCCTCGCGGGCGACGGGTCCCTTGATTCCGGAGCCCCGTGTCTCGCCTAACTCGTTGGTCAGCACGACGGCGTTATCTTCGAATTTCACCATAGTCCCGTCAGCGCGACGGTGTGGTCGCCGACTACGCACAATGACTGCGCGTACCAGCTGTCGCCGCATTTCGGGCGTGCCCTTCTTGACCGATGCGATGACCATATCTCCGACGCCAGCAGCAGGTGACCGGCGGTGAACGCCCTTGTAGTTCAGGACCGTCACAATTTCGACCACCTTGGCGCCGCTATTGTCGACGCATTCAATCCGCGCTCCCTGCGGAAGTCCGCGCATCTGCCGACCGGCGACAGCCCTCATGCCCCCCTCCGTTCGATAATTACGAATGACTTGGTTTTTGAGAGTGGGCGACACTCCATGATTGTAACGTTGTCGCCCTCCCGCGCGCCGACGCTTGCCGGCGAATGCGCCTGGATACGCGACGAACGGCGCTGATAGCGCTCGTATTTTGAATCATATTTCATGCGTTCAATTTTGACCACTGCAGTGCGTTGCGCCCGGGCACGGACGACAATACCCTGTAACAGCTGCCCTCGCACGGGGAGCGAACCATAGAACGGGTCGTGGGGGTCACCGTCCCATTTGTGTGCGGGTGGCTGCACCTCAACACCAATATCCCGAGGTTTTGTCACGCGCACCTCCGGGTGCGGTCCTGTGCCCGGAATGCAATCCGGTCGCCCACAACGTTTTTGCCGTCAAAGCTGAAGTTGCCGTTGCGCTTAGTGACGCGCTTCCGGCCGCTTTCAGTCTCAATAAAAAGTGTCTCACGCGTCTCATCGACAATTTTTCCCGCAATGCCACGCAGAGACGGGTCGCTGTGCTCTGCAACGATAACACGCTGACCAATGAATTCCTGTTGCGCTAGGCTCATGCATCACCTACTGGGAAGCCCATATCCCCCAGAATAATCTTCACCTTACGGGTGTGGTTTCCCTGTAGTTCGATGGCGCCATCTTTGTAAGTGCCGCCGGTGGCGCATTTTGTCTTGAGCGCCTTGAGCAGGTCGGGAATGTCTATATCACTGTCAAGTCCCTCGAGTACGGTCATTAGCTTGCCGTAGCGCCGCTTCTCTATGCGCACACGGATTTCTTGTTGTTCGCGCGCGATGTCCTCGCAGACGCAGATTTCGATCGGCAGTGCGCAGGTGGAGCAGATGTCAGCCATACTGTTCTCCTAGTTCGCGCATAATCGTCTGTAGTCGCGCTACCTGCCTGCGTAGCGAGCGCATCTTGCCCGGCGACGCTGGCTGACCCCCCATCGATGCGATGCCCCGCTCGTGCATCAACTCACTGCGCAGCTCACCCAGACGGGCAATCCGTTCTTCCGGTGCCAGCTCGCGCAGGGCATTTGCCTTAGGGCTCATTTAGAATCCTCCACCTTAGCTTCGGGCTGGGTCACTTCTTTGGGCGCTTCAGCCGCGTCCACCGTTTTGCCCTTAGCCGATGTTTTTGCAGCCCCTTCACTCGCATCAGCATCCGGCTTCACCTCTTCCTCAGGAATGGATTTTGCCACGCTCGCCTGCTTATCATTAGCGGGAGCAGTTTCCTCCTCCTCCGTGACAGCATCTCCTTCTTCATTTGCGGATGGCTGCTCCACGACGGCCGGCGCGACGTCGATTTCGTCGGGCAGTTTGGCGTCGGGCGGCATGATGACAACCTTGACGCCGATAGTACCTGGCTTCAGCTTGGCTTGCGAGTATCCGACCTGCATTAGCTGCAGCGCGGGCTCGCCGCAATGCTTGATGTGACCCTCGATGAACTTCTCAGTGCGGTGGCGCAACCCAGTTAGCTTGCCTGCAATCGTAATTTGGCAGCCTCGCGCACCGGCCCCCATGATGCGCTGTAGCATTGAGTTGCCAGCGCGGCGGTAGTTCCAGCCCCGCTCCAGTGCATTAGTGACCTTGGACGCCATTACATCGGGATTAAGCGCCCAGTTTTCGACGTCGCCCGCCTCGACTTGCAGGTTCTCGTAGCCGAAAGTGCGTTCCAGTTCTTCAGTCAGGCGATTGATGTCGGCGCCCTTGCGGCCGATGACGATGCCGGGCCGCTCGGCCAAGATGCGCACGTGCGTCCCAAGCGGGGTGCGCTGGATACTCAGTCCGCCGAAGCCAGCGCGGTCGACCTCCTTGCGGACGAACTCGTGGACTAGCATACGACGTACGCGTTCCTCAACCATCTCGCGCGCTATGGTCGTCACTCGATGCCCTCCAGCACTACTTCAACGTTGGAAGTCTCACGCATCTTGGGCGTAGCGCGGCCGCGAGCGCGAGGGAAACGGGCTTCGAAAGCCGGTCCACGCGAAGTGGCGACATGCACGATGCGCCACTCATCAATGTCAAGGTGCATTGTCTCACCGTTGCTCTGCGCCGACTCGATGACTTTTAGGATGGCGGCGGCCGCCTTACGCGGGTAGCGCCCTGCAGCGCGGCCCTTGCCTTTGCGGTGCCCCACCTTACCGGCGTGTCGCGTGAACGGCACTGGTTCTCGCATCTCGATTACGCGTCCCAAATAGCCCCGGGCGCGTTCAAGCTCCATCCCGCGAATAGCACGACAGATTTCGCGCGCGTGTCGGGGGGAGATTGACATATCCTTCCCGCGCGCGGCGGCGTGGATTTCTGGATCGTAGGGGAACGAGTAGCCTTTCATTTGAGCGGCATGAACTTGGATGAACGGGTCGCCCCAACGCCGGGTCCCGTATGTGTCGGTGGCTTGCGCGTCTGCGCAAACTCGCCGAAGTAGTGGCCTACCATTTCCGGTTGCACTTCCACCTCAATGAATGCGTGTCCGTCGTAGATAGCAAACTTGCGGCCGATGAACTGGGGAATTACAATCATTTCGCGACGATGGGTTCGGATTATAGAATCGGGATTTGCCTTGGCATCTTGAATTATCTTCGCCTGTTCATGCGTCAATCCACGGCGAAATGTGCGGCGCTGGCGCGATGGCACCAAATCCAGGAACTCCTCCAGCGAGAGTGCTTTGAGCTCGTCAACGGTCAGCCCTCGGTAGGTAAATTCCTTCTTGCGACGTACCTGTACGCCTGCGCGCCGCTTGCGCTCGCGCCTCCGCGCGGCCTTTGGTGTTGCCGATTTGCGCTGGCGGGCCATTAGCGCTTCGCCCCCGTACGCTTGGGTGCGATGTGACCAACCTTTCGTCCGGGCGGCGTGTTGCGCGAGACCGAAGACGGGATGCCGATGGTCTGCTTGCGGCCAGAGCCGTGCGGGTGGTCAACCGCGTTCATCGCCACACCGCGGACCTTGGGCCAGATGCGGGCGCGCGAGCGGTTGCGGTGGAAATTTTTACCAGCCTTGCCAATCGGCTTCTCGCCGCGGCCCGAGCCGGCGACCGCACCAATCGTGGCACGACACATGTTATCGAGCGTTTTGTGCTTGCGCGACGGGAGTCGCACAGTCGTCTGCTTGCCGTGCGAGACGACAATTGCGCGCTGGCCCGCAGCGCGCGCCAGTCGCCCGCCGTCGCCCGGCTGTAGCTCGACGTTGTAGACGCGTGTCCCTTCGGGGATTGAGCCAATATAGACGGTGTTACCATGCGCGACTTCAGCGCCGTGACCTGCCGTTACAGACTGCCCCACGCGCATGCCATCATGCGCTAACATCACGTATTCACCATCACTATCGCGCACCTGTGCTATGGGGGCAGAGCGCCCCGGGTCGTGCAGCAGTTTCTCGACCACACCGCTCGATTCCTTCGAGCGCGGGTGGCGTACCTTGCCCTTGAAGCGGTGGTCAGCCGCACGATAGCGGTAACCTCGCCCGCGTCGTCGGTTCATGACGCGTTTGCCCATCAGAGAATCCCCAGTCTATTGCTCAGGTCTTCCGCTGAATGGTCGGCCGTCAGCGTGACGATGGCGAGTTTACCTTCCTTCGTGATGCGGGTGTTAACCCGCTGTGCCTCGACCTGAAACAGATCCTGCACCGCGGCGCGGATGTCTGGCTTGCTCGAAGTGCGAGAAACGTAGAACTCGAGCTTGTTATCATCAAGCATGTAGAGCGCACGCTCCTTCGAACGGGGGCTCAGGATAACGCGGTGTGAACTCACAGTCGCGCCTCCAGCGCTTTGAGGGCAGGCTGCGAAATCACCATCAGCCGCCCCAGGTCGCCACCCGGTGCGAGCATCTCGGTGTTGAGCTGCGCCGCTGTGGTTACGTCAACTCCGCCCAGATTGCGGAACGCGCGTTCGGTGCCGTTGAATTCGGAGAGCACAACCAGCGCGCTCTTCGGTCGGCGATAGCGACGTCCACGCCGCTTGCCTTTACCGGCGCGCACCTTACGCGTCGCGCCCCGTTCGAGTTCGGCGTCCAATCCGAGCGATACGAACAGCTTCTGTGCACGGCGCGTCAGCGATTCGCCTTCGTGCTTTGCTGCAAGAGATTCAATATCCTTGCTGACGACGAAAGGCGTTGTTGCTTTTTCCGATAGCTGGTGACCGCGTCCCGCGACGAGCGTCGCGTCAGCGGTGGCCGCCAGCGCCGAACAGAATGCAACGCGGCGTTCACGTGCGTTGATTTTCTGCGGCCACTGCTTTGATGTTTTGGGCGGATGCGCCCTGCGTCCCCCGACAGTATTGGGCGCCTCTGCTCCACGCCCGTTACCCTGGATTCGCGGCGTGCGCGCCATCCCGCGACCCTTGCCGGGCCACTCGGCCGAGTGCTGCATCCCGGCGTGGCGCGAAGGCCCGTAGGGCTGCCGCCGGTTCGCCTGTGCGGCCCGCACGGCGCGACGCACTAGGTCCTTACGTACCGGGCTGTCGAAGGCGGCCGGCAGCGCAGTCTTTGATTTCCCGACCTTGCCACTGATGCTGTAGACCGGGACTTTCATTTCAGGCCCCCTGCGCAGATTCCTGCGAAAGCATCGTGATTTCCGGGGCGACCTTCGTATCGGCCGCCGTACCGTGGAAGCGAATGGCCTTGCGGAAGCGAATCAGTCGCTTGCTCGGCCCCGGCAGCGAGCCGTGGAAAAGGGCGTAAGGCCCTCGCACCAGCCCGTAGTGCAGGAAACCCCCTTTGGGGTTGATATCGTCAGGATTGTCACCGACTCGCAGTAGCCGCTTGTTGAACTCGGTGCGCTGGTGGTAGCCGGTCTGCCCCGCCTGCGGCACAGTTGGCTTGACATACCCAGGTTTGAACGGCCCCAGATTCCCAATCATGCGGCGATGCTTGGAATTTTTATGCGTCAGTAATTTGACTCCCCAGCGCTTGACGTGACCCTGGAACCCCTTACCGGTCGTAATCGCAATCGCGTCCAGTATCTCTCCATCCTCGGCGAAGTCCCCCATCACTACTTCCTTACCGAGCATTTCCTTCGCGAAGGCGAGCTGCGCCGGCAAATCGCCGCCATTTATGGCGACCTCCATAACTTCTGGCTTCTTCTTCGGCACGCCTGTAATGAGTTTGGGCTGTGTCTGTACCAGTACCCGTATCTCATCTAGTTCAGCCTCTTCAAGCTGCTTCCAGCGCGCCTTGCGGTCCTGCCCCGCGGGAAGCGGCAGCCGCCGTGCGAGCACCTCGTCCAGCTCCTCGGCCCAGACCTCGCTGAAGGTTCGCAGGCCATAAGTGTCCTGAACATAGCCTCGCACGCCGACGGCGAACATTGGCGGCACCTCAACCACAGTCACTGGCATTCGCACTTCCTGCCCTGCGGTCGTCGAAGAACGGCGGTAGTCTATCGCCATGATGTGGGTCATTCCGACCTTGTAGCCCGCGAATCCCTGCAGTCGTGGCTCGCTGTTGCTGCCAACCGGCCAGCTGGAGACGTGCGGCGTTTCCGAACGCGCACGCTTGCGTGGGCTGTAGGCGCGAGAGCCTCGTCTGGGTTTGTGGGTCTTCGGCATATGCTGGCTTGCGCTCTCCCGTAGTAGGGACAGGCGCAGAACCGCGCTCTCCCGGGCAAACCGTGACGTCGTTTCCCGACGAGCAGGAATTAGCTCGCGGGGTGCAGGGATGATTACCCCAAACGTCTGGTTCAGCCAGGCGCGGCTCGCGTCGAAAAACGGACCCTATATAAGCGCTGCCTTCGTTTTCACGACGATAACTCTACTTCAATCGCTGTCGCCATGCCTCCCCCCAAGCATGCAGTCGCGAAACCACGCTGGCCGCCAGTGCGACGCAGCGCGCTGACGAGCGTGATGACGATGCGCGCGCCGGAGCAGCCGATGGGGTGGCCCAGCGCGACCGCGCCGCCGCATGGGTTCAGCTTCGCGTGCTGCAGACCGAGTCCACGCATCACTGCCACCGACGCGGAAGCGAACGCCTCGTTGTGTTCGTAAAGGTCGTAATCTACCTCGGAACGGCCGCGTTGAGCCCAGAGCAGTTGTACTGTGGGGACCGGCGCCCACATAACATCCATGGGCGCAAGCCCAGTTGCTGCCTGCGCCGTGATGGTCGCCAGTGGCGCGATATCGTGCTCCGCGGCAGTCTCGCGCGCCATCACTACCAGTGCCGCTCCCCCATCGGAAATCTGTGACGCGTTGCCGGCAGTCACGACACCACGATCGCCAAAGACCGGTTTCAGTACGGCCAAGGTTTCTGCCGACGCGTCGGGTCGGACGCCCTCGTCGCGTGTCACGTCACCTTGCGGCGTGGCTACAGGGGTGATTTCGTCCGTATACCAGCCTGCGTCAGTAGCGTGCGTGGCGCGGTGGTGTGACTCGAGCGCGAAGGCGTCGCTGTCGGCTCGACTGACGTCGTGCTCCGCGGCGATGTGGTCACCAGTACACCCCATTGCAATGTCGTGGTAAGGGTCGCAGAGTCCGTCGTGGAACAGGTGGTCGATCGGCTCTGTCGAAGAGTCAGGCTTCCACTTCTGACGACCAATGAGAAATGGCGTGCGCGACATAGACTCCATCCCACCCGCGACGACGACGTCACGCTCGCCAGCGCGGATGCTGTTGGCGGCGTTCATCAATGCTTTCATCCCTGAGCCGCACATTTTGTTGATATTGTACGCCGGGACTGCGTCAGGAATCCCACCGCTGAGCGCCGCTTGGCGGGCAGGGTGTTGCCCTAGCCCAGCCGAAAGCACAATCCCCATCACTACCTCTTCGACCATTTCCGGTGCGATGCTGGCACGGGCGATTGCGGCCCGAATGGCGATTGCACCGAGTTCGGGTGCATCGACCTCGGCCAGCGCGCCGCCGAACTTGCCCTGCGGTGTGCGCGCGAAGCTGACGATAACTGGGTCTCGCTTACCGGGCATGGGACTTCCACCGTCAAGTTCGTAAAAGCACTTGGGGGAAGCCATTAAACCAAGAGCAGGGTCCGCAGCGCGCGATGCCGGAATTCCGGATTTCCGAGAAACGCTGGTCAGTTGACCTAGAGCAGCGAATCCAGAAGGAGCACTACGCCGATGACGAGGTGTACCAGCGCCGCTATGGCTTCGACCCCGCTTCAGGGCGCGAGCTGTTCGTAATTGACACGCCGCCACCCTACCCATCGGGAACTTGGCACATCGGTGCTGTCGCGCACTACTCGATGATTGACGTTATCGCGCGCACCCAGCGCCTGCTTGGCAAGGATGTAAAATTCCCATGGGGCGTTGACCGCAACGGCATCAATGTCGAGTTTACTGTCGAGAAGAAGCACGGCCGCAAGATGCGTAGCTGGGAGCGTGGTGAATTCCTGGATTTGTGCCGCGAAACCATTGAATCTTACACTCGCGAAATGCGACATATCGCGCGCCGCGTTGGCCTCTCGTGTGATTTTGCTAATGAATACCAGACCGACGCCGCAGATTATCGCTCGGTAACGCAGTCCATCTTCGTTGATCTGTTTCGCCGCGGTGAGATAGTCGAGGCGTTGCGACCGAACCTCTACGACCCGGTCGAGGGCACCACTATCGCCGAGGCAGAGGTGATGCGGTTGCAGCGTCAGGCCAAATTGTTAGACGTGCGTTGGTCGCCCACCGACGGCGGTGATGACGTAATCATCTCGACTACGCGCCCTGAACTTATCTGCGCCTGTGGTGTCGTCATCGTCCATCCCGATGACGAACGCTATGCACATCTTGTCGGCAGCAAGCTGCAGCTACCGCTGCCAGTGGGTGATCGTCTCGCTGAGGTGGAAGTGCGCACTCGCTCTAGTGTTGACATGGAATTCGGTAGTGGAGTGCTGATGGTGTGCAGTTTCGGTGATCAGAACGACGTTGCCGTCTTTCGCGAAATGCGGCTGGAACCATTCCCTGCCATTAGTCTTGACGGTTGCATGACTGAAGTTGCTGGCCCGCTCGCCGGTCTGCCGGTGGCGGAGGCGCGAAAGCGCGCGATTGAGCTTCTCGAAACGGATGAACGCATCGCCGCCAGTGTCGAGCGCAATCAGGAGATCCCAGTCTCAGAGCGCGGTAAGAATCCAATCGAGATTATCCTGCTCAAGGAGTGGTATGTGCGGCAGACGCACATCTTGGAGCGGATGCGCGAGTTGGCTGACGAAATCAATTTCGTCCCACTACGCAACAAGCAGTTCCTGCTTGACTGGATGGACGGCATCACCATCGACTGGCCGGTTTCACGCCGCCGTTGGTACCACACCGAAATCCCAGTATGGTATTCCGCTGACCGCACGCGCGTCATCGTGCCACCCGCCGGTAGCTACGTCCAGCCCTGGCGCGAGGCACCTCCTGCCGGTTCAACGGTCTTGGACCGTGAAAGCCGCGTAGAGTTGGGAAGCTATGAAACGCTCGCGAAGGAGCTAGGGGAGCTTGAGGGCGAAGAGAAGGTATTCGACACTTGGATGGACTCGTCGAATTCGAACCTGTTCGTCAGCGGGTACCTTCGTGATGACGAACTCTTCGCTCACTCGTTCCCGACTACGCTACGCCCGCAGGGAAAGGAAATAGTTCGCACTTGGCTCTACTACACACTACTCAAGAGCGCGCTATTACTCGATAAGCCGGGCTTTGCCAACGTCTGGATTGACGGGTTGGGGATGGACCCGTGGGGGCGCAAAATGTCCAAGTCGCTCGGCAATGGTATTGACGCAGAGTCGGTGCTCGAGTGCGGTGCTGCTGGTCGCACCGGCGCATGGAAAATTCGTGGCCCGGGCGGCAAGCAGGTGACGCTGCGCGCCAACAAGGTGGGCTCTGAGTGTTTCCGGCTCTGGAAGGCGTGCGACGCGCAAGTGGGCGACGACTTTCAGATTAACCCGGAGGAAATTGAGGCGAAATATTTTGGGGTGCTCACGAAGATTTTCAATGTCGCGCGCTTCGCATCGCAGTTCCCTGTTCCGGTAATGGAGCAGCATCCCGAACTGGCACCGGAGGACCGCTGGCTGCTGGCCGAGTTCAGTGCAGTGCTCGAGACGGTCCAGCATGGCTACTCTGCTATCGACATCTTCCGCAGCGGACAAGCGCTGAAGCAGTTCGGCACCGGCCTCTTCCCAGGCCACTGGCTCGAGATGGCCAAGCAACGGCTCTACTCTGGCAACGCCTCAGCAACCTGGACGCTGCACCGGACGCTGCACGATCTGTTGGTAATGCTCTCGCCCATTTGCCCATTCTTCTGCCATTTCCTGTCGGAAACACTCTACGGCCATAGCGCCGTCGAGAAGCGCGAGTTTCCCATGCCGCCGCTGACCGAGTTAGCCGTAAATGCCTCGGAAGGCGACCGACTACGTGGCCTGACTACTGCACTGGTCGAGTTTAATTCGGCAACTTGGAAGTCGAAGAAGGACGCCGGGCTCTCGCTCGCGGCCGAAATTACCGGAATCACCGTACCGGACGTGCTCGAGGAGTTCAATGACGCCTTACAGGCGATGCATAAGTTGGCTTGATTTTCCTGACGACTACTATTTAAATTTACGCAGCGCATTTATGACATCAATCGCCTGCCGCGTTGCTGCGACATCATGTACGCGTACGATGTCGGCGCCCGCCAGCGCAGCGGTGACCGCAGCGGCGAGTGAGCCAGGCAGCCGCTGCTCAGGTCCAGCACCTACTAGCATCTCCAGCCATGACTTGCGGCTGGCACCGAGAAGCATACCACCAGCAATATCCTTGAACTCGTCCAACCGCGCCATCAGCGCTAAATTGTGCTCTAATGTTTTTCCAAAACCGATACCGGGATCGATGATGAGCTGGTCACGCATGATGCCTGCTTCCTCTGCGGCAGCGACCCGTTTTGCCAGCCACAACTTTACGTCAGCGACAATCTCGTTGTAATCGGGGTTGCGCTGCATTGTCTCTGGTGTACCCTGCATGTGCATTACCACCACTGGAACGCCCAGCTTCGCCACTGCGGCAACCATTTCCGGATCACGCAGACCGCCGACGTCGTTAATCAGCACAGCACCAGCTTCCACGGCATCGCACGCGATTGCCGGCTTGCGCGAGTCAATTGAAATCGGGATTTTCAGCTCTGCAGCGAGCGCAGCGATGACTGGCACGACTCGCTCTCGCTCCTCTGCTTCCGGAATTGGAGGTGCACCGGGGCGAGTGGACTCTCCGCCGACATCGATGATTTCAGCGCCATCTTCGACCATCTCACGTCCACGCGCGATTGCTGTTACAGTTGTACTATAGCGCCCCCGGTCGTAGAATGAGTCTGGCGTGACGTTCAGGACACCCATTACGCGACAGCGACCGTCCAGCTCTAGGCTACCGATGTGCATCTATTCGCGTAGGACGAATTGCGACTGGCAATGAGGGCAGCCAACTTGGATGGGGCGCTGCGGTGTGTGGACTGCAAGAGTGCTGTTACATGATGGGCACGCCAGCTCGAGCGGACCGTCCACAGTGTCGTCAAACTCTGCTTCGCCACCGTCGCCGCGCAACCACCCTATCCCCATCGCACCACCTGCCAGCAGTACCGTTCCGAGCAGTACCAATCCTAGCAGTTTCATCAAGTCCAATCCTCCCTCGTCGCCGTCGTCAGTAGTAGTTACGGCCGCCTTGACCGTCACCTGCACCTCATTGCTCCCGGTTCTTTCGCCGCGCTCATCTTCGACCCACACCGCTGCGGTGTAGGTGCCGGGGGTGTTGAACACCTTGCTGAAGCTGCTCTTGTCATAGTCGTTAAGCAGGTTTACCTCACGACCCATTGGATCTGTCACGGTCCAGTCAAAGCTCAGCGCCGTATTGTCTCCGTCCGGGTCACTTGACTCAGCCGCCGAGAAAGTGACCGCCTCGCCGGTCTGCACCTCAATCCCGGTATCTGATGTTATAGGATTCCCCTGAACGAAGACCGTCACTCTCGCCATTGCTAGTGGTGGTTGGTTAGTGGCTCGCGTGACCGTTACGTAGAATGGGTCTGATGGTGCGCTAGTGAGCAGGTCGTCATCACCCAGCCCCGATGATAATTCACGCACGATAAGTTTTGCTTGATAGGTAATCTGATTGTTACCGGCTGGCAGGGTGTAGTTGTAGCCGTTACCAGTCAGGCCGGAGTTATCAACCTCCAGGAACTGCCCGTTGACCAGCTTGAAGACCCAGTCACCGCTACCGACGGACTTGCGAACTAAATCTCCGCTATCTAAATCACCGTCTGGGTTGAAGATTGGGTTGCGGTAGAGCAGTGTTACTCCCCCATCCTCCAGCCAGTCACTATAGATCCCATCGCCCAAAATGAGTCGGTACTCCAAATCAGCCCGGTCGTCCGGGTCGTACGAGGTGGAGAAGTCAAAGGTAACATACTCGCCCAGTGCGACAGACGTAGTGTTGCCGTTCAGCATCGCTATCGGTTGGCTGTTGGCCTTTACTGTCAGCGAGAGTACGACTTCTTCTGACGGCAGATTCCTGCTATCGCGTACCTGAACCCGTATTAGGTATTCACCTGGATTGGTGAATTCAATATCTTCATCCCAGTCATTGCGCCAGGAGGTCCACCCCCCCGCGTAGAAGCGGTACTGCAGGTTAGGCACTTCGTCATCGGCATCCGCCATACCGTCGGTGGTTTCGTTGTCCCACGAGCCTCTGGCATCAACCCTCACCTTCTCATTGACCCACACCGTCGCGGTATCGAGTGTGGCGACCGCGTGCGGTGCATCGTTGGGCACTCCGTCCACATTTAAGGTAGTGAAGTCGGCGTTGTTGCTCTTGCGCGTCTCCTGACTAGAAAGGTCAATAACCTCAGCATACACTTCGTGGTAGCCTGGATCCAGATCCAGGTAGCCCCAGCCCAGTTCTAGGCTCAGCTCGGCCCCTGACGCGAGTGCCTGGCAGCCGTCTGGTTGGTTTGGCTCACTAACGCGACACGTGAACTCGCGCACCTCATTCGACGAGCGTGGTTCCCCATCATAGATAGTAAGTCGCCATTCCGAAGTCGCGGCACCGCCCACGTTGCGGAAGGTGACGTTCACTTGCAAGTCATTGTCTTCGTTGGGCTGGTCGCTCTCGGCTGGTGCCGGCTCTTCACCGCCGACTCCGCTCCAGCTAATGGCGATATCGTCGCCCACCACCACCAAATCGGGGGTACTGGTCTGTCCCACAGAGGTCATGACCCACAGGTAGACATTGCTTCCTGTGATGATTTCAGGGACTCCATCATTTTGTAGGTCAGCTATCTCCAATCCCCCATAGTGGGCGGTCATCCCGGAGAGTGAGCTAGTATGGGCTTCGTAATCCCGGGTCTCGCCATCGTAAACCCAGAGTTGGCCGCCATTGGTGCCCCACGCAATCTCGGAATGAGTATCATTGTCGAAGTCCCCACCGGCAATACCCCAGACGGAACCATAGTCAACTTCGCGGCTCCACTCCAGTGCGCGGCTCTCGCCGTTGTAAATGATAACGCGTGCCTTTTCGTCACCTTTCTTAGCGGTGCCAACTAGGATTTCGTTGCCTCCATCGTCATCCACATCAGTCAGGGCCAATCCATACGCCTCACTCCGGTCAGTATCGATGATGTCCCCGTCGAGTTCATAGCTGCCGCCACTGGCGTGGTAGACTCGCACACTCCCCGACGCGGTGCCCGCTACCAGTTCGTTCTGCGCGTCGTCATCGGCATTGCCGGTCGCCAGCCCCACTACGACTTCTTCTAGGTCGCCGCTGCCCCACTCCTCGCCGTAGCTGCTGCCGTCATAGCCGAATACCCGCACTTCACCATGTGGGTATGGAGTCACGGTGCTTCCTGACAGGACATACTCAATGTAGCCGGTGGCAACGCCGATTTCAGGGTAAGTAGAGCCGTCCAACTCCGTCACTGACAACCCCAGTGCCGAGTCGATGTTGTCGCTCTGGTAGCTCTGGGTAAAGCTATTGCCAGAGCGGTCGAAGATGTAGAGATAACCTTCGCTTCCCTCACCATCCACGCGTCCTTCGTCAGGGGCACCGGTGCTGATTACAATTTCCACATCATTATCGTTGTCCACGTCCGCCACCACGATACCAACAGGCAGCTTCTCCATTACAGGGCTGACCCAGTCCACGACGTGCGTTTCACCGTCAAAGGCAACAACCTGTCCTGAGCCGCAGCCGACCAGTACTTCCAGTGCCGGGTCATCATCAATATCGCCAGCAGCGACCCCCCAGGTCTGTCCGCCTCGCAAGCTGTAGACCGGGCTCCACTCACCCTGCTGGGGCTCGGTGCTCCAGACTAGTTGCGGGTCGTTGTTACCATCAATTTCCCACGCCTTCAGGACGCCATCATCACCACCGTGGATGACCCACGGTTTGGTATGCATTAGGGAGACCGTAACGCCAGCTCCATTGCTCATCGATTCGCCGCTGTCCCACTCCAGTCGGGTCAGCAGCGAGGAGCCGCTAAGTTCTAGCACATACAAGTCACCGTTTCCGACGGCGACCACTAACTCCGGGTTGTCGTTGCTGAAGCCGAGGTCAACTGCTTCTAGCCCGTACGCCGCCTTCAGATCGGTTCGCTGTACCTCTGGATGGCCGTCTAATAATTCCCCATCACGAAACACAGCTAACTTGTCAGCGCATCCAACGACTAGCTCGTCAATGCCACTGCCGTCTAGATCGGCCGCCAGCAGGCCGTAGCAGTAACCGTCTAACGACTCGCCACCGAATTTGTAGCGCCATTGCCGGTCACCAGTTTGCCCATCGAAGACGCCGACCCAGCCCTGCTTGGTGCCAACCGCGATTTCTAGCGCGGGATCGCTGTCGAGCTGCCCCATCGTGATGCCCCAGACGTTCTCAATCTGCTGGTTATTGAAGTCCTCTTGCAGGTCTCGGTTCCACTCTGCTTCATCTGGGAAGACTTCTTTGTCCTCGTAAATCTCGGGAGTTACCGCGTCAACGACCCACAGACGCCCCAAATCGGCCCCCACAGCCAGCTCAGGGCGACCATCACCATCCAGGTCGCCTGCTGCCAGCCCGAACGGTTCCATCTCCGCGTCGGTGGGGTTGTAGCCGTTGGACCAAGCGATACCACCAGATGTCCAGTTCTCCTCCGACCGCAGTAGTACTCCGTCCAGAATGCCAACCTTGCCACCAGCCGACCACCTGTAGCCGTATGCAATCTCTAATGGATCATCATCATCCAGCTGGTCGACGATTAGTCCCCTGACGCTGCTTCCTAGGTCGACCGAGTGCAGCTGACTGCTGTATTTGCTATGAGTTGCGTTCCAGTCGAGCACGTGCAGATATCCCTGTGCGTTGCCGGCCACTAGCTCGTCGTCACCATCACCATCAATGTCGGCTGCCACGATGGAGTCCAGTGCCCCCAGCGCGGTGCCCAGCCCGGCACTCCACTGCTCGCTCAGATAGCCGCGATTGGTGTCCGAACGTGCGTCATTCCCCGCCTCGGCGGGCGGAAACGTCGGAAGCAGTGTTAGGACAAGCAGAATCGCCAGCAGGCGTCGCATGCATTGCCCGCACCGTTCCGGATATTTGTAGTTTACCGCTCTATTTCCGTCGGTAATGGTTCACTCCTTGGACAATCTAGTTTGCAATGCGGTGCGCAATTCGATTTCGCCTAACCCGTCCGTATTGAGGCCCAGCCGCTCCGCCGCGGCGCGTAATTGCTCTTCCTCGCTGCGCTTTCCCACAGTGCCAAGCGGAAATGCGCGGTAACCCCGGAACTCCCGCCAAGCGACACCCAGTGAACGTGCGGCGTCAGCCATTCTCTGAGGGCCAAGCAGAACCCACGCCAGCAGGCCGATGACCAGCAGCTCTAA
Source organism: Methanobacteriota archaeon (assembly GCA_002687355.1). Lineage (GTDB taxonomy): Archaea > Thermoplasmatota > Poseidoniia > MGIII > CG-Epi1 > UBA8886. Next base: position 59,117 of record NYZZ01000041.1, read on the forward strand.
CAGGCCGGGTCCGTTCACGAGGCGCCAAGCGCTTGCTCCAGAAAAGCGCGCCGTTCCGCCTGCGTTGTGGCGCTGATGCCAAAATACTCGTCGAATGCTTCCGTTACGGAGAGTGCGAAGCTGCGGCCGGCGCGCTCCCGTTCAAGCATCCCTAGCTCGAGTAGCTCGCCGACATGTTCGTAGACTCGGTCGCCCAGCCGACGTTTGAGCTCCGACTGCAGCATTGGTTGTTCATGCGCCACGAGCGCCAGCGTCCGGAGCAGGTGTCCCGGGATTTCCTGCGGCGCCAGTCGGCGACCATACGTAATCGTTTCACGTCGCAGCTGCAGTGCATACTTTCCGCCCAGTCGCACCACTTCCAGTGCACTTTCACGGCCTTGGCAGGCGGCAATCAGCTCCTGCAGGGCCGCGTCCGCCGCCTTGAGAGAGAGTCCCGTAGCTTCAGCGACCTCCTGCGGCGTCAGCGGCCGGCCAGCAGAGAAGAGTGCAGCCTCAACTGCCTTGACACTCAGCCTGCAGCCTCCCGATTTCGCACGTAAATCGAGTGACTGCGCAAGTCCTTCTGCTGGATATCTATGCGGCCTTCCCGCGCCAGGAAAAGCGATCCAACGAAGGTGCGCACGAGGCTGGCGCGCTCGGGCACATCAACCAGGTCACCAAGCGGAATCGGTTTGCCATTCAGGGTGTTGATTTTCTGCCACACTTGCTCTTTGTAGAGCGTTGGATCGTCGTTATGGATTTTATCTGCGAGGTGGCTAGCGCGGTCGTCCAGTACGGTTTGACGTGCCTCGCGCAGTTGCTTTCGTCGCTCTAGTCGCGCGCGGCGCGCCAGTTCCACCTGCCGTGCATCCTCGAGCGCGCCAACTAGCTCCATCAGCGTCACTCGCCGTTCACCGCGGAACCGCACCGTCTCCTCCAACGGCGGCTCGGCCGCCATATCGAGTTGCTCAGCATAGGTAGGTTCCCATCCGAAGTCGAACGGAGCCCACTCCGCCTCTGGCTCTGGAAGCGGCTCGCTCGCCTCGACCGCGCCCGCCGAGCGCAGTCGTAGCACGTCCCAAGCCCATCCTAGGATAGCGCCTGCGAGTGGCAAGTCCAGCGCGCCTGCTCTGAGCGCGTGGTTCTGATATTCCTGCAGCACTAGACCGAGGTCGAGCTGCCATGGGTCCAGCTCATGCTCGCGCACTAGCTGGAACAGCACTGCGATGCTCCTGGCAAGTGGATCCTCAATGGCCGTGATTTCCGCCCCCGCCTCTGAAGCCTGCGCCAACTCCAGGTAGCCGTCAACCCGCTCCGTGTCGCCGCCAACGATGGCCTTGTGAAACAGCAGATGGTTCTCGACCAAGCTCACGCCGCTACATCCCCGACGGGCAGCGAAGCGATGAAGCTGTCAACGTCATGAATTTGATGCATGTGTGAGATTCCATCATCGGCCATGAAGACACCCAGCACGTGCGCCGCCTCGCGCAGTGCGGCATGGTGCAGGCTCACGACCAGGAACTGTGCAACCGTTGATTGCAATGCAATCGCGCGACCGATGTGTTCGGTGTTAACTCCGTCTAGATTTTGATCAGGTTCATCGAGGAGGTAGAAGGGGCTCGGGTCGTAGCGTTGGATGGCGAAGATGAACGCCATGCTAACGAGGGATTTTTCACCCCCAGAAAGTAATTCAATTGGGAAGAGCCGCTTGCGCGGCATGCGCGCCTTGATTGAAACGCCCCCCTCGAAAACTGAATCTGGCTTCTCCAGTTCCAGCCATGCCTTACCACCTCCAGCTAGCTCGGTAAAGGTGGCTTGGAAGTTCTCATCGATGTGTTTATAAACTTCAGTAAACCGCTCCAGTTTGCGCGCCGATATCTTGGCTTCGAGCGACTCGAGCCTTCGCACTTCCTTGCGCAACTGCTTGCGGTCTTCACGGATGCGTACCAGCCGCTCTTCCTCCTGCCTGTAGTGCTCGAGTGAGAGCATGTTAACGTTACCCAGCCGGGTGCGCTGCCCTTCGAGCGACTCCCGCTGCACTTCCAGTTGTTCCGCTCCACCCACTTGCGAGGGTTGCTCTGCATTCTTAGGCAGCCGCTGCCGCGCTTCCACCAGCTTTGGCTCACGCACCTGGATTTCCAGTTGCAGTTCATCTATAGCTGTATGCCGACCACGGCCGAATTCTTCGCGTTGTGCCAGTGTAGTTCGTTGGTCGCCGAGCTGGTCGCGTAGGCCGTCACGTCGCTGTCGCAATCCCTCCAGCTCCTCGAATTTTTCATGTTCCTCTTGCTCTAGTGAGGTAACTTGCTGCGCCAGTTTGCGCGCTAGCTTACGTTCAGTGGCATGCTGCTGCTGGGTCTCGCGTTGGCCAGTGTTGTTTTGCTCCAGCGCGGCGGCAAGTCGCTGCACTTCCACTGTTGCTGGCACCTCTCCCGCCTCCAACCGCGCCACCTCAGCGCGTGTCTCAGCCAGTTCGTCACGTAGTGCGGTGAGCGTTTCTTGCAGCTGCGCCAGCGCCTTCGCCTCGGTACCACCGGTAAGCAGCAGTAGATGTTCGGCGGCTTGCGCAACGCTCTCGTGCTGTGCCACGATCTTGCCCTGCAGCTTTGCCAGTGCTTTCTCGCGCTGCGCCAGCTCGGTTTCCAGCGTCGCCACAGCACCTTGGCGTGCCGCGAGTGCATCAGCTACCAGCTGCAGCTGTTCGGCGCTACGTGACACAGTTGAGTCGTAATCGGTGACGCGCGTCTGTATAGTCGCGCACTCACTCTCCAGGGCAGCCTTTGCCTGTACTACCACTGTGAGCTCCTCGCGCAGTGTGCTGGCAGTCGCTCCTAGCTCTAGGTTGCGCGCCTGCGCTACCTTTACGCCTGTGGCCAGTTCATCGAGCGTAGCACGGTCACCGGTCGCAAAGTGTACCCGCGCCCGCGGTGACGATCCACCAGTCATTGCGCCGCCTGGCTCGAGCAGTTCACCCTCAAGTGTGACCATGCGTCCTTTGCCTAGGAGGGTGCGGGCTTCACGCAGTGAGCGCATGATGACTGTGTCACCAAAAACATTTCCAAAGGCGTCCGCGTAGCGGGAGTCAAACTGCACCAGTTCCTGCGCAAAGCCAATCGCGCCGGGTTGCTTGAGCAGCAGTAATGCGTTGGCGCGGGGGCGGTAGCGTCGTAGTTTGTTGAGTGGCAGGAATCGCACCCGCCCCAGCCGGCGTTGTTTCAGGAATTCGATGGCTGTCTCGGCCGCCGCGTCGTCCTCGACCACTACCGACTGCATGCGACCGCCCGCTGCGACTTCTAGCGCCAGAGCGTGCTCTTCATCAACTCGCCCTAGCTCGGCAATCGTGCCTACGATGCCAGGCAAGCCGCCCGCGTCGCGCGCCGCCAGTACTCCCTGCACTGCGCGCGCGTAGCCACCCAGTTCATCTTGCGTGCGCTGCGCAGCCTGTTCAGCAGCCAGTGCAACGCTCGCTTCGTGTAGCTCGCGTTCCGCCCCCTCGAGCGCTTCACTAATCTGTGCCAGTTCCCCGTTTAGCTTGTCGTACTTGCGCGTTACCTTGCGCAGGTTATCTGCTGCGGACTTGCGCCCTAATTGTAGATCTTGCAGATGAAAGTCGATGTCATCAACGTCAGCCTGCGCCGCCACGAGCAACTGTTCGTTACCCGTCGCCTGCTCACGCGCCTGCGTTAGCTGTAGTTCAAGTTGCTCACGCTCGCCTTCCAACCGGTGGCGCTGCATTTCCAGCGCGCCTGCAGCCTGCCGTAGCTCGTCCAGTGTAACGCGCTGGGCCTCGATTTCCTGCGATCCACTCGCAGCCGCTCCCTCCCGTTTCGCGAGCTCCGTCTCATTCTCTGCCGCTTGCTCCACGAGCGTTTCAGTCTCGCTACGAGCTGTATCGAGCGATTTGCGCAGCACCTTTAGTTCAGCAGCAGCAGCGTGATGCTCAGTACGAAGTGTCTTGCGCATTGTTTCCAGCTCCGTCAGCTGCTTTTGCGCTTGTTCTGAATTGCTTTGGGCCAGTGCCTGTGCGACGCGGGCCTCATCCAGTTGCTGCTGCAATTCGCGAGCACGGTCGCCGCCGGCGGCGGAGATATCCTCTTCTACATTTTTATATTCGTTTTCGAGAGTTCCAATAGTTGTTTGCCGCTCTTTCAGCTCCCTTTCCAGCTCTTCCAGCTCTTCTCGGTAGCGAATAACAACCTCGCGACGCGATTCTAGGGAAGCTTCTAGGTCAAGCACCTGCCGCCAGTGACGCAGCAGTTCGTTTTCTTGCAATTGCAGTAATATGGCTTCAAGCCGTTCGGCATCCCGCTTCTCGCGCTCGAGCTGCCGCAGCAGGCGCTGGACCTCCCGCATTCTCTCTTCCAGCAGAGCTAGATCTGCGCCCACATGTTCGCGAGCGGCACGGGTCTTTCGCAATCGCTGGTCGTAGGCAGTTATACCAGCAACATCCTCCAGTTTGCGCCGTCGCTCGGTTCCTGACATCAGCGAAGTCTGCGTGACGTCCCCTTGTTGGATAATGTTGTAGCCGGTAGCATAAAGTCCGGCACGCGAGAACAGTGCTTCAAACTCGCTTGCCGAAGAGGGCTCGTTGTTGAGTCGATAGTGGGTAACGGGCTTGCCGCCGCGTAGCTTGACGCTCTTGGTGAACTTGACAACGTCGCTCTCGATTGATAGATAGCGATCAGAGTTATCGAATAACATGCTCACTCGGCAATGCTTAGCTGCAGATTTGCGTCGCTTTCCTTCTTGGTAGCCGTAAATCAACTGACTCAGCCGTCGTGCGCGCAGCAGTTTGGTCGAGCGCGAGCCGAGGATGAAGAGGATGGCATCGGTGATGTTGCTTTTGCCTGAGCCGTTAGGACCAGTGATGCAAGTGAAACCGGCTCCGAGGGGAACGGTGACGTGGCCTTTGAAGGATTTAAAGTTCTCGAACTCAAGTTCGAGAAGTCGCAATCAGAAGGCCTCCAAGTGCGCCTGCCTAGGTTCGGCCGGCAGCACATCAAGATTGCCCCTGACTCCAGCATAGTGCTGCTGTCGGTACATCTTCCAGAAGCCAGAAATAAGTCGGCCACGATCGCCGCGGTCGCCTGCGACCAGTGCCGAGAGGTAGCTGCTGCGGTCCTCACGTTGCCAGAGTGGAGTCGGCAGTCCCGCACGGGCGTACATTCCCTCAAGCAGCAGTCGCGCCACGAGTCCGTTACCCGCTGTGAAAGGTCGCAGCTGTAGCAGGCGGTGGTGGAATAGCGCTGCTCGTTCGAACGGGTGCAGCGGCGAAGGTTCGTGCCACCACTCGAGCAACGCTTCTAGTTCATCTTCAACTAGTACCGGAGGTGGGGGAACGAACGCTGAACCAGGTAGGCTGGCACTCTCCTGCCGCAGTAGGCCGCCGTCGCCTTGCCCTTCGCGCAGTTCCTGATGCATTTTTAGGATGGTGCGTCGGTCGAGCCGTGCAACACGTTCGCCCGCTTCGCGGTGCAGCCTCCGCAGAGCAAGAAGTTCCAGCACGCGTGTCAGCGGAACACCTGCAGGCGCGCGATCATGCAGCAGAATAGCCTCGGTTTGTTCACGTGCCAGTGGCTCGGAGGTGAGTAGTAGGTTGCCATGTACTGCCTGTAGCTCGAGACGCTGTGATTCACGCGCTAGAGCTGCAGGAGGCTGTAGCCGATTCATCGCACGACGCAGGAACTTGAGACGTTGCAGTCCCTTCAGCGCTTTCAAATCAAGGTACGGAGTGCGGAACATGTCGGCCGATGCCTTCACCATGCGCTCCACTGCAGCCAGCTCCAATTCAGGTCCGTGGACTGCCTTGAGACGCTCCTGTTCATTGTCATCCGGCTCTTCAGGACCGATATAGTGCTGCACTTTCTCGACACGTCCATTGAACTTGAACGATTTGACGAGGTACCAGTACTGTTGCCCGCGTGTGGTCTTGCATGTAAGGTAAACCATAAGCTTGGGGTTATTGGTTCCACCTTTTAAAGTTTTTGGATTAAGGTTTCCAGTGAGAATATGGGCGTTGCACCACCTTTCCATAGGGAATAGAGCGTAGTGGGGGGAACTATAGGCGTCGAACAGGAGATAGGTTTTTGGCACACTGCAGAGTTCCACCCACTATGCACTTGCTCTTCGTCTGCACGGGAAACGCAGCTCGCTCGCAGATGGCCGAAGGATGGGCGCGTCACTTGGCACCAGCAGCCCTCATTGAAAGCGGTGGCACCCATCCTGCCGGTCTCTCGAGTCGTGCCGTGGCAGTAATGGCTGAGGTCGGCATAGATATTTCTGCACAGAGCTCGAAGTCGCTCGAAGAAACGGCATGGCGCAATGCAGATATTGTAATCACGCTCTGCGGCTCTGCCCGTGAGAATTGTGTGGCGCTGCTTTGGTCATCTCATACACGGCGCAAGCACTGGCGCATAACCGATCCGGTCTCTGGCATGGCCAACGATAATCCACTGATACCTTTTCGTATGGCGCGCGACGACATTCATGCGAGACTGGAAGAATTTCTCAAAGCCTAGTGACTTGCTAACGGCAACAACGAGTTGGCTGCGCGTTCGGTTGCGTTAGCTACATCATCTAGCCGTTGTGCGACACGATACATATGTGCCGCTGCAAGTGGTGCTTCGTCACCGTGTGAGAAGACATAGGCGGCTGTCGCCGCTTCCTTCTCGTCAGCCTTGTGCTCGAGGAGGTTAACGCTGGCAATCAGTTGGTGCAATTCTTCCTTCACCTTGGTGGCAAAGCCAGACTCCATCAGTTCCTGAAGCTTTTCGACCGCCTTTGCATACTCATTCACCGTTGTCTGCACTGCCTGTGCTTGCGTCATCAGCAACTTGCGTGCTTTCGTATCTTCGAACAGCGGCCGGAAGGAGATTATTTCAGCGACATTCTCGGCATAGTCTGCGATACGGTCCTGTTGCGAGATCATGTCCAAGAAGATTTCCTTGGAGATTGCGAGTCTCACGCTGCCACGCATCACCTCACGCAGTTCATTCTTGAGATCATCAGCCTCCAACTCGGTCTTTGAGGTGGCCCCAATTGCCTCACTCGCATCACCATCTTCGCAGGCCACCGCGACGCAGCGCTCCATATGTTCGACTGTCTCGAGCGCCTTGGCAGCGTGACGGTAGTAAGTCTCGAAAACGCTGGGTCCGACGCGACTCTCGAAAAACTTCATTGCGCACCTCCAATTTCAATTTTAGGTCCCGACCTGATTGATTGATAAAGGATCCACATGATGACGCTCAGTATCAGGCTGACCGAGACGACGAACCGCGTTTCATCCAGCCCGAAAATCAGGTAAAGCAGGATCGCCCCGATACCGGCTGCCGGGATGCTGGCGACCCAGCTAGCAGCAATCTTTCCAAAAACGCTGAAATCCACTGATGAGGTTCCTCTTGCCAGCCCGACTCCCACCACAGAGCCCACAAGGGTATGTGTAGTGGAGATGGGCACAGCCAAGAATGGCATGGAGAATAAGAGAACGGTGGTCGCGGCGGCGAACTGAGCTGCAAACCCGCGAGTTGGAGTAATGTGAGTTATTTTCTCACCAATGGTCTTCATAACGCGATGGCCCCAGGTAGCTATACCGATGACGATGCCAACACTTCCCAGCAGTACCAACCATAGAGGGACCTCGGCTTCCGGACTTAGTACGCCAGCTTGGTAAACTTGCCATACTGCCGCCATTGGACCAATGGCGTTGCTACGGTCATTCGCCCCGTGTGCAAAGGCGACATAGCATGCGGTGATTATCTGGAGCCAGACAAATATGTGTTCGACTCCCGCATAACCTTTCTCCTTGAATTCATGCTTGCGTAGTAGTAAGTAGAGAGCCAGATTAGCTAGTGTTGCCAATAACAGTGCTATCTGCAGGCTCTGTATAGGTAGGCATTCTACGACAGCATCCGTGAAACTAAGATTTGCGGCACAATTTTTGGCAGGTAGCCAGGCGGACGGCAGCAGGAATTTGAGGGCTTTATACTGGAGCGCCAGTCCAAGTACAAAGAATGTCGGGAAAGCCAGGATTGGTGCCATCCAGCGCGATCGTTGGATGGGGTCCTCAGCTTCCATAATTGTCATGCGTATAACCATGAAAGTCACGTAGGCCAACACTCCACCCAGTAATGGAGAAATAACCCAACTCAAGGCTATCTGGCCAACTTTCTGAAAATCCACCAACCCTGGGTCGATAAAGAGGCCGAAACCGATTATGCCACCCACAATGCTATGAGTTGTAGAGACAGGCAATCCGTAGCGGGTGGCAACAGTAATCCAAAGCGCGGCCGCTAGCATGGCAGCGATGAAGCCATATTGTAGCTCGCGAGAAAGACTAGCCATCTCCTCCTCGGAAATAACAAGCACCCCCTTGCGTACCGTGTCAGTTACGGCATCTCCAGCGAAGAAGGCACCGCAAAATTCGAAAACCGCAGCAATGATTATGGCGTTGCGCAGAGTCAGCGCACCGCTCCCAACGCTGGTGCCCATAGCGTTGGCGACGTCGTTGGCGCCGATGTTCCACGCCATGTACGCTGCTACCGCAATGGCTAGTAGTATCATCAATTCGAGTCCGAACACTAACTGGCGCTTACATGGGGGTTAAATAAATATTTTCTATATAAAATATATAATCTATATATTTAATATACCGACCTGTCTGCTGGGTAGGTGATGGAAAGACGGAAGCTACAGCTGACTGGCGGCTCGACGATTACGGTATCGCTGCCTCGGAAATGGATTGATGAATCCAGGGTTGGGCGGGGAAACGAGGTGTCACTCATTCCTCAGGCCAATGGCACTTTGGTAATCGACCCACGCGACGAACATTATACGCACAAGAAGCGCCGCAAGCTCGAGGTAGCTGACGAAGTAGACCAGCAACTGTTCCGCAGGCTCATAGGTATCTACCTGACTGGTACAACTGAACTTTCTGTGGTGTCATCCAATCGCTTCACTGTCCGCCAGCGACAAACCGTCCGTGATTTCTCAGCTAGCGTTATCGGGATGGAGATAGTAGAGGAGGAGGCAAACCGTATCCTGCTCTATGATGTTACCAGCTCTGGCGCGTTACCGTTCGACCGGGCAGTTAAGCGACTCTACAAGATAGTGCGAGCGATGTATGATGACGCAGTCTCTATCTTACAGGGCTCTGATATCTTGGCAGATGAGGTTATCGACCGCGACCGCGAGGCTGACAAGCTCTACTGGTTTATTGACCGGCAGTTCAACATGACTCTAGAGACTCTACAGTTGGCTGATAAGGTTGCAGGTGGATTGCCTCACGGGCAATTTTTTACACACACCGCTCGCGCACTTGAACGGATTGGTGACCATGCTTGCCGACTTGCCGAAGCGGCGGAGGAAATGGAGACAGCCGATAGTCGACTGCTTAAACTAGCCGTGGAGGCAGGTGGAATCATGGAGGATGCCATGGCTAGCTTTTCAGCCATCAGGGCGAAGGCAGCCGTCGACATAGTGGATCGTGGGAAGGCGTACCGGAACCGCTGTCAACATTACTTACAGCAGTATGCCGCCAGAACTCCTGATGAGCCCCTATCGCTTTTCATGGCACTCGAGTCGATAATCCGTACTGCTATGTACTCGACCGATATCGCTGAGGCAACCATCAATTTTGCGTCGCAGGACTGATTAACCGTCTGCCTCTGCCAGACTGTGAAGCTAGACGCACCTTTCTATGCACAGACAATGGATTTCAGTTGCGGCCCTGCGTGCGTAGTGATGGCGCTGGGTTACTTCAACCTCGCTAGCCCTCTGGACCGTGACCTGGAGGTCGAGATATGGCGCGAGACCAACGCGGTGGAGACTGGTGGCTGCGGGCGCTATGGTGCAGCAGCGCCACTGGCACTGCGCGGACTGCGACCGCATATAATCTGTAGCGCTGCTGGACTCGGCCTCATGGACAGCGTCCATGAGCGTGTAGCTGGTATAGATCCCGGCACACTGGAGTTTTTTCATGTTATGCAGCAGCGACTCTGTGCGCGTAATGGAGTTACGGAAGAGCAACGACAGCCAGCTCTGGCCGATATTCGCGTCGCTTTGAGCGCTGAGCGTCTGGTACTAGCGTTGGTCTCGACAGCACTTTTTCCAGAAGAAGAAGACGAACTCCCACACTGGGTGCTGGTGACTGGTATGCGTGACAACGAACTACTGGTGCACAATCCGCTTGACGGAGCGGAAAAGGCACATCGTCCAGTTGCCGCACAAGCGCTGCTGGCTAGTGCGGCACGGTTCCGCGAGCAATCGCTGTTATCTGTCGACAGTCGCGAATGGTCTGGTGGAGAGCCGGTGGTAGAGCCACCGTTACCAGAGGATTTCCTCGATTATAGTTACGAGCCAGCCTAGAAGGGGGGAACAGAGTTATCCGCCAACAATCTAGAATACGGTTGTCGAAAGGAAATAATAGATTAGGTATAGTCCGACAATAACCATGACTACACCTCCCCCTATCTCAATCTGGCGAGTAGAAGCTTTCAATTTATCAACAATCGTGGATTCAGATGCAGCGACTACCGTTGTGAATGCAACCATAAGGGCCCCAGCCGTAGCCGAGAATATCAAGAAAACAGACAGTCCCGTAAGGATTCCTCTCCCGATGCTCGCAGTTAACAGCCCTACAATGACTGGAGCCACACAGCCTGTCGCAGCAGAGCCATAGGCAACACCATACCAGAAAAGTCCAGTTCTAGTTCCGTCTGCGTTATCGGAGAAACTAAATTCTTTCCCCGTGGTCATCCTGATAACGCTTTCGACACCATTCTTGACCATAATCATTGGTTGTGAACTAGATACGGCCGACATCAGGTCTCTGAATGGTCCGACTATCATGTTGGAGTCATATTCTATTACCATTACGGTACCCATGGATAGAATCAGGATGCCTACAACCAGTTCGAGTACAGGAATAAACCCTCCGATTATACTAACAAATGGAACTAGTAAAATTCCAATTAGTAACAGAATCCCCATTAATCCAGCAGCGGCGGCTAAGCCATCTGGTAAAGCTTCTTTTGCGGTTTGTTCATTAAATTTACCGGTGCGACTCTTCTTGCTAGACAGGTAGAAGGACATGTAGCCAGGTAACATGGGAAATGAACATGGTGAAAAGAAAACCATAACACCCGCTCCGACGGCAAACAAGTATATCGAGGATTCCTTTACCTTAACGAGTGTACCTTGCCCTGTCAGGGCTTTATTAACTTCTAATTCCAGTTCATTTGAACTCTTGGGAACAGACTTCCCTGTCGTACCGCCTGCTTCGTAGGTAATTTGTCCATTCTTGTCAATAATGAATAGTTTAGGAGTTCCAGTGACGCCATATGCAAGTTCGATATCGCCGTTAGAATCGCCCATTGCATGTATCCATCCAAAATCCTCCGCATAATTTCGCAGCTCCGATTCATCATCTTCACCGAAGACACTTACTGAGATGATAACTACGTCGCCGTTGTCCATATTCTTAGAATATGGTTCAAGCGCATCATCCACAAATTTTTCACACGGCACACATGTAGTGAACATAAAATCCAGAACGACTACTTTTTCACCTTCGTAATCCGAGAGTGAGAATGTATTTCCTCCAGTATCTTTTAGTGTGAAATCCGGGGCATCAGACTCTCCTCCAATCATTCCATACAGGACAACAGCCAGAATCAAAATCATGGCTGTTCCTATGCCAAATAGTACCTTGTTCTCGAGGATGGTATTGTATGCCTTGCTCCGACTTACGTCCTCAACCAGAACATCCCAATTCGTCTTTTGAGTCATGCCTACGATAGGGCGTACTACAGTTTGTATTTATCTATTTGTTATCTGCCCTGCTTCTACTAATCTGTAGCTACAGAAGGCTTTCTAGCCCAGAAAATAAATCCGGATACGCACGCTATCAATATAACTCCACCAATGATTAACAACACAGGCAGACCTTTCTTTTCTTCGGGCGTCATAGCCGAGACAGTAGCCACGTCGGTACTTCCCTTCGTCCAGTTACCATCGTACGCTACGATGCTATACTCAACCTCTGTAGAATCATCTACATTGAGAACAGCAAAAGATTCTCCGCTCCCGATTGTACATATATCTCCATCACACACCTCTCCATTTATGGTCATAGGCTTGTAGGACCAATTATAGGATATATTTGAGATATGGGAAGCTTCGCGATAGATGACCAGAGCTGCAGTCAGTTCACCACCATCATCCTCGATAACAGCATTAATCTTCACTTTTCCATTTTCAGAAGTTGGTTTCTCTAGCTCAATCGACGGTGGGCTTGCTTCTTCATCGTAAGCAGTACCTTCGGGCGTCGCCGAATTCAGTGCTCTGGGGGACCCGTCATTTCCGTCTCCTCCATCTTCATTACCACTTCCATCCCCCCTACTAGAACTAGTGTCATCCATGTCATAAACAACAGCAACCGGGTACACGTTCCGGGGGTTAATAGGAACTCGAATAGGTTCCTCTATTCCATCTCTAACGATAGTGCTAGGGACCAACCAGTCAGCATAGATTTCATTCAGAGATTCACCTGGCTGAAGTTCAAAATCTTTCCCCTCAAGAGCATATTCCCTGAACACATTGTGCATGGTTACGTCAGCATCATTGACGGTACTCCAAGCTGTAACATGATCCTCTACCATGAAAATGTGAAGCCGTCCGTTGAGAGTATCATCTGGCAATTCCATGCTCATTGGATCGAAATTTTCGTTGTTCTCAATGTATTCTATATCTACCCTGACTGAAAAGCGCTGCCCGTCATAAATGGAGGCGACCTTAAGATTCACCATCTTAATCTGGTCCCTTTCTCCAGAATCTTGGAGTGCGCTTTTCATTTCCTCATAATTTGCACTCGGAGCATTCGCGCTATGTGAGCCTCCCATCTCTACATATCCACCATCAGCGTCTAGAGATGGAGTACCAGAGACTCCAGGCTGGTAATATTTCATCCGATCCCGCGACTCATCAGTCATAAGATCATCCTCACCGCCTCCGTTTAGTTCATGGAATTCTATGTAGTTCCAAGGGTTCCCCTCTGTGTATCCTTCTTCCTCCCAGAGTCGCGTTGCGTCGGGATGCGCCACACTCATGCAAGGAGGACAGGAAAGCCCAGTGAAGTGCTCAAGTATAGGCCGATGGGTCCATTGATATGGGTGTTCAGAATTCTCGGTTTCAACACCCTGAATCTCAGCCGCCAAGCTGGAAGTAAATGATGTGCAGAACGAAAGTGCAATCGCTATTGCTACGGCAACCTTAACCGACTCGAACACATTTCTGTACCCAGCAGGCAATATATGACACTATCTGTGTTCAAAGTGTTAGCATTGCACGAACCTTCGCCTCAATATCTGCCGGCGCGAGTCCCTGATGCGGAATTTGCTCTGCTTGTCCGCAATTGCCCGGCCGCGTAGTACCGATATGGGCATACCGGGGGGTCAGTCCACGCTCTAGCAGCCAGGTACCGTAGCGAATGCCGAGGCCGGTGCGCTGGTTGAGACTCTCGACAACTAGTATAAAAGGAGAAGTACCGAGTTGTACAATCACATCATCATCCACTGTATTTAGAGTTGGCTTGTTCACCAAGCCTACCGAGATTCCCTCAGTGCGCAATTTTTCCACCACGTGTAGGCAGCGATGTAGCATATCGCCAAAGCTCACAATCCAGCCGGTATCACCTTCACGTACTATCTCATCGCACCCTGGCTTGAATTGGTAGTCGCCAGCATGGAGCGGTTCGCCTCCTTCAGTGAGGATTTCTGGCAATTTAGAGCGGTTTGAGAACACGAATCGCATACCTCCTTTGGTGAAAATGTGCTTGATGACGGCGTCCATTTGGTGCACATCAGCGGGGAAGTAAAGTCCGGTCTGTGCGCCCTCGGATACGTAGTTGTCAGCGAAGAAGTTGTTGAGTCCGAAGTGACATGTGTTGTCGGACATCGCGTCAACCCCAGCATGCGAGAAGTGGCAGAGCAGATCGCACTCGTTGAGCCGTGACATGGTGATTTCGGAAATTACCATTTCTAGGAAGGCGGAGAAGGTGGCGAAAATGCCTTGATGCCCCGACTGCGAGCCGAATCCCGCCGCTGCGAGGAAGTTGCCGCGCTCTTGCACTCCCCCACTGGTGAAACACTCTGGAAATTGTTCACGAATCGCTGTGAGGCCCACCGACCCTTCTAGGTCCGAATCGAAGGCGCGAACGCGTTGCCGGTCTGTAGGTGACAGGTCTTTTAGGATGGCAGAGAGCGACAGTCCGAATTGCTTGCGACATGCGCTGGACGCACCGCTGCCAAGCAGCTCGGTTGAGCCCCCCGTCGCCTCTTCCGCCTCGATTTTATCAAGAAGCATCAGCGCTGTGTCGTAGTTGCGCGCAGTGAGGTACTCGCGCGCCGCAGCGAGTGTGATGACATCGTGCAGTTGCGGTGTCCCCTCAAGCTGTGGGATGCCTGGCCCCATGCTACGGCGGCAGAGCACTGCCACCGGACCGTCCTGCTGTAGCGCACTGACGATAGCAGCTAGCAAGGCACTTGAATCCTCGCCGTCGGCCGTAAAGATTGCGAAGCCATGGCCTCCAAGGGTGCGCTCTAGGTCGAACCCCGGAAGGTAACGATCGGGGTAGCCAGCTATGGTGACGTTATTGTCATCGATAATCCATTTGACGTTGAGGTTATTGGCGACTGCCAGTCGCGCCGCCTCACCGTTGTTGCCCTCCATTTGTGATCCGTCGGAGCCGAACATCACTACCGCACTTCCAGGATTCGCAAATGCGACGCCGTTGGCGTGTCCTGCAGCGTGGCCGAGCCGCCCACTTGAGAAATCAATGCATTCCAGTAGTTCCTTCTCCGGGTGGCCAGCTAGTCCCGAGCCATACTCGCGGTAGTGCAGTAGTTGCTCCGGCGGTAGTTGGCCTCGCAGCGCAGCGCGCGCATATTGGAGAGCTGCGCGGTGGCCTGCTTCGTCGAAGAACTCAGGATGGATGGCCGCTCCTCCGTCGCGTAGGGCGTCGACAATCAGCACCTCCGGCACGATGTCGTACGGTCCACCGGTGTGGCCGCCGAGGCCACGTGCGCGGGCGACTGCGGTTAGTGTAATGATAGCGTCGCGCAGCAGAGTGATGTTACGCTCTAGCTGCGCCAGCACCGGCTCGCTAATCTCAGGTTCAAGAGGTAATTTTAGCCGCGAAAAGCCACTTATGTTGAGGGGAAAATCCATGCCTGCCGGGGCAGCCTGAGTCCCGGCTTAAACGTAACCGTCAAAGTGTTGCGCACAGCCCCAGAATTTCGGAGTTGCCACCGTCCAAGATGGTCACGGCTGAAATTCCAAATGGTTTGCCGCATGCTATACCTAAGTCGGCATTAGTACCATCGAAATGGTATACAGGCACCTCGCCCCGTTCGATATCCTCGACAGCTGCTGCAGGGCAGTTGCGAGCCAGTAGCACAAGCTTCGCCTTACCTGCAGCAACAGCTTCACGACATTGGCTAGTGCCGAGTTGCACGTTGCCAGTGCCGATAGCACTGCGCAGCTCGCGGTTAATGTCCATCAAGTCTCACTGGAAGGATTGTAGATAACGCTCACGGCACCGGTACCTAGATGCACTGGCTGGCCAACAATAATATTCTCAGCGACGCCGGTTAGCACATCCTCTTCACCAGTCAGCCCGGCCAGCAGCAGGTGAGTGGAGGTAATCTCGAACGCTGCTCGCGCCAGGACAGAGGTTTTCGCCCCTGAAATGCCGTGGCGACCGATAGCGCGTATGTTGCCGTTGTTGGTCATTACGTCAGCCACCAGCAGATTGTGGCGCATATCGACTACAAGCCCCTGCTCTTCCAGCGTTTCGTTCAGTTCGTAGGCAATTGCGGTCCGCGTCGCCTCGACGCCAAGCACCGCGCGTATTTCATGCAGTGAGTTGGTGGAGGTTCGGGCTAGGTCGACTCGCTCCATTTCCAGTATTTCCTTCAAGTTGGACCCTTCGGTGAAGATAATGTACTCGTCCTTTTCCTTGCGCACAATGGCGCGGGCGATAGAGGTGATACCGTCTACTTTCGCCCGCCGCACCTTTTCCTCCAAGACGTAGAGTTTCTTGAACGACGGCTCAGGTTCCGACATAACAATAGAGTCGCCTTCGATGGTGATATCGCACCGCAGGCGGGCAGATTTGCGGATGCGCGCCCCGAAGTCGGTGAGCGTGATACCACGCTTCTTCAGCTCCTTCATGTTTGGTTCAACCACCAGTCTCAGGTTGGTCATGTCGGTACGGATGTCAGCTAGGCTACCCGCCGAGCGCGACTCGATGCGTGACGCTAAGTCGAGCGCCGCTTCACGGTCAGTTGCGTGCTGCGGTTCGAGGAAAACTTCCATAATTGGAGTTTTTGGCTCTCGTCTTGCATCGACAATCTCGATTAGCCTCGGCAGCCCTAGCGTCACGTTCATCTCTGCCACGCCAGCATAGTGGAAGGTGCGCATGGTCATCTGCGTCCCCGGCTCGCCGATAGACTGCGCGGCAATGATGCCGACCGCCTCTGTAGCATCGACACTTGATAGAGTGCACTGCTCAACCGCTCGCTGAGTGATTTCGCTGAATTGCTTCGCCGAGAGTTTGCGTCCGACACTTCGCTTCGCTAGTTGGCGCACAATACCATGCGGCAGCGTGGCGCCTTGCTTTTCTAGAGCTTTCTGCAGCTTTGTTTCAGTTGCGACCAGTTCTTCGTAATAGGCTACCAGTTCTCCGATCGCTTTTTGCTTGAGCCTTTCGCGCTCAGTTTTCATCACAATTTCCTTGCGGTAGTGCTCCGGCAGTTTTCCCGTCAGTTTTAGTGCCCGGGTACGGAAGGGGTTGAGCTTTCGTTTAACAACATCATCGGCCAGCGTCTCGACTAATTTCGTTTTATCAATGGGAGAGGGCTGCACCAGTTCCTGCGCGGCAGCCGCCTCGGCCACCCTGCGGAACTCTTCCAGACGAGTCTGTGGAACCTCGGCTGCTTTCAACTCTATGTCAGTTGCGGCGGCAGCCTGACTCGCGAGATGCAAGCCGGCACCGAATAGCCCCGCAGCGGTTTTCTCGGAGAAGCCTAGCTCGGTGTAGAGGTTGCGTGATGCGATACGCTCCTGCTCGAATCGCAGTCGATCGCGCTCCAAGTCGAAAGTGTCCTCAATCTGGGTGTAGTTGCGCGCCGATCGTACTGGCTTACCATCCATCTTCTGGAATTCATTCAATCGCAGCGTACGCGGCAGCTCGACCAGCCGTGCAACGCGTAAGAAAGTGACGTAAGGCTCCTGCATATGCTGCGGTAGCAACGCTTTTGCCTCATCTGGAATATTAGGTCGGTCGAACGAAACCACCTCCGAGATAACAGATAGAAAGCGGATACCGTGCGCTTCCTTTAGATAGATATAGCCGCTAAAGGGTGGTCGGAATTGTTTGGCATTGACTGGGAATGCGACTCCCACCAGAGTCTCACCGCGCCGACCCATATGCTCGCGAATCTCATCAATAGTATATCCTTCTGGCAGTGACCAGATTACACCCAGCTTCTTTTCGACCCTCCGCAGCGCGGCTTCGGCTGAGACTACCCCTTCGCCAGTAGCCTCTTCTTCCTGTGCGCCAGCGATGACCGCCTCGCGATCAACTTGCCGGTTGCCCACAGATTCGACTAGTTCTAGGATTTCGCGGAAATGGAATTGCTTGCACAAATCTTCCAAGCTCGCTTTCTTGAGCGACCCGAGCTGATATCCGGCGTCGACTGCCTTCTCGGCTAGCGCCAGCGTCATACCGCGCCGCTCGAGCGCCCGAATGGTGTCGAAACGGGCCATTAGGTGTTGCCTCCCGCGACCGCACTAACAATACCCTCGACGTCAACTCCTTTCCCATCCTTGCTGCGCGTCGGGTCAATACCGTCCCCGCCGTAGCGGAATTGCACCACCGTGTTAGCAGTGTTGCGCACGGTACCGTCGTACTTGACGCGCAAATCCTCGAGGGCGTTTACCAGCCGTCGCTGCATATAGCCTGAGCGACTAGTGCGTACGGCAGTGTCGACTAGCCCTTCGCGACCTCCCATGGAGTGGAAGAAGTACTCAGTTGGATTCAAGCCCTGTTTGTAACTGGAGCGAACAAACCCTTTAGCCTCGGCCCCAAGGTCGTTCTTGTTGAAATGCGAGAGCGTGCGTTTGTTGTAGCCGCGTGAGACACGCTCACCTCGTATAGCCTGCTGACCAATGCTGCCTGCCATTTGTGACAGGTTTAGCATGCTGCCGCGCGCTCCAGAGCGCGCCATGATAACCGCGAAATTGTCCATGCCAAGGTGCCAGCCAGCGATTTCGCCGGCGCGATCACGTGCCTCTCCCAATTTTTTCATCACCTCGACCTCTAGCGTTTCCTCTAGGCTGCGGCCGGGTCGCCGCTCGAGTTTGCCTTTGTTGTAGG
This sequence comes from Methanobacteriota archaeon, assembly GCA_002687355.1. Taxonomy (GTDB): domain Archaea; phylum Thermoplasmatota; class Poseidoniia; order MGIII; family CG-Epi1; genus UBA8886. The sequence continues at coordinate 77,529 of NYZZ01000041.1, forward strand.
CTGCAGCTAGCTTGTCGACGCCAGTCATCGCTTCCTCCATTGCATCGCTGATTTGCAGTGACGCCTCGGCCGGGATGTCCTCATCATCGATGCCAGTGGTGCACCCCGTCTCCATCAGTGCGCCGACGGCGAGGCGGGTGACGCGATCAATGAACTTGCGTGCCTCAGTCGGTCCCTTGAGGCGTGAAATTTCCTCGAGGATAATTCCCTTAAAGGCAGAGATGGAGCGGCCGTCGACTGGTCCTCGCAGCATCTCACCATTCTTAATTTCGACAATCGTATCCAGCTCGGCATTCTCTTTTTCGCTGCGGTCAGCAAAAAAGACCGAGGCGTTGAACTTCAGGTTCATGTCATCTGGTAGTAGGGCTGAAAAAATCTGCCGTCCCGACCAGCGGGGACCGTCAGCAGTCTTGGGCCAGGCTGGCTTTGGCAATGTACCTTGGAAGTCGATGCGCGACAGGATGCGCACCGTCTGGTCGTGGTCGTAGTTGGCGTCACCGTGGGTTAACAGGAACATACCGGTGATGTGGTCATGGATAGCGCCAATCACAGCGCCGCCGAAGCGAGGTGAGCGAATGTGCTCCTGCACCCGCATTAGGATGCGCGCTTCTGCTCGTGCCTCTTCGGACTGAACGACGTGCAGGTTCATCTCGTCCCCGTCGAAGTCGGCGTTGTAGGGGGGGCAAACGCAGAGGTTGATACGGAAAGTTTTACCCTTCATAATCCGCACCTCGTGCGCCATCATCGACATGCGATGTAGCGACGGCTGCCTGTTGAACAACACTATGTCGCCGTCCATCAGGTGGCGCTCGACAATATAGCCAGGCTCAAGCCGCTCTTGGTTGAACTCCCAATTTTCTTCGCTTAGCTTGACGCGTCGCCCATCGGGACGCACCATGTAGTTGATTCCAGGGATGTAACGCTCTGCGTCGGTAGGTTCGAAATTCTCCTTCATCAGCCATTTCATGAACTGTAGATTATGGATGTTCACTCGCACTGGAATAGTCAGCTCACGCGCTGCCATCTCAGGGACGCCAACCTGGTTGATACTCAGGTAAGGGTCGGGCGTAATCACGGTGCGGGCCGAGAAATTGACGCGTTTGCCACTCAAGTTGGAGCGGAACCTACCTTCCTTACCTTTGAGCCGCTGGATGATGGTTTTCAGCGGCCGCCCGCTGCGGTGGCGCGCGGTGGGGATACCAGCGGTTTGATTGTCAAAATAGGTCGTAATGTGGTACTGCAGTAGCTCCCACAGGTCGTCAATAATCAGTTGCGGGGCGCCGGCGTCGCGGTTTTCGCGCAGTCGCTGGTTGATGCGTAGCACATCGACTAGCTTATGGGTCAGGTCGTCCTCTGACCGCTCGCCACTTTCGAGCGTGATAGTGGGGCGCACCGAGACAGGTGGCACAGGGAGTACGGTGAGCACCATGTATTCAGGGCGCGTGGTTTCAGGATTGAATCCGAGCGGCCACAGGTCACCGTCTGGAATCTTCTCCAGCCGGCTGCGGACGTCGCGCGGAGTGAGCTTGTGCCCTCCCTCGCGGAAAGTGGTTGGCTTGTCGAGCGTTAGCTTAATTTTCCTCTCGTTGCAATGGGGGCAGGTCTTCTGCTTGACGGTTTCGCGGATTGCGCGTCGGATGAATTCCTGCATTGTGACCGTGGTCCCCGCCTCCGATTCTTGGATGGCGCGTATTTGGGAGGTATAGGTATCGATGCGCTCCTGTGGTAGTAGCATCCGTCCGCATGCTGGCGCTGCGCAGGTAGAAGCGAGAACGTCCTTGATGTTCTTGTTGTAGCCAGCGTGGATAACCGGCAGCGCGAAATCGATATGGCCGAAGTGACCGGGGCACTCATCCAGTTTCTGGCTACAGGTCTTGCAGCGCAGGCCGGGTTCGATAACGCCTAGATGCATGTCCATCAGCCCCAGCGGGATTGGAAACCCGTCATTGTCGTAGGTGTCGGCGGTGATGATCTTAGTTCCACCAGAGAGTTTGCGGATATCGTCTGGTGACATCAGCCCGAAGTCAATGCTGCTAATACGCTTGGGAATCATGTGCCGAATCACGAGCGATCCTCCAGCCTCAGTTTGGCAGCGATTCCGAGTGCTTTCAATTCTTCTAGTAGCAGTTTGAAGGCATACGACATGTCGACCGGATAGATGGCAGTGTTGTCTCCCATCGGCGAACTGAGCACCCCACGTCGGTCCTTGTAAGCCAGATGGCCCGAGCGCCCATCGACGAATTGGGTAGTTTTATCACTCTCATCAAGTAATCGATCTTTGATAACCATCGAGACGCCATGGCCGATGAGGCAGTCGCGCTCCATTTCGCCGAATCGCAGGCCACCCATGCGGGCACGCCCTTCAGTCGGCTGGCGTGTCAGCAGCTGCATTGGCCCGCGGCTGCGCGCGTGCAGCTTGCCGCTGACCATGTGGTGCAGTTTCTGGTAGTAGATGACACCAATAAAAATATCAGCGTCGATACGACGGCCGGTTTGCCCGTCATAGAGTGACTCACGGCCGGAGTGTTTGAAGCCGTGGTCGGCCAGCTCACCACGCAAGTAATCTTCCTTCTCGCCAGAGAAGGCGCTACCGTCGATGAATCGCCCAGCCATGGCACCCACCTTGCCGCCCACCATCTCCAACACATGTGCGATAGTCATGCGGCTCGGAATGGCGTGTGGATTGATAATCAGGTCCGGGACGATGCCAGTGGCGGTGAAGGGCATCCCCTCCGAAGAGACGATGTGACCGATAACCCCTTTCTGGCCGTGTCGGCTAGCGAATTTATCTCCTAATTCGGGGATGCGCTGATCGCGAACACGGATGCGCGCGATGCGCGATCCGTTTTCAGTCTCGGAAAGCATTACCGAGTCGACAGTACCTTTCTCCCCATGACGCACTGTTAGCGACGACTCGCGCACGCGTGCTGGCGTCATGAAATCCGTCGGCTCGGCAAGGAAACGGGGCGGACTGGTCTTGCCGATAAGCACTTCGCGACCACGTAGTTCCACTTCAGGGTAAATCAGCCCATCTTCCTCCAGATTGAAGTATGCATCTTCGGAGCGCGCACCGCGCACTTCCGGGTCGGGGATGAGAAAACGGTCCTCCTGTCCGCCAGGGTAGCGCCGTTCCTCCGAAATGTAGGAGCGCATGAAGCTGGAACGACCGATGCCGCGATCAATCGAGCCGCGGTTGAAGATGAGCGCGTCCTCCATGTTGTAGCCATGGTAGCTCATTACTGCTACGACCATGTTCTGACCTGCTGGACGCGTGAGCAAGGTGTTATGCTTCATCGCCTCGGTCTGTACCATCGGTTTCTGGGCGTAGTGCAGCAGATGGCCACGCGTGTCGGGCCGCAACCGATAGTTGGACTGCCCCATGCCAAGAGATTGCTTCGACATGCCGGCCCCCATTGTGCAACGCGGTGAGGAGTTGTACTCCGGGAAGGGAACGTTAGATGTTGCGACGCCTAGGATGACCATTGGATCAACTTCCATGTGTGTGTAGGCGTGCGTTTTTCGGTTGCGTTTCAGATCTTCCTCATTAAGTGCAATGAGGCAGTCTTCCTCCTCTTCGGCGTCAATGTACTCGACAAGCCCCATGTCAAGTAGGTCTTCCCAGACTAGCTTTCCAGCCTCGAGGCGGTCAATGTGCTTCTTCCCGAGCGCCAGCTTGTTGTTACGGTGGATTAGCAGCAGCGGCCGTCGGATTCGTCCCGGGTCGCTATTGACCAGCACGTCATTTAGATGATCTTCATGACGTACGTTGACTGTATGACTCAGGCGTGCCTGTCTCCGCAATCCCCTCAGCCTTTCAACCAAGTTACGGGGTTCCGGTGTGCAGCCTGCCAAGTCGCCGTTGAAGTAGACCTTACCCCACTTCTCTTGCAGGTTCTCGAGCGGCTGCATGTCCAACTCACGCAGCGTTTCGAGCACCTCGTCAGGAGGCAGGTTTTCCGCAACATCAACCATCAGTGCCAAATTCTTCACTAGTCCGCAGTTCTGCCCTTCCGGCGTCTCGTTAGGGCAGAGCCGTCCGAACTGGGTTGAGTGTAGGTCACGTGCTTGGAAGTGAGGTTGGCTACGTGTCAGAGGCGAAATAACTCGCCGCAGGTGGCTCAGCGTTGCCATGTTGCAGGTACGGTCGAGCAACTGTGACACACCAGCTCGGCCACCAATCCAGTTTCCCGTCGCCATGGCGTGCATTATTTTGTTGGTCAGAACGTCGCGTCGGATAGCGTTTTTGACCCGCTTTTCCTTGCGCTTGGTGTAGGAACGCTCCATCTGGTATTTCATGTCGTTGAGCAGCGCCTGCAGACCAGCGCGGAACAATTCCTCCATCAGGTTGCCCGCAAGCTTGAGCCGTTTGTTGGCGTAGTGGTCCTTGTCATCCGGTTCTCGCGTTCCGGTCGCTAGCTCCAGTACCTCACGCGCCATGCGCCCTAGGAAAAGCGCTTTCTTGTACCGCACCTCTAGACTAGTTGAGAGGTGCGGCAGCAGAGTGTTGTCGAGAATATAGTTGATGCGCTTGCGCCGGTATTCTTTAGATTGCCCGGCTGCAAAGCGTCGTTCCAGATACTCCAGTGCCTCCTCAGTAGTATAGACCTGCTCTTCGCGGTGGATGCCCTCGATGTTGGCCAGAACAAGGTTCCGCGTTGCATCGTCATTGGTGATAGCTTCCATGATGTCGTCAGCAGATTCCATCCCCAGTGCCATCATCAGTACCACTAGCGGAACCCCTCCTGAGGCAACAGGGATAGAAACATGCAGGATGCCATCCTTTTTCTTCTCAACCATGGTCAGTGCACGGAATCCTTCACGCTGCGAGAATACCTTGGCGAATTCAGTCTGTCGCTGGTATCGAGCCTCGCGCTCCACCATCACTCGGTTGGGTGCTAGGTCTTCAAGGCATACGAGCACCCGCTCGGTGCCATTGATAATGAAGTAGCCACCCGGATCTTCCGGATCCTCCTGCTCCAGTTGCAGGATAGTGGCGTATTCGTTGTCTGTAAAGCCTCCATCAGATCCCAGCCGCTTTTCGTACTTGGTGCGGAGGTATTCGCTCTCCCGGTGCAGGTTGCAGCGTGTTGACTTTACCATTACTGGCATCATCCCGATTTCCTCCTCTCCTGCCTCGATTTCGAGTTCTTCTTCGATAACGGTGAATTCTAGGAAGACGGGCGCAGCGTATGTGAGGTTGCGCAGTCGCGCCATCATTGGCGTCGCCATCGACTGCGAGCCGTTTGCTTCGACCACCATCGGCTGCCCCATCCGCGCCTTGCCAAGCTTTACAACAACATCCAGATCGCCTAGTTCGAGCCGGACTGAACCTCGCATGCTCTCGTCTGTGCCAACAGCAATATTGTTGACAACGCGTTGCATCCAGGGTGCAGAATTGCCTTTGTGTGGCAGGAAATCGTTGTATGAACCCAGCTGATGGTTCACCAGTGCCGCACTCGTACCTGCCGCATTCTTGCTCTGGAAGAAAGCCCTGATAAGCGGATGGTCCTCATTATGCCGCCGCATCTGTGTCATTCTACCACCTGGCGATACGCTAGGTTAATCCCGGCTCGCTCATCGACTCGTTCGATTTCAATAACATCACCCGTGGCAATATCATCACCCAGCGCCTGCACTGCTGGGTCTGTTTTCAGAATTCTGGGCAGCTGCTCAACACTGACGTTCAATATTGCCAGCTTTTCAGTAGCTTGTTTCGGCTCTAGCCGTCGATGCCTAGGCACAAGCTTATGGTGCCACAGAAATTCGTCTTCCAGACTACTTCACCTTCCTTGTCGCACTTACTCTCCTGCTATCGGCGGGCCTGAAGGGATTCGAACCCTTGACCGTCCGGTTAAAAGCCGGACGCTCTACCTGGCTAAGCTACAGGCCCTTCTACGCACCGCCGACACCCTGGGAGCGGGTCGCCAAACAAGCGCGCTATTTAAGAATTACTATTTTTAATAGTTTTGACGAACTTTTCCACGATGATAGTAGCCCATTTTCACTTCTAGAGCGACACCCGTGTGGACTTTGCAGCCACCATTATAAAACCGCGCGCAATCACGGACGCGTGGGACCTGTAGCTGAGCTGGCGCTGGAGTTTCTGCGCGCTACCGAGGCAGCCGCTATCGCCGCTGGGCGCATGCGCGGTTGCGGTGACAACAAGGCAGCTGATGCCGCTGCGGTGACTGCAATGCGCGCCATCTTTGATACAATTGCTTTCGATGGCCGCGTCGCTATCGGTGAGGGCGAGCGTGACGATGCTCCAATGCTTTGGATTGGCGAGCCGCTTGGTTCATGCCAAGGGGACTTTGGAGCGGTGGCGGTAGATATTGCCGTAGATCCACTCGAGTGCACCAACAACTGTGCTCGCAACGAGCCCGACGCACTAGCGGTAATGGCAGCGGCGCCGCGGGGCTCACTATTACACGCACCTGATTGCTACATGAACAAGATTGCAGGCCCACCAGAGTTGGCCGGGCATGTCAGTCTCGATGCGTCTGTCGCTGACAACTTGGCAGCAGCGGCGAATGTGTTGGGGAAGCCAGTATCTGAGGTTCGGGTCATTGTTCTGAAGCGGTCGCGCCACAAGCGTTTGATTGCTGAAATTCACGCGGCCGGTGCGAGACTGCAGTTGATTGGCGACGGCGACATCGCGGGTGCGCTGCGCGCTGCGACTGGCGAAGTCGATCTGTTGCTGGGTATCGGTGCCGCGCCCGAGGGAGTAATCGCTGCTACTGCGTTGCGCGGAATCGGTGGTGTTTTCGAAGGACGGCTTCATTTCCACGAGCCGGAGTTCCGGTCACGCGCGGTCGAGATGCTAGGTGAAGACGTCGACCGACTTTGGCAACGCGACGAGCTTTGCACATCTGACGACGCAGTTTTCGTCGCGACTGGCGTCTGCGACGGCTGGCTTCCCGGGCCCAAAGCCGGAGAAGGCGGGACAGTGACGACTAGCCGCATCATCACGGTAGCTGATGGTCGTGACGAAATAATCCGACACGAGCACGCGCCAGCCTCTTAAGCTGCGCGAGCCTCGGGACACATGGACAGAGCAGCCCTCGAAGCAACGGCTCACGCACTGGCGGCGCCAGGCAAGGGAATCTTGGCGGCTGATGAGTCGAACCCCACAATGGGCAAGCGCCTGTCGCAGATTGGGATGCCGAACGAGGAGCGGCTACGACGTGAATTCCGCGAGACGTTATTCACCACGTCAGAAATGGAGAATTATATTTCCGGTGTTATCCTGTTCGACGAAACGCTACGGCAGTCGGCCAGCAACAACCGCAGTATGGTTGAAATCCTGCAGTCGAAAGGAGTCATCCCTGGCATCAAGGTTGATGGCGGTGCGCACTCTATGGATAGCGCACCGGACGAGAAGCTGACCACCGGTCTTGATGGGCTAGCAGAGCGATGCACTGAGTACTATACGCTGGGCGCTCGCTTCGACAAGTGGCGCGCCGTGATTACTATAAGTGACAATCTCCCTAGCGCGGCGTGTGTGCAGGCTAATGCAGACGCGCTGGCTGACTATGCCCGTATTTCGCAGGGCGCCGGTCTCGTGCCGATTATCGAGCCAGAGGTACTGATGGACGGTACTCATTCCATCGCGCGCTGCTACGAAGTCAGTGAGTGGACGCTCAACACAGTTTATGCGGCTCTCGCGGACCGCGGGGTGCACTTGCCAGGTACACTACTCAAGCCTAGTATGGTCAACTCTGCCAGTGACGCCGACAACCGCGCCGACGTAGAGAAAGTTGCCAGTGAGACACTGCGCTGCCTCAAGGCAACGGCCCCGGCCGAGGTGCCGGGCATCATGTTCCTCTCCGGCGGCCAGTCCGAGACGGAGGCGACAGCGCACCTCAGCGCGATGAATGCGATGGGTGGTGGGCCGTGGGAACTTTCCTTCTCCTACGGGCGTGCGCTACAGCAGTCAGCACTCTATGCGTGGGGCGGTGATTCGGCCAACTGCACTACAGCACAGGCAGCGTTTCTGCATCGAGCACAGCTAAACGGCGCTGCGCGCTATGGGTCTTACACGGCAGCGATGGAAGCTGAAGCTTAACAAAATCTTCAATGTTCCAGACCGAGTAGTTCCCGACTGGAATCGCGAATCAATCCGAGCGCCCAGCGCGCAATCACAACTCCACCAATGATGCCGACCAGCGGGTCAAGGAATACCAGGGCACTGCCGGGGAACACCATCCCTAGTAACAGTGCTAGGATAACGAAGACTGAAACGAGTGCGTCAGCGAGCACATGCAGGTAGGCACCGCGTAGATTCAGGTCTGCGATGTCTTGTGAACTGGCAAAGAGGTGCTCAATGCGGGAGAGGATGAACTCGAAGTCTTCAGCGTAGGATTGCACCAGCCGGTTCCACTGGCCATAATCACGTGGCGCGTGCGCGTGCGAGTGTGTGTGGCCATGCTCGCCGTGACCGTGTCCCAGGATCCAGGCGCACCATCCGTTGACTAACAGTCCTATGACTGCCACCGGCAACGCTTGTCCATAGTTTATTTCTGGCCGATCAACAAAGTGGAGGAAGGCCTCGTATCCAATGTATAGCGCTACTATGCCAAGGACGATAGCGCTCGCAAAGCCACCCAGCGCATTAGCGCGGCTCGCCTGTACGCTACCTTCCTCAATGTCGGGGTGTACACGCGTAAAATGGTAGGCGTAAAGTGTGATTCCCAGCGCAGCTGCGTGGGTTCCCATGTGCCAGCCATCGGCGAGCAGAGCGATCGAGTTTGTGAATAGGCCGGTGGCGATTTCAACGACCATCATCACCAGTGTAATGGCTACGACGACTTGCGTCCGTCGCTCGCCATCCTCAGCTATGGCTTGCGGGTCACCGTGCATTGTGGGGCGGCAGTCCGCGTTGGCTATAACAATGGCGCCAAGCGATTACTGGCCCGTGAGGAAATCTCGAATGCGTCCCTCCAATTCAGGCTGCGTGACGGGTGGTGCAATTCCGACGCGTCGTAGCCGCCCTGCCATGCTTGCGCTGGCAATGGAATAGATAACTCGCCGCCCGTCGCGCCGCCGTTGGAGAATACCTGCTTCGACCAGCAGCTGTAGATGGCGCGACACTGTCGTACGATCGCGACCCGCCGCGACTGCCAACCATCCAGCCTCTTGTTCACCTTCGAGCAGAGCACTTACGATACGTAATCTTCTCTCGTCGCTTAGTGCCTTAAAGAATCGAGCCAGCCCAACCATATATATGTATAAATGTACAAATATAAAAGTGTTGGGTTGATTTGATGGCTATTCAGGTCTCTTAATCTAGCGAAACTAGCCTGCGTTGTCACCTAATCCAGATACGTGTTAAGCACGGGCTTCTCGTCGAGGTGGAAGAACATGTAGAGCGCCCACCAAGTGATGATGTCCAGCGAATTGACCATGTTCTCTTCTCCCGTAGCGTTGTTGCCGTAAGGACGGGCGGGGGCGGAATTGTCCATCCACTCAGTCATCTCCTCGAGCGTGTCGCAGGTCTGATGGTAGCACCAGTAGCCGTCAACCAGCCCCCCGTAGCCGAGGGTGATGGTGCCCAGGTTGTCTTGGAAGCTAGCGTGGTCGCTGCGCGCTGTCGTATCTTCGTAGACGATGACTTCGGGGCGCTCCTGCCGCAGCCAGACATCATATTTCCAAGTCGCGGCATCGTCGCTCTCGTTGCCGACCAGCACGTCCATCTGCGCCGAGACGTTGATGGCGTCAGCGCCGACCCAGCGCGTCAGATGCACCATTCCGGGCTGGTTGACTGCGTTGTGGTCTAGCGACGGACCGATGTAGAGTCTCAATGGCCACACCTCCGAATCTTTGGGATAGCCGCTCTCTGCCGGTTGTGGATCAGGGTCACCGTGCGGGGCACCGCCTCCGCCAGGCCAGTTGACTCCCGCCATGTCCAAGTTAACGTAGTTGGTAACGGTGACCTCGGGATGGTCGCCCTTGACGTAGTATTCGGTCCAGTAGTCGCTGCCGCGCTTGCCTCCCTCCTCGCCCGACCAGAGACAGAAAACCATCGTGCGGCGACTGGCGAAATCGCTCATTGCTTCGGCGACGTTCAGCACCATACTTGTGCCGGCAGTGTTGTCGTAAGCGCCGACGCGGGTGCCGTAGCTGCGGCTGCCAGTAACGTGCGGATCGAGAAGACCCGCGTTGGTCGGCGGGGCGACGTCGAAATGCGCGCCGAAGACCAACCACTCGTTAGGATAGAGTGTCCCATAGCGGTAGCCGCAGATGTTGTATGCCTCCGGGTTTTGCATGCCTAAGATATCGGTGAATTGGAAGCGGTGCGCCTGAACATCCAGCCCGTACGATTCCAGCTCGCCAATCAGGAACTGCGCTGCGTCCTCGTAGGCAGAGTTGCCCTGCCCCGCCCAACGGTCGAGGTATCCTTCAGCAAGGTCTGGTGGGAGCCCTGGAGTATCATCAGTGAGCATGTGAATGGTGTTAAACACTGAACGCCCATCAATGACGCCCGTCGCGTAGCGACTGCCTTCATCCAAAGTATACGCGGGAGATTGTAGCCGCATGACCGGCACGCGTAATGGGATGACGCGGCCGCCGTCCTCGCTTGAGGCATTGATGGCGTCAAACCCTGTTTCTTGCGGGACACGCTCGACCATTGTCACGGCAGGCATTCCCCGTACAACCCACATCTCCCAACTTTCACCTGGGTCGCGTGCCGGCCAGTGCTGCCGGCCGCTCTCGCTGATGAACAGGTAGACTGAATCAATGCGGGGCGGCGCAAGCATTTGCAACTGCACAGTCTCGCCCAGCGCTAGGTCGATAACGGTCGAATTCTGAATGTAACCGGTCGCCGGGTTTAGCAGCAGGTACGGCACGTAGACTGCCATCGGCTGTCCCGCAGTCAGCACTAGTGGCTGAAACTCGCCTCCCGTCAATACTTGCGGCGCGACCGTCAGATCCCCGGCTGAGAGAGGCTGTATTTCCTCGCTATCAAGGCAGCCCGCCAGCGCAGGAAGCAGGAACAGGAATGCAGCTGCGCAAGGCTTCAGCATTGCCCCGCTAGCCTTCTGGAGGATAAAGCTCACTCCGCCACACACGCCGGATGGCGGCACTGTGGCGGCAGGAAGTAATGCTCCGTGTCCGGGTCAACGATGTCGACACGCAGGACGCTGCTGGCGCCGGGTTCGATTTCAACCGGGGCGGAGGTTGAGGCAGGCAGGTAGTCATCTCCAGTCGAGCGCAGGCTCAATCTTAGCGTGTGACCTTCTGGGATAACAACGTCCATTGCCAAAAATTCCATTTTCGCGTTGATGGTGACACCAGGCGCTACGACTTGATAGTCAGTGCCACCAGCATGATAGCGCAGATCCATGATGGCGTGGCCAACATGAATGCACCCTTCACTGTCGCAGTCCTGCAACAGCGCGTAGAGCTGACCACCTGAACCCTGAGGCGTGACATCAACATGTAGCTGAGGCAGTCCGCCAAAACGGAATTCTGTCGCAAATGCTTCAGTCTCGAAAACTACGTCTTGACTACCAGGGTAGACTAGTAGGCTACCTCCTGGGTGCACTAGTTCCTCACCAAGTGCGAACTCGCGCTTCTCGGCGCCTGCCTGTGGGTAGCGGTCGGTGACGCGCCACTGTCCGTGGTTGTCTTGGATTTCTGTCCACATATTCGGCTTGGGACCCTCCTCACGCAGGTACCAGGTAAACCACTCCAACAAGTCCTGCATCCAGTCGTAGCGCACCATCTGCGGGAACGCCTCCGAGCCACGCCCCGGGTCACTGCGGTCCCTCAGGTAAGTCGGCCGGTCAGGATAATCGTGGTCCCACTGCCCCATCAATAGCTTCGCTTCGATGCCGTAATCCTTGAGTATATTCAACGTCGGGATTGCCATATGCGGGTCAACGTTCCAGTCGTGGAAACCATGTACTATGTAGACGCTTCCTTCGTAATTTTCGAGCACTTCCGGCAGGAAGTAGCGCTCCTCCCAGTAGCCCTCAACCAACGTATTTTGGAACTCATTCCCGCCGAAGACATAGCCATTAGCACCGTGGATTGGTCCAGCAATATAGTCCGGACACGCATTCTGCAAATCCTCGTCATCGCCATCGGTGCCAAATCCACCGTAAACAACATTATGCATGAATGGCGCCCGTGCTTCGGAGGAGCCATTGCGCCACATGAGTTCACGCACGCCAATTAAACCTGAGATGGGGACGATAGTTTTGAGGTGCGGGTTACCGAACTGCGCCGATTGCCACTGAGTCGACCCATCGTATGACTTGCCGATGATGCCAACATTACCGTTGCTCCATTCCTGGGTGCCGAGCCAAGTTACCGCTGCGTCGACCCCTAGCTGCTCGGCGTATCCCATCAGGTCCATGCAGTGGTTGCTTGCACCGGTTCCAAAAACCGAGACCTGTGCAAAGGCGAAACCGTGCGGCAGGATGTTGTTAATAATATTCGCGCCGAGCCAGCTCCCAGGCACGGTGATGTCAGGGGTGCTGACTACCTGCTCGCCAAAGTAGGGGCCGATTTCGACGATGACTGGCACCTGTTCTCCCGTAGGAACTGCAGGTCTCCAGTAGGCGAGTGAGACGCGTGGGCACTTGTCTGGATCAAGACCGCTGACGCAGAGAGGGTCGGTTGCCGCGCCCAGTTCGGAGGCAGGCAGGTCGACTGAGATGAACTCATGGACTGAGCCCCATTCATTCTCTGTCGCGAGCAGGCCATACTGCCCTGGTTCTAGCACATGCCCCCAGTCGCCTGTAGTGTTGTAATCCTCATAGATGCGGCTCCAAACCGGGACGTAGTCAACTGGCAGTCCGCGCTCTTCCTCTTGCAGCGCTAGCCAAGCTAGACTCGAGAGCATGAGCAACGCGGTGAGCAGAGCGAAGCCCCGCTCGGAGGTCGGCGTCATCTGTTGGGCCCATTCTGGCAGGATAAAGAAGTTCGCCTCTCACTACTCATGGAAGCAGCTCCCCTGCCAAAATTGCGTTGGCTAGCAGTAGCATTCCCACAATTATTGGCTGATGCAGCAGGTAGATGGGCAACGTGTGCCGACCTAACCAGAGCAGTCCGTCCGGCCATTCGTATGGAAGCCGCGGTCGACTTTCGGCGTAGGTGTAGCTGCCAGCAAAATACGCAAGCAGGAACACTCCTAGCCACGGCTTCAGTGGAAAGTAGTCGACTGTCACATAGTCGTAGCCGCGCAGTCCAAGCCACTCGCCTTCTGGCAGTGTTAGCCACGGCAGCAGCAAGCAAACTGTCCCGACGGGGAGCGCCAACCACGTGCGTCCCCGCATCAATAGCGCAAACAGTCCGGCCAGCGCTAGCAGGTGCAGCACACCGAAGCGGACAAACGCCTGTGGGATAGCAATCCATGTAACGAGTGTAATTGCGTAGGCGCAGCCGGCAAGCCGCAATGAGCGGTACAGTACCTGGTGTGTGTTTCCTTTGCGGTTGGCTAGGAACGCTGCCACACCGGCGACTGCAACGAATAGCCCAGCTGTCAGGCGCGAAAACCACCACCAGCCACTGCCTTCGGCAACATCCATGATGTCAAAGAAGTTCAGGTCGCTAACAAAGTTCGAGATTAGCATCATGCTCAGCGCAATCCCGCGCAGAGCGTCCAGTTCGTCGAGACGACTAGTCATGTCTCGAATTCACGCCGCCCCAGCAGGTGCCTCAGAGCGTCCTCCAGATTCGGTAGTCGAAAGCGGTAGCCGCTTGCGATTAGCCGTTCCGACGAAACGCGAGCGCTACTGAGCAGTAAGAGTCTCCCCATCTCACCCATTGCCCCGCTGACGGCGAATCGCGGTAGTGGAATTACAGCAGGTCGCCGCAGTACACGACCAACGGTGGCGGCAAAGTCACGTTGCCTCACCGACCCGGTAACGACGTTGTGTGGCCCGCGCATCCTCTGGTCGCAGAGTGCATGGTGGATTGCACCAATGGCGTCATCCATCGCAATCCACGACCACCACTGCTGTCCACCACCGATGGAGCCGGCACTCAGCGGTGCAAATAACGGGGGCAGCATCCGCGGCAACGCACCGCCTTGCGGGGAGAGCACAATTCCAAAACGTAAGTTGACGACACGTATCCCGGCTGCCACCGCAGGTTCGCAAGCAGCCTCCCAGTCACGCACCACTTCAGCGAAGAAATCATCACCCGCCGGTTCATCTTCATCGAGCACATCATCGCCACGGTCACCATACCAGCCGACGGCCGACGCGCAGATGAGTGTGCGCGGCGGAACAATCATTGCAGCCAAGTGCTCGGCAAGTAGGCGTGTCCCGGCGATACGACTCTCGTGGATGCGCCGACGCTTGGCGGCCGACCAGCGCAGAAGCGCGCCGACGTTTTCGCCCGCTAGATGCACAATGGCATCATGCCCCTCCAATGGGCCGACATAATGCTGCGTCGGAGACCACTCGATCTCACCTTTACGCGGTTCACGGCGAACCATATTGGTCACAGCGTGGCCGCCCGAGGTCAGGAATGGCGTGAGTGCCGAACCGATAAGTCCACTGGCGCCGGTAATCGCGACACGCAGTTTTCCTGGCAAGCGATAGTGCCCCTCAACATCGTGACGCGTGACGTGATGCCTGTAGGCGAAGAGCTGGTGCACACGATAATCAACACCACCAACGGCACGACCGAGCGCTCCGAATGGAGCTTCATATTCGACACAGTCATGTAGTAGCGATCGCCCATGACGTAGAGGTTCGAAGAGATGAGTGTGCTCCCAGTGGCGAAACGGTCCTCGTTCCATTGTGTCGACGAATTTCCTCTGGCGAACGTAGCTGTGGTGGCGCGCGACCCAGCGCCGGCGGAAAGGTGCGCGCACCTTCAGCTCAACTCTCCCGGACTGCAGGTCGCCTTCACGGCGCAGCAGCGTTACAGGGTCGAAAGGCGGTACCAGCCGATCGAAGGCACCGGGCCGTTCGTGCCACGCAAACAATTCTTCGACTGGCGCAGCAACCTCTGTTTCCCGCTCGAACAGTTCCACGCGCTCTAAATGGCACCACACCATAAGTAGCGTGGCCGGCGACCTTAAGCCACACGAGTCTTGCCGCGCGTGGCACGTCATCACGAACACATGCCGTCCGCCTACCGCACGCTGATACGGCGTTCGCGACAGGGAGCGCCAATGGAAGGGCTAGTTGAGCAGGCGCACGCGCTTGAACCCTACTATCGAGCTCAGGCACTGCTCGAGCTGTCAAGTCGCAACGACGTCACGCAGCGACAGGCACAATCGCTGGTTCGCGAAGCGCTCAGCACCGCCGAGCGTGTGGAACAAGAGTGGCGCCATGCCGAGTTGGTAGGTGAGCTGGCGAAGGGTCTCACCGATTGGCGCTCTGCGAGAGACCGCCCGCCAGCTATGCGTGCTTTGATGGTCCACCTGCGAACGCTGCACGGTGAAGCCCTAGTGACTGTGCTCAAGGAAGCTGCTTCGCGACTGCCAGCGAAACTACAGCACGATTTGCTTGAGCTGGCACTCGCCAATACAGGACAGGAAGTGGCGTCCGCCAAACCAGTACTGCGCGCTTGGGTGGGTGACTTGCAGCCAGTAGCAGTAATGGCGAACCTCTCCCAGCTGCCACGCCAGCAAGCGGTGCGGCTACTGGGCTACCTGCACCTGCAATTACGGCGAAAAAAGCGCACAGTATCGCCGACACCGTTGGAACAGGCACTCACGCTCGGTCCGGGTGCAGAGGGGCTGCGCTACCTGGCTTCGGTCGCCGAACAGGATGAGCTGAATCTACTGACTGATGCATCCCGAGAGCGCCCACCAGATGAGGCTGCACGGTTGCTTGGCACCCTCGCCGGCACAGTACACCGACTGGGCAATCGCACACTAGCGCAGGAGTGGCTGGCTGAGGGGAGTAAACTGGCTGGAGAAATCAATGATGATACTACACGCCAAAAAGTGCTTGAGACTCTTGCACGCGGTCAGGAACGACTGAGCAGCAAGGCTGCAAAAACTACGCCCGCAGTTGTCGCTGAACTGCCAACCCCGGCGGGAAAGCATGCACTTGGCCTTTGGAATGGCTACCGTGGAGGGTTGAAGGGACCGCACTTGCGGACGCTGGCACGTGCTGGAGCCCTCTGCGCCGGATTCGGGTTCGAGCTGGCGCTGGTCGATTTTCCCGAAATGGATTTGCCCATACTGGCACGCAGGGTTGCGCAGGAATCACACGCTGATGGCGGTAGCTGGTTTGCCGCGCTTGTTGCGGAGAAACGGGTACGGCAGTTCAGCGGTGTTCCAGGGAAATGGGTTGGCACGTTGGTCGCAACGACTCCGCAACCGACCAAGCCAGAACCGCCTGATTCGTTCGAAGGACGGCTCTGCCTACTGATGGGGGTCGGCCCGCAAGGATTACCGGGAAAGCTGCTCAAGGCATCTAAATTCCACCTCGAGCTGACCGGCCACAGCGTTGAATTGGAGACCGCAACTGCGATGGGTGTGATTGCTGAACGGCTATCTCGCCTCTAAAATCCTGTTCGCTTGAATTTGCGATCGAGTTCCGCTGGTGTGATAGTCATCACCGTCGGACGTCCATGGACGCAAGCATAGGGGTTGGGAATGGATGCCATCTCACGAATTACGAACTCCATTTGCGCTAGTGTCAGCTTGTCGCCAGCACGCAGCGCTGAGTGGCACGCAATCGAGTAGAGCAGTCGTTCATGCCGTTCTTGCGCCGACTTCATGCTGCCCGATTCAATGATTTCCTGTAGCGCCTCACGCACGCGTCGTGGACCACCACCAGCGAGCAGTGCCGGGACCGAGCGCACGATGAAGCTGCTGGCGCCGAAGCGTTCGATAGCGAATCCAAGTTCGCCCAGTTCCGGTAGCACCTGTTCCAGCGCTGAGCTTTCGGCGCGCGACAGCTCTAGACTGAGCGGTTCGAGTAGTTCTTGCGTACCTACTCGCTGATATTGCGACTGGAGTCGCAATCGCTCGTACATCACTCGCTCGTGCGCGGCGTGGAAGTCAATAATATAGACGCCATCCGAGCCTTTTGCTATTATATATCGGTCGTCGAGAAGTTCTAGTGGCCTCATTCCCGGCAGATTGCTTGTCGACAGTGGTTGGTCAGTCTGCTCTACCGCCAGTTGTGCCTGTACTCCAGCCGTGGTAGTCATTGCTACGTCACCGGCAGTGGCTGCTGCTCCTGCAGTCGCAGTATGCGACAGTGCGGGGACAGGTTCGCCCAGCTCTAAATGTGGTACCAGCGCCTGTTCCCGCAGCACCTCCTCAACCACCTGACGCAGTGCTGAACAGACTGCGTCTTCGCGCGCAAGCCGCACCATTTGTTTGGCGGGATGGACGTTAGCGTCTACATCCTCGGACGGCAGTGTCAGGAAGAGAGTGCCGACGGGAAAATGCCCTTCGTGCAGCAGGTTTCCGTAGGCGGCGCGAATTGCGTAAGCTAGCGGACGTGCCTGCACCGGGCGGGCATTGATGTGCAGGAAAAGCTTCTGCGGTGACCGCAGGGTGATGGCAGGCTTAGCGAGCATTCCTGCAATGGAGAGTGTCGATGATTCGAAATTGAGTTCGACCAGTTCGCGTGCAGTCTCACGCCCCAATAGCACCCCAATACGCTCGCGCATATCGCCTGGCGGAGCGTCGATGAGCGTGCGTTCACCATGTACCAGCTCGAAACCGACGTCAGGATTGGCGATGGCGAGCACCGTTACAGCGCGCATGATGTGTCGCAGTTCGGTTGCCGGTCGCTTCAGGTGTTTGGCGCGTGCCGGCAGCGCGTGGAACAGCTCAGCCACCTCAACCGTGGTGCCAGCTGGTGCAGCAATGTCCTCAACAGCTTCAACGCGGTTGTCCTCAACTAGCACGCGCGTTCCGTTCTTGGCATCAGGTTCGCAGGTAGTAAGCCGTACCCGCGCTACGGCGGCGATTGACGCCAGCGCTTCGCCGCGGAAGCCAGCGGTCGGCGCTGCAAGAAGATCGTCAAAATCACGGATTTTGGAAGTGGCGTGCTTCTGGAATGCGAGAAGCGCGTCTTCGCGCTCCATACCGTACCCGTCATCGCGCACGCTTACCAGCGCAATACCTCCCTCCTCGACTCGCACTGCGATGCGGCTGGCTCCGGCGTCGAGCGCATTCTCGACCAGTTCCTTGACCACTGACGCTGGCCTTTCGATGACCTCGCCGGCGGCGATACGGTTTACGGTATGTTCATCCAGCAGCCGGATACGCCCCATTGGAACCGGGGCATTCGCAAGCAGTTAATCAGCCTGATGCAGGTCAGGTATCGTATCTCTTTGGCAAACCAAGCAGGTCCCCTATTCCTTTGAACGTTCCTGTTACAGATTCTATCAAAGAAACGCCATATTTTTCCGAAACAAAATGGGCTATGACCAAGTATACCGACGCCCCGATCACTTGTAGTGGAAAACTTTCTGGTATCCCCATAAATCCAATCTCACCAAACTCATGTATAGATTTCATCACAAGATAAGCTGCAAATCCAATTAGTAATGAGGTAGACAGATTGAACATGAATCTGATATCAAGATTCTTAGTGGAAGCAAAGAGTGCATATCCAATTATTACGGCCAACACAATCCCAATGAATAGACCCGTAATGGCATCACCACTTTCCGTTCCTGCACCTATGAAAATGACGGTTTCAACACCTTCTCTCCAAACTGAAATGAAGGCTAGTAGGCCAATTCCAAATGCCTCACGCGTTTCAATCGCCTTTTCTGCTTTATTTTCTAGAACTTCTCTAGTCGCGTGTCCTATAACGTGCAGAATGACAGTGGTAATCAGTACTGCGGCAATTAGATACAGCACACCTTCAAAAAGCTCCTCATTCGTCTTTGAGAACTCACCAACAATGACCTCGAAGGCTTGCCAAGTTAACACGCTAGCTACAAGCGCGAGTAAGACTCCACCCCAGACCCATTTGGCCATAAATTTTCTATCAGTTCTATACAGTAGACTAACCAATACACCTATTATAAGTGCAGCTTCGAGAGCTTCTCGAAATCCAATCAGAAAGCCCGCTTCCATGTCCATTTTTCACATCTCTATTACTTAGGGCAGTCCAATTTAGGTCAACCTAAAAACCATCTCTATATAAAATTTAGGCCACCCTAAATCATATTGTATATAATACGATAAATGAGTTATTTAGGGTTTCCTAAATTTTTTATACGACTCCATCTGTAATCTGCCATGGCAGTTATGGATGCTCTATCCGAAAGCGCTGAGATGATGATTAAGAATATCCATGATTTATCCTTGGATGGAAAGCGTGTTAGAACCTCCGATTTGGCGCAGAAAACTGATTTGAAGCCAGCATCTGTAACTGAGATGATTCAACGTTTAGGCGAGATAGGGCTTGTTGATTATCAGGCCTACCACGGCGTTTTTCTTACTAAACAGGGGCAACATGTAGCGGATGTAATAGGATATAGATTCAACATACTTCAACGATTTCTAACTGAAATATTGGGTGTGGAAAAAGAAGAAGCCGCCGAGGTTGCTTGTAGAATGGAACACATTCTAACCCGAGATGTCGAGACTCGTTTGAGTAATTTCTTAGGTGTTGATTCAGATAACGCTTCAGAGATTATCAATAAGAAAATAAGCGTTGATTCCGAACCCGAACCTGATTTCCTTCCATTAACTAATTTTAGAGAAGGCAAAACAGGCAAGGTACGCATAATTCTAGAAAAGAGCGAGCTGACAGAAACTTTGGAACAGGCCGGTCTGTCTCCAGGTCGTACGATTATAGTCAAGAAGGTTAACGACAAATGCTATGATGTCGAAACGGAGAATGCCTCATTATCTTTGGACAGAGATCTAGCAGCCAAGATAATAGTCCAGAATTAATGGCTTCCAAAGGCGTTCTCTATCTGTTGCTAAGCGGGCCTGCCAACACAGCACACGCGCTGGAATTGCTACGCCTGGCTGAGTCTCAGGCCGGCTTGGGCGACCACGGTGTTGCGGTGCTGCTGCAGGGTGACGGTGTCGAGTGGCTGGCTGAAGGAGCGAGCAGCGAGGCGCAGGCCGCACTACAGGTAGTCTCAGAGCTGGGTGGCGGTGTGTTCGCTTGCTCCCACTCGCTTGCCGAGCGAGGCGTTGTGCCGGCACTGCAGGTACGCGAGGCGCACGCGCCACAGCGGATTTCGCAAGCAGTCGCGCACGGCTGGCAGGTTATCTCTGGCTAGCCGGCGCAAAAGCGTTTAACTACCTCCTAAGTGGCGCGCCCACCGCGGTCCAGAGGGGCCCGATAATGGAGTGAATCATATGGGCAATGCAATTGAGGTAACAGACGACACATTCGCGTCAACCATCGCAGATAACCAGCTAGTGCTGGTGGACTTCTGGGCACCGTGGTGCGGCCCCTGCCGCATGGTTGCACCAGTGCTGGAAGAAATCGCCGATGAGCACGGTGACAAGGTGACTGTCGCCAAGGTGAACACCGATGAAAATCAGGGAGTTGCGTCGCAGCACGGTATCATGTCCATCCCGACAATGATGCTTTTCAAGGATGGCGAGAAAGTCGACCAGATGGTCGGTGCACTACCCAAGCCGCAGATAATGGCAACATTAGAGAAGCATTTCTGAATAAGGTTCAACCGCTGACAACACGTACTTCGTCGCGCTCCAGCTCACTCCGTAGCTCCGCTGCATCCTCGACCGAGAGCTGGCACCGCAGCGTGAATCCCTCATACATTCCTTCGATACCACACGCCTCAACTGCAATTGGGCCTTCCGCACCACCCGCCGGCGCTAGCGTGACGTTGACCAGCCCGTCGACCGGGATACCGCCGGTGGTCGCCCGTCCTGCGAATCGGTCCAGCAGCTCCCCCGCGGTCGGCGTGCCACCGTCTAGTACCAGCACGTCGCCATAGAGCATCAGCCATCGCCCCGGATGGTCAACAGCTGGCCAGGCACGCGAAGCAGGCAGTGGCGGTCGTTTGTCTTCTGACATGCCCGCCCAGCGTCCACGTTCGCCGCTCCAGCCTTCGTCACTAGCCCCGCCATCACTGGAAAACACGTCGGCGGGCACAGCCAGTAGGGCAACAGCTGGCACCCAGCGTTTTCCGTCCCAGATCAGTGCCGAGTGCGACAGCTTGCCGCTGTCCAGGTCGGCGCGCAGCCTAGAGGCGGGAATCGGCCCGTAGGTTTCGTCGCCGACTTTGACAGGGTATTCGGGCTCGCTCACGCCTGGTTCGAGTCGTAGCGGTCGCCGTCGGTCCAGATAGTCTGGTGCCAGTAGGTACTGGTGAAGGTAGCGTCGGTGACGGTGGCGCCATTGAAATTGGCGAACTTGAGGTCCGCACTATACAGGTAGGCATCCGTGAGATCCGCCTGATACAGGCTGACATCCGTGAGGTCCGCACTAAACAGGCTGGCATCCGTCAGGGTCGCATAAGCCAGGTAGGCATTCGTGAGGTCTGCATAATCTAGGTTGGCATCCGTCAGGTTCGCATACTGCAGGTAGGCATCCGTCAGGTCCGCATTCTTCAGGTAGGCATCCGTTAGCTTTGCATTCCTCAGGTCGGCATCCGTGAGATCCGCATAGGCCAGATAGGCATCCGTCAGGTCCGCATACCCTAGGTAGGCATCCGTCAGGTCCGCATACTGCAGGTTGGCGCTCGCCAGGTTCGCATCATCAAGGTCGGCATCCGTCAGGTCCGCACCGTACAGGTTGGCCTCCGTCAGGTTTGCATACTTCAGGTGGGCACCTGTCAGGTGGGCACCCTCCAGGTCGGCCTCCGCCAAGTTCGCATGCTCCAGGTTGGCCTCCCTCAGGTCCGCATACTTCAGCCAGGCATCCGTCAGGTCCGCATCCTCTAGGTGGGCATTTGACAAATCTGCACCCCCCAGGTCGGCCCCTGTCAGGTTGGCTGCCGTTAGGTCAGCTCCCACCAAGTAGGCCTCCGTCAGGTCCGCACCCACCAAGTAGGCCTCCGTCAGGTCCGCATACTGTATGTCGGCGCCCGTCAGGTTCGCATCCTCCAGGTAGGCATTCTCCAGGTTCGCATACTGCAGCTTCGCATACCTCAGTTTGGCCTCCGTCAGGTTCGCATCATTCAGGGTGGCGCCCGTCAGGTCCGCATACGCCAGGTAGGCACTCGTCAGGTCCGCATACCATAGGTTGGCATTCGTCAGGTCCGCATCCTCCAGGTTGGCGCTCGTCAGGTTCGCCTGATACAGAGTGGCATCCGTCAGGTCCGCATCCACCAGGTAGGTGTTCGTCAACTTCGCATCCCCCAGCATAGCATTCGTCAGGTCCGCATCCTCCAGGTAGGCATTCGTCAGGTCGGCATTCATCAGCCAGGCCTCCGTCAGGTCCGTATACTGTAGGTTGGCACCATGCAGGTCCGCCCGATACAGGTCCGTATCCGTGAGGTCCGCATGCTTCAGGTTGGCACCTGTGAGGTCCGCATACTGCATGTCGGCGCCCGCCAGGTTGGCGGATATCAAGTAAGCTCCTGCCAGGTCCGCCTCATACAGGTTGGCATCCGTCAGGTCCGCACCCGCCAGGTACGCACCCGCCAGATCCGCATCCTCCAGGTTGGCATCCGTCAGGTCCGCACAATACAGGATGGCTTCCGTCAGGTCCGCCTCATACAGGGCGGCTCCCGTCAGGTCTGCATACGCCAAGACGGCTTCCGTCAGGTTCGCCTCATACAGGTTCGCAAACCTCAGTTTAGCATCTATCAGGTCAGTCCACTTCAGGTCCGCACCCGTCAGGTACGCACCTGACAGGTCCGCACCATACAGGTTGGCATCCGTCAGGTTCGCGCCACTCAGGTTGGCGTTGCGCAGGTCAATCCACCTCAGGTCCTTCCCACTCAAGTTCATTCCTCCCATCTCGGCATCCTCGCACTTGCCGTACGGCACCAGATAGCAGGAGTTGACGTTAGCGAGGTCCTCCTCCAGCGCTTGGATATCGGCTGCGTGCTCCGCTTCGAGCAGCGCGATTTGCGTGGTGTGCTGGTCGAGCATCTGGTTGATATTCGTGATCGCAGTCTCGAGTGTCGTGACCCTCGCATCAAGAGCTGCGAGCTGTGTCTCGACTGCATTCAGGTCGGCTGTGACCGTGCTGATGTTTGTTGCGGCTGCGTTAAGGTCGTCTGCGCCCGCGCTCAGGTTTGCCTCCAGTGCCTCTATCAGCAGCAGGTCGGCATCGAGGATATCGATGATGGTATCGAGTTCCTCCTGTAGCTCGGCAATCTGCGCGTTGGTTGTGTTGTCCTCGCTCTCGTTCACGAGCGCGTCCATACGCGTGTCAAGAGCCTCGATGAGTGCAAGGTCGGTATCAAGGATGTCGGAGATTGCCTTGAGATCCTCGTTCAGCGTGGCGATGTCCGCGCTGTTCTGGCTGGTACCTTCTTCCAGCTTACTGGTGTCAACCGGTTCAGCTCCGTCCAGACAGCCGATTAGTGCCGTGGTCAGCAGCATTAGTGCTAACGGCAGGGTTGCGATGCGGGTCATACGTGGGCATTTACGCTGGTCTAAATTAGTATAATCTATAGGGACGACCACCACGCCGGGTTGGAGTTGTAGCGCTCGCTGTTGTTCCAGACGCTGGGAGCTAGTATGTGCTGAGTTTCAGCTGCCGAAAATACGTTCGCGGTAGATGTAGCCCAGTGCCCCAAAGGTCGACGCCACTACTGCCACAATAAGTGCGATTGACACCCAGTCGCGTCCATCGTCACTCACGGCCACGGTCAGTGGTTTGACTTGCTGGCTCTCTTCCTTCTCCTCTACAACTACATTTCCAGAATCAGCGACTACGATAACAGTATGCTGTCCCGACGGGAGGTTGCTCCAGGTCGCCTCAACTACGTGTGTGTTCTCGATGCCAGCCACTAACGTAGAGCCGTCAACAGTAACGTTGGCAATCAGGTGCGCTGTGTCAGCCAAGTCGTAGTAAAATGCTACACTGAAGTTCTGAGTGATGTTCTCGTTGAACAGCTTCAGTTCAGCACTGATTAGTATGCTATCACCTTCAGTCGGCGCATCGTTCGAGAAATTGATTTGGGCGATTCCCAAATTAGGCCGCAGCTGTTTGCCTACCATCACGGTGCGCACCGCCACATCTGAGTTGCCGGCGCGGTCAGTGACTGTTAGCAGCACGCTGTAGCCCTCATCGCGTGCAGCATCGTAAATATGGTCTGGCTGCATTCCACTGCCATTGACACCGTCACCAAAATCCCAATGGAACGTTAGCTGTTCGTGCGTGTCATAGTTGTCTAGAGTTAGGTTGGCGTTGAAAGTAGTAACTATATTCTCAACAGCAGACTCATTGAAGCTTTCACTTCCGGCCTCGTAGTAGGTGAAGGCAGGCGCGGGGCGAGTAATGTCGTTGACGTGGACAGTCTGCACGACGCTAGCAGAGTTTCCAGCTGCGTCGGTGGTGCTCAGCGAGACCTGATAGTCACCCGGGTCGAGATACTGCTTGTTGACCACTTCGCCACTATTGGTGGTGTTGTCGCCAAAATCCCACTCCCAACTGCTGATGTACGATTGACCATCGCTTGATCCAGAGCCGTTAAACACCAGCGTCGAGCCGGTCGCTTCGTCGTCGGAGAACAACTCATCGACATTGGTGCCGTTGTATGGCTCGCCCGGATCGGTCGAGGCGATAGTGCCCTTGACTAGGATATCGAAAGCAGGCGCTGGAGCGCTACCATCGACTAGTACCGTCAGGCTGGTGGCATCGACTGCGTCGTACTGGTCCATGGCGGTCAGGTTTACGATGTAGCTGCCCGCTGCGTCCCAGGTGTGATTGCGTTCGACCTCGTAATAGGTACTGGCGTTGCCGAAGGTCCACTCGTACTGAGTCAAACCAACCGCTCCGCTCGATCCAGCTGCCGAGAAGCTGACCTCCTCGTCCACCGCAACGACATGCACGTCATCGAAAAGGGTAGTCGCGCTGGTGACGGCTATATTCGCCGTCGGGCCAGGGTTGAGCTGTAGCAGTACAGTAATCCCGTTGACGTCCATGACTGGGATAGTCGAGCTAACAGCCGGAACACCCATCAGCGTCGCAACCTTAGTCGCAGTTGAACTTGGCTCAAGTGCAATTTCCAAGTTTGCGTCAACGCTATCGTCAGGCACGATTACGCCAGTCGCGTAGTTTTGGTGGAACGCGAAGATGTAATTGTAGTTAGATTCTGCACTAGGGCGCACGACATGCGTTGCGGCGCCCAGTTTTTGAGCTGAGGTCCACGTGGTGGTGTGTGCCTCGTAAAGCATGACCTCTGCATCGCGCAGAGTGTTACCATCCCCGTCAAGAACACGCACATATTTCAGATTGTCATCGTTGATTGCCGTGAGCTCTACTGCTGAATCGATACCGCGCGAAGAGTAGTAACCGTCCGCTGTGACATGGACTGTAAAAGATTCATCAGGGAGCCCACTGAAGCTGTAGTTTCCGTCGGCATCAGTAGTGGTCTCGCGCTCATACCCTGTAGTATAACTGCTGCCCCACCAGCCATCACTGGGGGCCGCGCCCGACAGTATGACAGTAGCATCTTCAATTCCAGAAGTACCATCGGTAACGTTGCCTGCAAAGTCGGTAGTACCACTTGTAGTGGCCGTAAGTATTACGTCATCTATACTACCGCTGCTATCAACGCTAAAATCATTCACTACAGTCAAGTAGCCGTCCATTTCATAGCCGATTTTGTAATCGCCCGCCTCGAGATTATCTAGACTGTACCAACCACCTGCATCAGTGGTGGAATCTGTGACGTCGCCATCGGCAGTGTTGAATGCAGTGACTGTGGCACCTACAAGCCAAGTGCCGTCAGCCAGCACGGAACCATTGATGTCGTGCTCCTCTCCACTCGCGGAAGGAGCAAACATAATCCCCACCAAGGCTCCGGAGAGCAACATGGCAGTGGCTAGCAGGGCGTATAGCGAATGACGCTGTTGAGTCATATTGATCACTCCCGGCTGAAAACCCGGGAGCCGGCCGAGTCGGGGGCTGTATATAAGGATTCCAATCGTGTTCTCGACGAGAGACGGTCGCTATTTGACGAAGATAGCGGGGCGCAATGGAGCCGCTTGGCGGGCTTTGCTGGTAGCTTCGTCTTTTGCATCTCCCGCAGCGGCAATTATAACGCGGCAGTCGAACGCATCAGTAAGGAAATCTGCCGCCTGCTCCAGCACTACAGTCTCGTCTAGCCTCTCTGTATAGCGCGCAGCCCAGCCCGGTCCTAGGGTGGGGATTTCCTTCAGTGTCCACTGTTTCAAGAAGCTAGCTGCCTCTTTGCGAGCTTCGGTGGGCAACGCAGACCTAGCCATCTTCATCAGATGCTGCATCTCGACGCGGCCACGCTCGTCTGCCAATTCAGCGGCGATGCCGACAGCCTGCCACTTCCAGTCGGGTGTGACTAGCAACGTAATTGTCTGCGGCGACTCGATGTGCGCTACCTTCAGAATGGCTTCGATATCAGCGTGCGTGCGCTGGATCAGCGCCTCGCCTCGTAACAGTTTATCGGGCGCCGGCTTGCCATCGGGGTACGATGCAGTGCTGACGAAGCCGTTGCCGTCCAGCACTTCCCATGCCTCCTCGGCCAAGTGCGGAACGATCGGCGCCAGCCCACGCGTAACGGTTGAAAGGTAGTCGTGCAGCAATTCGCGATGAGGCTCACCGCAGCGGCGCAGGTACCAACGATAGTGGTGTGGTAGTTCGAAGAAAAGATGACGCATAGCCGTGCGGAATCGCATCCGGTCGCACGCACGACCTGCGTCGTGGACTGCCTGTGAGAGTGTAGCTGCAAACCAGTCATCGACAGGGTGTGGCTCGTCGCGTCCACCACCAGCGTTTTCGGTGACAAAGCGCAGCCAGCGCTCCAGCTTACGTCCAGCAGTGTCAGCGAAGCTCCCCTCCCAGTTAGGATCGTCCAGGCCTTCACCGGAATTGCAGAGCGTTAAACGGGTCGCATCAGCACCGTAGCGGTCAATCAGCTGTCGGATAGTGTAGAAATTACCGCGAGATTTTGACATTTTCTCGCCGTCGACCAGTACCCAGCCGTTGACCGCGAAACCGCGTGGCCACTTCGCTGGAGGGAAGACGGCAGTGTGATTGAACAGGCTGAAAGAAAGGTGGTTCTGGATAAGATCCTTGCCGCTCACACGTAAGTCGTAAGGATACCAATATTCGAATTCGTCACGCCAGGCGGCAACCTGTTCGGCGTCGACGTTGGGCACTGCTGTAGGGTCGCCGTCACCAAAGAGTGCCTCGAAAAGTTCCTCGCTTAATTTCTCGACCGGTAGGGAATTGACATGATGCGCGACAGTGTAGTAAGCCATGTAGATGGTCGAATCGCTCAGTGATTCAATGACCCACTTATCATTCCACGGCAGTCGCGTGCCCAGGCCGTGCTCACGCGCACAGGCCCAGTCGCGTAGCCAGTCTAGTACGTACTCGAATTGTGCGCGCGCCTTTTTCGGGAAGAGCTCCATAGAATCTAGCGCTTTGCGGGTACGCGCAGTCCAGTCACTATCGTCGTATTTCAGGAACCACTGATCCTCCACAATTTTGACGGTGCAGTCAGTGAGCCAGCGACTACGTGCGGGGCCGGTCAGCTCGTAGTAGCGTACGGCGTCACCGCTAGAGATGAGCGTTGCGCGCACCTTCTCGCGCGCAGCGTCCACCGGTAGTCCAGCACACTTCATGCCGACCGAGTCTAGCATCGTGCCATGTTGGAAGCTGTGCAAGTAGAGCTGCTGCTTTGCCTCTTCCAGCCGAGCGCGGTCATGTTGGTCGCGCACACCCATCTGGCGGCAGAGTGCAGGAGCCGGAACAGTGCCGAGTTCACCCGAATCAATGATAGCAAGCGGCTCGATTTCTTTTATATAGTTATGGTCAAGATTCCACTCCGCGCAGAGCTCCACAGATTCTTGCAGATCAGCTAATCCCTGCCAGTCGTCTGGCGCGTCGCTCGGAACTGACGTTACAATACCAGAGCCGATAGCAGCGTCACAGAAATCGGCCGGCAGAACAATGAGCTCACGGTCAATACCAGGTGGCACATACCGTTGGCCAATCAACTCACGGCCGGCAATCGTGCCTAGCACCTCCACATCGTGGCCTTGCAGCCGCAACTTGTCCGGCATTTGTTCAGAGCAAATCCACTCCTCTCCATCCACCCGTACTTTCGCGTAGGTACCGCTGCCGTCGACCCACAGATTGGTCTGTCCGAAAACCGTCTCGGGTCGCAGTGTTGCGGCGACCAGCGTACCAGCGTCACCCCGAAATTTGAGCAGGCAGTATTCCTGCGGCGTCTCACCTTCACCAGAGACGCGGTCGTGGTCGCCAACCACCGTCTCGCGCTCGGAGCACCAAACTACTGGGAATGAGCCCTTGCGCAGGTAGTTTCCTTCGCGCAGGCGGTTGAACTGCCAACGGATGAAAGCGTCGTAAGCCGGGTTCTGGTCAGTGGTGATGAAGCTGCGTCGCCAGTCGACTGCCAGTCCCAGTGACTCTAAATCTTGCTGGAAGCGCTTAGGAAAGTGCTCGAACCACGCTTGCGGCTCTGCCAGTGACTTAGCCAGCGTGCCAGTGATCCCCATCTGCTCCAACGCCCGCAATTGACTCGGCTCCTGCTCGGCAACACGCTGCGCCGCTGCCGCAATAGGTGTACCTGTACAGTGGAACGCAAAGGGCCACAGCACATTGCGCCCGCGCATGCGCTGGTAGCGCGCCATCATCTCGGCGCGTAGCAGAGTAAAGCCGTGTCCTAAATGTGGGTAGCCGTTGACGTAGGGGTACGGGAAATTGACGAAGTATTTCTCCTGTTGTGGATTGGGCTCAGCCTCGAAAATCTGTGCGTCTGCCCAGCGTTGCTGCCACTTTCCTTCCCGCTCTGGTTTGCTCACGGCCGCGGCAGTTAACGCTCCGTTATAAAACGGCCAACAGGTAAAATAGAACCCCGGTTTGCAGGCCAAAGTATGATTCGCTTCGGGCCAGCAGGGATACCTCTCTCGTGCAAGGGACGTACTATCCGCGATGGAATTGAGGACATTCATGCGCTAGGGCTGCACGCAATGGAAATCCAGCTGGTGCGCGGTAAGGCTGTGAATGAACTGGACGATTTCGAAGAACTGGGTGAGATTGCTCACTCACTCGATATCTACATGGCGATTCACGCGCCTTACTACATGGATTTCCTCGGTAACGGCTACATGCGCAACAAGTCGAGCAAATTCCTGCAGTTCGCCGGCGAAATCGGCTCACAAATTGGTGCTCGGACCATTGTCACCCACATTGGTCCATACCATGATTATTCCTCGCGAGAAGCAATCGAGATGCTAGTGCCAATGTTTCGAGAGTTGCGCAATTACTACCTGCAGCGCAACTACCGCCCGAGGATTGGCGTCGAACTGACGGGGCGACCGGACCTGTTCGGCACACTGCGCGAAATCACCGAACTCTGCCAGCGAGTACGCGGGCTGGTTCCAATCATAAACTGGGCGCACCTCCACGCGCGCGGTAGCCGCTGGCTCAACGACCGTGAAAGCTTCAAGAAGGTATTTGACTTTTTTGAAACCAATCTACGACTCCAGAAATTTTACTGCCACTTTTCGGGGGTCGAATTCGACCCTGACGGCAACGAGCGACACTATGCACCGGTCAAAAAAGGTGAAATCAAGTTCGAACACCTAGCCGAGGTAATCCTCGAGAACAACTACGATGTGATTATGATTTCCGACTCGCCGTTGATGGAGCACGACGCGATGTACATAAAACTCATCACAGAGCGCGTGGAGTCGCGGCGGCAGGAACGCGTTGCTCGTCGCGAAGCGTCCGAACGCATCCGGCAGGTGCGCAAAGCGGCCATAGAAGCTTGAAACGGCTGGCAGGCGCTAAATTCTAAATACCCCCCCAAGGTCGAGCCAGCGGTCTGACGGCCATAGCGGTGGGGTTCACCCGTTCCCATTCCGAACACGGAAGTTAAGCCCACCAGCGTTCCCGGCGGTACTGTGGTGCGCGAGCCCACGGGAATCCGGGTTCGCCGTCAACCACTTTTTTGAAGAAAAACTCCAAATACAGTGATGACTCCGTGGCATCTCTCATGGAAGCCGAAGAAGCGCTGCGAACCATTAAGGACCCGCTACTGAGGAGAGACATCGTCAGCCTAGGCTACGTTCACGGGCTGACCAGCAGTGGCAATCGTGTGCGCTTCACGCTGCGCCTGCCATCGCCCGCGTCCCCGCACGGCGAAGAGCTGGCAGGTAAGTGCCGTGAGGCACTGCTAACACTCGATGGAATAGATACAGTCGAGATTGAAACAGCGTGGGAAGTGCCGCGACTGCCAGCGCTCGAAGCTCCGACAACGCCCGCTGCGCTGGCTCAGG
>NYZZ01000042.1 GCA_002687355.1 Methanobacteriota archaeon
AGGTTCGAGCTGAATCTCACTAACGAAGGTGATGTGGAGGACAACTTTACCATCCAGATTTCAGGAGCCTACTATAATTGGGATGTAACTGTCACCCCGAACGTGATTCATCTCCAACCTGGTGAGAGCGGGAACGTGACCCTTGACGTAGTCCCGGATTCGGAGACCCTGGCCGGCAATTACTCCATGGCTCTGACTGCCAGGTCCCAGTATTACAGTGAAATCAAGAACATAGTGGTACTGAGTGGTCGCGACAACGATACTGAATGGTGGTGGGCCCACTCCAACAGCAGTAGTACGCAGCTCTACCAATGCACCGACGACAGCGATGATGGTATCGAGCCGGGCGACCCGGGTTATCAATGCGATACCAGCTGGACCGAACTTGATTTTGACTATGATGACAACTGGAGCCTTGATCCAGCACCATTCGGAGATAGCGACGTGGGGAACGTGGACAATAACACCGTCTGGGCGGGCAACAGCTACGCCTACTTCCGCCACATATTCACCATCGATAATCTCTCGGCCTACGAGGGAGGCAGCCTGAGCCTGAATACTGCTGCAAACAACTACGGCACCTACTACCTCAACAGTCAGATAGTATTCGATGACATGCGTGATGGACAGGGTCATTCAGCCAATTACTGGAACGACGAAGCGCTAGTCGGGTCCGGACTCCTACAAGAGGGTGAAAACGTTCTGGCGTCTGTAGTGCGGGAAACCGGGAACACTCAATGGTTCGATGAAGAACTGGAAGCCGTTTTCTCCCGTTCTGCCGCTTGGGATTTTGTTCCGCTGCCACTGGAGCTGGAAATGGAGGTTCTGCCGAGCTACAAATTCGAACTTCAGGCGCCAGGTAGCAACAAGGAACTTGATGCTGGTGAGCTCTACACCTGGGAAATCTGGGTGCACAATCTGGGCAACATCGTCGATACTTACGACCTGCAGGTGAGCCTGAACGACACTACTAATTTCACTCTCCTAAACTGGACCACCTCACTATCGGTCGGTGTTTCCGAGACAGGGAGCATGTCCATAAACATCTCCTTGGCAGCCGATATCATTGAGGGAGCGCGCGGTGGTCTCAACGTCACTGCCGTTTCACGCGACGCCACCGATGTCTTGGAGCAATGGGTGAACCTGACAGTGCGGCTCTACGTCCCACCCGACTATCTGCCGCCGCAAGTATTTGTCCTGAACGAGACAGGGCTGATGGTAAACAGTTCCAGCTTCCCGATTGGATGGTATGTGGCTGACTGGTACAAGGAGGAAGAACAGTTCGGCAACGATACCGTCGAAGTTGTAATCAATTATCGCTGGCACGACGGCGACGGAGGCTGGACCAACTGGACCGAGCTGGGAACCTTCGCGAACGAGATGGAAGCTGTGCAGTTCGATTTAGGTGTTGATGGGCGCATATTCTGTTTCCAGACTGAAGGTATCGATGACGAAGGGAATCGGCAGTTATCCGAGGACGATTGCCATCGCATGGTGATTGTTGACCTAACTGCGCCACCGGTCGAGCTGACTGTCAATTACTCGCCGCCCGGCACATCCGGAATAGTCGCCACGTCGGAGGGGATGAGGCTTAACCAGTCGGCACTTGACCTGCGCTGGTCCTCGAACGCGAATGACGTCGCTGGCTACGACCTGCTGGTGAGCAATGGCAACGACTGGCAAACGCTTCGCAGTGGAACGGTCGATACTCGCTACGACTTCTACGCACCGCAGGACGGGGAATATCGCTTCCGAGTGATTGCAACGGACGGGGCGGGCAACAGTGGTCCGGCGGCGGAACATACCGTCATCATTGACACTGCTCCCCCGACGGGGACGTTGCACTCACTATCTGCACTAACGGGGGCAACACAAATTACACTGCTACCAGACGGACTGACAGAGGACATGGTCAGCTACGAACTAACATATGCGAAAATCAACGAAGGGGAGGAACTGAGTACCCACTGGGTGTGGCTGTCGCTCGGTAGCTTTAACCTATCGCAGCCGTACAATCTGACTGTCGATGATGGCTACCACTACTTCTTCCGACTGACACCTGTCGATGCGACAGGCAATTGGGGTGACCGAGAGCAGTTAACCGCCAGCTACGCCGGCAACGGCAGCTCCAACCAGTGGTTTCAGCTGCCACTCCCACCAGTCAATGACATGCTGGGAGTAGTGGTCACTGTGCACAGCGGCAGCGGCAGCCTGCTTTCGTTTGCGACCGACCCGGAAGCACTCTTCCCTGAATCGTATTACCTTGACGCCGCGTCCGGTACACTCCACTTCGGCGACGGAAGAAAGGGGTATGTTCCAGATGTGGGCGAAATCCTGAGTGTGACCTGGGTCGGCTACGACGCTGGGACACTTGTCGACCGCTCTGCGCCAGAGCCAGCGCGAGGGCTACAGGTGACTAAAGTCGCTGGTGGTGGCGTGAACCTGCTCTTCCTGCCTTCGCCATCGAATGATGTGGTGGCATACGAAGTCTATCGCGCCGCCGGCAACGCCAGCGATGAACTACTGGCGACGCTTGCTCCCGGTCAGGAATACCTGGCTGACACACCTGCTGAGGGGAGCGTCTACCGCTACCGCGTCGTCGCGGTCGACCGCATGGGCATGACTGCACCGCCGGTGGAAACGACACTAGACCTGTCGGTCATTGAGTCGGCAACAACTACAACCTCGGAGGACGCTGATAAGCTACCGCTGCTACCGCTGGTCGCGATTGGACTAATGGTAGCGGCACTGGGAGGTGGCGCCTGGTGGTGGGGCTATCGCACTGCGCCAGAACAGGTGACTGCCATACCTCAGTCTGGCGAAAAATCGCCTTTCGGACGTGCTGACGGGGACTTGACGTGCCTCGGTTGCGGGACTGTCTTCACACCAGAAGGCAGCGCCTACGAAAACTGCCCCGGCTGCGGCGCCCACGGGCAGCCACCGGACTGAGCGTCAGTCCCATATAGCTGCGCAGCTGGTCGATAACTATCTGCCGATAGAGGCGTTTGCCAAATGACTTAACCGGCTCCCTGTTCTGCATTGCATGGGGAATGAAGTTATCGTTTCCAAGGATGGCAATATTGGTCGCGTCACGGTCAACCGACCCAAACAACTCAACGCAATGAACTCAGCAACGCGCAATGCGATTGTTGAGGCGTTTGAACAGTTCGGTAGTGACTCCGACGTACGGGCCATCATCCTCACCGGTGCGGGCGAGAAATCATTCATTGCTGGTGCCGACTTGGCCGAATTTGCTGCCAGCGGCGAGCTAGATTTAGCGGAAATGCGCAACGAATGGTATATGACTGAGGTCGCTGCCACTTGTCCAACTCCAATTATCGCTATGATTGATGGCTTCTGCCTCGGCGGTGGGATGGAACTGGCGATGGCATGCGACTTACGGGTAGCGAGCGAGCGAGCGCGCTTCGGACAGCCGGAAATTAATCTCGGCATCCTTCCCGGTGCCGGCGGTACACAGCGGCTGCCGCGACTTGTCGGAGAGGGAAGGGCGCTGGAGCTAATGCTCACTGGGAGGATGATTGACGCCGCAGAGGCTGAGCGCTACGGTATCATCAACTTCGTATGGCCTGCCGACGAATTAGAAGCACGCACAACTGAGCTGGCGGAGCAAATCGCATCGAAAGCAGCGTTCGCCACCGAGCGAATCAAGCATGCAACACGCAACGGGATGCCATTGGAAGATGGACTGCAAAAGGAGCAAGAACTGTTCGTTGAATGCTTCAACTCATCCGACGGGAAAGAAGGCGTTGCGGCCTTTCTCGAGAAGCGCAAAGCGCGCTTCAATCGCTCCTGAACGTGGCCAGATCACACGGACGCGAATCGCAGAAACAAAAAGCCGCACGGGCGCAGGAAGTGCTCCAGGGACTGCGGAGAGAATACCCACTGGCTGAGTGTGCGCTGATTCACCATAACCCATTACAACTACTAGTCGCCACCATTCTAAGCGCGCAGTGCACCGACAAACGGGTAAACATGGTCACGCCTGATTTGTTCCGTAAGTATCCTGATGTAGCGGCATTCGCCTCAACCTCCGTCGAAAAACTCGGGAAGGATATTCACTCAACTGGCTTTTTTAACGCAAAGGCGCGACACATAATCGGTGCCTGTAGCGCTATCATCGAGCATCATGGTGGAAAAGTGCCGTGTACTCTAGATGAACTTATCACGCTGCCGGGCGTCGGGCGCAAGACTGCCTCAGTAGTGCTGGGCGTTGTATGGTCCATTGCCGAGGGTGTCGTCGTATATACGCATGTCCACCGACTGACGAGGCGGCTCGGCTTATCACGCGGCAACTCCCCAGAAGCAGTCGAACGCGACCTGATGACGCTACTGCCGCAAAGTGACTGGATTGAGTGGTCAGATCGACTAATTTGGCACGGACGGGGGGTCTGCGACGCGCGCAAACCACGCTGTTCACGCTGCTTCGCTGGAGCTAGCTGCCCACAAGTCGGGGTGACGAGCCGGGAACAGGTATAACTGCTCCACCCCGATGCCGGAGGGATGGCCGACTGGGACGGACGGTTTCTTGGTCTGGCGGCTCATATTGCCGCCTGGAGCAAGGATCCTTCGACGCAAGTGGGTTGCGTTATCGTTGGTCCAGACCGTGAGGTACGCAGCACTGGATTCAACGGGCTACCGCGTGGCATCGCGGACACTGAGGCTCGACTCAACAACCGCGAACGAAAATACCCCCTCATCTGTCACGCCGAGGAGAACGCCATCATGCACGCGGCGCGCATTGGTATCTCGCTCAAGGGGTGCACGGTCTACGTGACATGGCCACCCTGCACCCGCTGTTCGAGATCTCTGATACAGGCAGGCGTCAGTGCGGTAGTATTCCCGGCCAGTGCTAATGTGCCAGAGCGCTGGACAGATGATTTTGCACTTGCCAGCGAAATGCTGTCAGAAGCAAGCGTGGCGTTACGCAGCGCTTAATCTTTTCCGAGCAGGTGTTCGATGCGCTTCAGATGCTCGACACCAGTATCGTCTTG
This sequence comes from Methanobacteriota archaeon, assembly GCA_002687355.1. GTDB lineage: Archaea > Thermoplasmatota > Poseidoniia > MGIII > CG-Epi1 > UBA8886. The sequence continues at coordinate 5,013 of NYZZ01000042.1, forward strand.
GATATTCTGCGCGATGAGGTCACGCACGCGCCCCGGGTCGGGAACACCATAGAGTGTGTCACGTGGGTCGTCGCTCGCACGGCGTGATGAGCGGCGGCTACCGGCCGCCATACCAGCAGCGAAGCCCTTAGCCTCGCCACCCACTGCGGCAATCATCATCGCCTCGTCAGTCCCGGTTCCAAGTCCGGAACCAGTTACCGGCACGACAGTGCCGAAGCCAAATATACGGCCGAAGATGGATTGCTTGAGCTTAATGTCTTCGATGTGATTGTAGCGCACCTGCCGCTCATCCTTGCTTATCCCAAGGAAATCCTGGTGCATCGCGATACGGATATCAGTTAGGTAGTAGGTAAAACTCCGGCGATACTGATTGACAAGAACTATTCCACCCCCGCCAACCAATAGCGTCAGCAGCGGGATGAACCAGCGGCCAAACGCCATCGTGTCACCCTCTGTCCGAAGGTGCAGTATCATTGCCCCAATGCCAAAGAGCGCCAGTCCACCGTAGAGTCGGAAAATATCGCGGCCGCCGTTCTCTAGGAACAGGTAGCGTGCCGCAAAGCCAATGACCAGCAGTGCCAGAGCCCAGATTATGGCCGCAGCGACCACCTCATTAACTACAGGAATGCCAATCAGGAAGTCGTAGAACGGCACACGACTGAACCAGTTCTGGCTGAAAAAGCGGTAGATGACAAAAGCCCACACTAACAAAAGCAAGAAAATTAAGTAGAGGTGTAAGAACGAGAGCGGGTGTGGCTGAAGCTTCAGCTTCATTTCTTCGTCGCGCATCAGAGAGAAGCGAGCCATCAGACCTGATGTTTTCGTGGAGCATATAAGGTTAAATGCAACAAGAACTCGACTGCGAATTCATGAAAAACTGCGGAACTTGTGGGACCCCCGTTGCCGACACGGTTGAGAAGTGCTTCAAGTGTGGCTCGCCCATTACTAATGTTGGTGGTGACGGAGCGGAACTTATGCAAAAATTCGGTCGGGGCGGGACGGTGCATCGCGTCGCTAGCGGGCTCGACAAGCGTAACAAGGTGCAACGCAAAAAGTCGGCACACACGCCAGCCGGCAAGAAACGGAAAACTGCAAAGAGCGCTAACGCCAGTGCTGAAGCGCAGCAACTGGCGCAAGTTGCAGGCGGCTCGGAGGGGGCCATGGCGGCACGTATCCTGCGCGAACTGATTGATGAGGGGGCCATTGGAAGCGAGAAGCGCAGATCAGCTGAACAATTAGTAGGTGAACTGGGTGGCTCGCTGCCTCCACCGCGTAAAAAAGCAGTGGTAAACAAACGACCTCGCAGAGTAACGCGTAAGCGAGGTAAGGTGACTGCGGGCGGAGATGCCGTAGGTACGTCTGTCAAACCTGAAACAGCTGCCGGGCCCGGGGATGAGGCAGACTTTACCGATGCCATCTCTTCCGCCTCCCAAGAAGGAGCGGCGTCACCAGGACCAGAAGCAAAGCTAGCACGATTGAAGGAGCTGGGCGAGCTGCACGAATCAGGTATTATCACTGCTGCAGAGTTCCAGTCACTGAAGAAGCAGATAATCGGCTAGAGATTCAAGCTCGATTCCGAGTGAAATGTCTTATATATAGGTCGTCTAGAAATCTGGAGGTGTTCATGGCATACTCATGCACCTGTTTCACTGCGCTCGATGCACGCTTCTTGGCGAACCCGCTGCCACCCGGACCGCCTCTGCCGGCTCGTTCCCGTACCACAAACAACCGAGCTGGTCTGCCGGTTCCGCCTCCATCAATCGTGCCGGGCGCATCAGATGCCGCCGCGCTGACGCGGGCGGATCATACCAGCCCGGCGCAAGCGTCGGTACAACCTCCTCTGGTACTGGTACTGGCAGCTTGATTCCACAGGGGCGGCAGCGATAGCCCGCACCCTTGCCGGCTGAGTGGGTACGCGCGCTACATTTGAGGCAGAGTGG
>NYZZ01000043.1 GCA_002687355.1 Methanobacteriota archaeon
GCGGGATGAACAGCAGTCCACACTGATTGAGTGAGTCAGGTTGCCACCGGGCAGCAATGAAAAATGTGAGTGCATTAGCCATGTCCGACCCGGCAGCGGACTCCTAGCGGGCTCCCCACAAAAAGCTAATAGATAATGCTAATCAGTAGTCGCAGCCACAGGTAACAAACACCCCTTATCGTCGGTGGTAGAGCTGTAGTAAAGGCTACGGGGGCATCTTTATAGCGATATTTAATCTCGCTAGATTGATGCCCGCACGACCCTTCGTCATAGGTGGCCTGCTACTGCTTGTCTTGGGTTTGGTAGGCGAGTTCCTAGTTTTCCCAACAATGCTCGCATCGAACGGCGGCGAGTTTGAGGCGCAAATCACAACTTCAGACGAAATTGACACCTACAATGAATATGATGCGGGAGACACAGTAATCCTTGTCGACACTATTGCTCGCATTCAGTATGACGATGGCAAGACCAGTGTATGGCTCGAAAGCATCGGCGCTGATTTCGAAGATGACATCCGCTTCAGGTTCGATGGAAATTTACTCTCCGACTTTGGCCCGGATTCCAAGGTGGTAATTACCTTCGAGGTAGTAGAGTATGCCTCCAACGAGGTTCCCGAGGGGTACGACGTCAGTGAAAGTAGTGACAGGGCCCTGCCCGCCGACGCCGTAGCGCCGCGCTACTCAACGCAGCCGGAACTGGCGTTTGGCGGGCTGACAGCGCTTGGGCTACTCCTGCTCGTTTTTGGTGGCTACAGCGCTTGGAAGGGCGGCGGCAAGGATGAAGCCGTTGCTCCCGGCACAAGACTCGATGACGACTGGGGCATGACCGCCCCGCCTGTCGCGCCGGCAGCGGCACCAGTGATAGCTGGCGCAGCCCCGGTCGCATTTCCCCCTGCTATGGCTCCACCAGCCACGCAACCAGTTCCACTAGCCACGCAACCTACGGAAACGCAACTTATCCAGTGCCCTGCCTGTCAGTCACAGCTCCAGATTAACGACCAGACGAGGCCGCTCAACATAACTTGCCCTGGCTGTCAGGCAGGAATGGTGGTGAGGTAGAATGTATCATAATGTAACTGCTGTATTGACTGTGCTGCTGTTGCTTTCCGCCGGCTGCCTAGATTTCGGTGATGGCGGCGGTGGCGTTGGTTCGAACCTCAATCCGCAGGCCGTAGTGACAGTCGCTTCGGGACAGAAAGTAATCGAGCTGGGTTCCACTATCCGACTCGACGCATCTGAATCTCTAGACGAGGATGGGACCATTACCAGCTACAAGTGGGATTTCGGAGATGGAAACACAGGCACTAGCTCAATTGAGAATCACAAGTACTTCTACTCTGGAGAGTACATTGTTTCATTGTCCGTGACGGACAACAATGGGGCGGTCGGAAATAACGACCGCAGGCCCACCTATATCACAGTTCTGCATCCGGAGGTGGCAGAGTCTTCCGGAACACCGCACGCCATCATTTCGGTTAAGTCCTCAGTGGTGGTTCCGGGTACTGAGATTGAGTTGAATGGTGCTGGTTCCTGGTCTTGGGTTGGTGATTCGGAAAATGGGTATTCAACTTCCACGGATGACATTACGTCCTGGTTATGGGAGTTCAGCGATGGGGGAACCGCAGAAGGCGATGTGGTCACACACAAGTTTGGGTCTTCTAGCAGTGGCCTGACAGGCTCCAGTTCGGTAGGCAACTACTTGGTAAAGCTGACGGTTGCGAACTCCAATGGCCTCACAGATGTAGTGTACCAAACTATCAGGGTAATTCCCCAGGAAATTTCAAGCGTAAAATCGCCCGACCCCGACGTTCTGACTATAGTATCTATAGGTGATCCAGCCAGCCTGGACCCTGCGCAGGCGTATGACACTGCCAGCGGTGCAGTCCTGACCAACACCTACGAGACGCTGGTGTTTTACGACCGGAGTCGGACGGACAAGCTAATCCCCATTCTGGCCGAGGAAGTGCCCACCGTCCAGAACGGCCTGGTCTCTCCAGATGGCCTGAACTATACCTTCCAGCTCAGATCTGGTATCACTTTCCATGATGGCTCGATGCTGGACGCGGATGATGTCGTGTTTTCAATTAATCGTCTGATAACCATGGACCTTGCTGCTGGCCCGGCCTGGATGTATACTGAAATTCTGGACAAGACGGATGCTGATGGAGACGGTATTGCAGACAGTATCATCAAAATTAACCAGATGACGGTCACGTTCAGGCTGAACCAGTCCGCACCCCGTTTCCTGCCGATAATGGCCTACAATGGAGCATCAATCCTCTCGAAGGATTGGGTCACCAAGAAAGGCTGTGGAATTCCAGTACCTGGGCAGGAGTGCATGGGTATACAGGACGAAGTAATGGGCACTGGACCGTACATGATGAATGCAGATCATGGCGGGAGATGGGTCAGGGAGCAGTACGTCCTGATGGAATACTACCCCAATTACTGGAGAGGCTGGAGCGACACAGAGCGTGGAAGTTGGGGGATAAGCGCATTAGGCTTCATCAAGACGGTTTACATCAAGAAGAACAACGACCAGCCGTCCAGGGTCCTTGAACTCAGAAGCGGTAAGGCCGATTTTGCCTACGTGGAACCAAGTTACAGAGAACAGGTTCTAGGTTACGAGGGCATTGAGTATGTAGACCAGTTGAAATCACTCAGCATGAGTTTTATAGGTTTCAATCACAATATCGTAAACTATCAAGGGACAGCACCTTCGAGCGATTTCTTCACTGATGATGATATTCGAAAGGCATTTTGCTATGCCTTCGACTACGATTCCTACATAGAGGACATACTGGACAATTTCGGCACCCGCCCTACAGGGCCAATTCCGGACGGACTGCTTGGATATGACCCGAGTGGACCTTCATATGACTTTAATCTGAACAAAGCCCAGGAGCACTTCGAGGCTGCAGGAGTCTGGGACACTGGTTTCACGTTAACAGCTTATTACAACTCGGGCAATGACGTAAGGCTGAATGCATTGTTGTTGCTTGAAAACAGCGTTGAATCCTTGAACTCCAAGTTCGAGATTGAGGTTGTAGGACTAGAGTGGCCTGACTACTTGGATAAATTGCGTGCACATGAATTACCGCTGTTTTTCCTAGGCTGGGCGCCTGATTATGCAGATCCGCACAACTATGCCCACCCTTTCCTGCATAGCGATGGTCACTTTCCGCACTATCTGAGTTTTGGGTATGAGGAGATTGATACGTTGATAATGGAAGCTGCAGCGGAGCCTGACGCTTCTCTGCGGACAGGCATGTACTATGATTTAGCAGATATGGAACATGAAAAAGCACTGTATATCTGGGCGAGCCAAGGTATTGGCTACCATTTCGAGCGGGAATGGGTTAATGGCTGGTATCACAACATGATGCACAGCACCCTCTATTACATGCTGAGTAAGGACTGATTCTGTACACTATCTACCTTAAGTAAAACATACTCTGGCGAGCGGTGAGGCTCTGGATTTACGTGGTCAGGCGTTTGGCCCTGACCATCCCGGTTCTGCTTGGCGTCACCCTGATTACTTTCTCTCTCTCACACATGATGGGAGACCCGCTGGCCCCGTACATAACTGAGAAAACTACCGAAGAACAGGCAGCGGCTCTGAGGATTAAGCACAATCTGGACGAACCACTCCGCGTTCAGTATGTGACGTATTTGCGGAATATAATGACTTTCGAGTGGGGTTTTTCAAAGACAATCAACCAGCCAGTATCTGATGCCGTCCGAGAAAAATTTGCTGCCACTCTCGAGTTGTCAATCCTGGCATTTGTGGTTGCGGTGGGGACTGCTATTCCTCTCGGTATTTTCTCCTCAGTTCGCCACAATCGCTGGGAAGACCATGGCATTAGGTTATTTGCTTTGTTTGGCTCTGCAGTCCCGATTTTTTGGCTCGCTCTTGTCTTGAAATATGTTGTTTCTTTTCAATGGGATTTACTACCGCTGGGTGATCGTTATGACCCAATTCTTTGGGATGTGCGTGACCCAATCGAAATCAAGACTAATTTTCTGCTTATTGATTCTTTGGCCGCGGGTTCACTACCCCATTTCATGGATGCCCTGAAGCATATGATTCTGCCGGCTACCGTGCTGGCATACGGTTCGATGGCGACTACCATCCGACTGATGCGAGGCAACATGCTCGACGTGCTAGGTCAGGACTACATACGGACGGCAAAATCCAAGGGATTGTCCGGGACCAAAGTAACCATGAAGCACGGCGCTTCGAATGCGATGATTCCTACGGTAACGCTTCTGGGTATGGGTTTTGCAGGACTGATTAATGGCTCGGTTCTGACGGAAACCGTATTCACTTGGCCGGGGTTGGGATACTGGGCCATTCTGGCGATGCGAAACCTGGACGTTTCAGCAATCCTGGCCTATACTTTGTTCTCCGCCGTGCTTTACATTTTTGCAAACCTGATTGTAGACATTCTCTACGCATTCCTGGACCCTCGAGTAGAACTGGGAGGTCATTTGTCAGTGGGAGAGATTGCAGTCGTTTCACTTTCTATACTGATGTTGCTTGTAAGCTATTTCGATGTCGAGGCGGGCGTGTGGTTTGGAACTGGAGCTCTTCTTTTCTGCACGGGATTTGCAGTTTATTTCACATTTACGTGGCTATGGAAGAATCCAGGTGATATGTGGCTGCCAGCACTGTTCATAGGTACAATATTCCTGGTGTGGTCCATTCTTTCCGCTTTTTTCATGAATATTGTGTATTTTTCACTGCTGCTTTATTCAATCTATGTTATTCGCAATTGGGATGACATCAAACTGGAGATAACTCCTAAGCTAGACGAATTCAGGAGGGCAGCCTATCAGGTCAGGAGAAATCCCTTGACAATCCTGGGATTGTGGATTGTGATTTTCTTCCTGGCCGTGGCCGCGCTGGCACCAATTCTGGCACCTCCAGCAGAGGACCAGAGAGACCCGAAAAGAATGGAGGAGCATTTTGACTATAACTTTGATTTGCAACCTCCATGCTATTTTTCATGTACAGGTAATTCTGGAGAAGAGGATGGCTATGTACTGGGCAGCACCAACAGAGGGTACGACATTTACTATGGGATAGTCTGGGGCAGCCGCACCTCATTGGATGTTGCAGTTAAAGTAGTCGTTACTGGCACGTTTATTGCGGCCGTTATCGGCGTGATTTCGGGCTACTATGGAGGCAGGGCGGACGACGTCATAATGAGGATAACCGACGTATTCATCGCTATACCTGGACTGGTGCTGGCACTGGCCATCATTGCAGTTACTGGCGAAAGGTCGATAGAATATCTGATGTATGCGCTAATCATAGTTTGGTGGCCTGGTTTTACGAGGATTATCAGAGCCGAAGCCCTGAGAATCAGAAAATTACCTTATGTGGAAGCAGCAAAGGCGGCAGGTGCTTCGGATTTCAGGATTATTTTCAAGCATGTACTGCCCAATTGTATGACTTCAATAATCGTTATTGCGACAATGGATATGGGTGGCATCGTGCTTTCTCTGGCCGGGCTGGGCTTCCTTGGATTTGGAGGTGCTGCCGATTTGGCGGAGTGGGGAAAACTCGTCGCGTTCGGCCAGGAGCATTTGCTGGCCGGTGAATGGTGGGCATTTTTCTTCCCGGGGTTAGCCATCGCGCTCTGGGCGCTCGGTTTCTACCTGCTGGGTGACGGTGTGCGTGATATTCTGGACCCGAGACAGAGGAGCTAGATGCTGGAAATCAAAGGGTTGAAAACGCATTTCGAGACATATGATGGCGTTGTCAAGGCGCTGGATGGGGTTGACCTGACTGTTGAAGACGGGGAAATATTTGGACTGGTTGGTGAGACAGGGTGTGGGAAATCAGTCACATGTTATTCAGTCCTGAAACTGTTACCCGGAACTGCTGAAGTCGTCAAGGGCAGTATAAGGCTGAATGGAGAGGACATTACCGATGCATCCGAGGAGAGAATGAGGAAAATAAGGGGCGGGGAAATCGGAATAATTTTCCAAGATCCGCTTTCGGCATTGAACCCCGTAATGACTGTCAATGAGCAGATTGGTGAAATCCTGACTCTGCATCAGGATGACGAATTGCAGGAATTGGCAGCAAGCAGAAACATACCGACCTACAGAAGTGAGAAATGGAACCTTTCGCCCGGGTTCGAGTTCACTATCATGGCCGTATGTTTTGCCTTTCTGGCACTATTTACGATGCTGGGCCAGTTTGCGTTTGGCCTTCCTTTCCTCATTATGATTGGTTTTTTCTTCCTTAGGGATTATCTACAGCGAGATCTCCCGGATTCAGCGCTGGACTTGATGGTGCTGGACGCTCTCTCCAAAGTAAAGCTGCCAAACCCGCGCCAGGTAGCTAGCTCATATCCGCACGAATTGAGCGGAGGCATGCAGCAGAGGGTGATGATAGCCATGGCACTGGCGGGCCGTGCTCGAATGCTCATTGCCGACGAACCGACAACGGCTCTAGACGTTACAATCCAAGCCCAGATTCTACAATTAATTAAGGACATCCAGAAGGAAACTGGCATGTCGATTCTACTGATTACACATGACCTGGGAGTCGTGGCCGAGACTTGTGAAAAGGTTGCTGTAATGTATGCTGGCAGGATTGTTGAACAAGGACCAGCGGACGAGATATTCACTAATCCCAGACATGAATACACCAAAGCACTTCTGGCCTCAATCCCTAAAGGAGGCGAGGAAAGACTGGAAGTACCCGACATTGGAGAACGTAGTGCAATATGAATACTAAAACTGTCATTCAGGTTGAAGGATTGTCGAAACACTTTCCGATAAGGAACGTGATTGGGACTGTCACGGGCCTGGTGAAGGCCGTAGATGGAATAGATATCAGGATTGAGGCGGGGAAGACTCTGGGAATTGTGGGGGAGAGTGGGTGCGGCAAAACCACGCTCATGAGAACATTGTTGCGCTTGGTTGATGCTACGGCAGGATCAGTAGTTCTGTCTGACCAGCTGGGAAGCGATTTCGCCTCGAACAAGCTGGAGGAGCTGTCCCACGCTGAATTGCGCAGTTTCAGGAGACAGATAGGCATAGTATTCCAGGATCCAATGGGGGCGCTGAACCCCAGAATGCTAATCAAGGATATAGTGAGCGAGCCACTGATAATTCACGGTCGGACCGGACACATCCGCAAGCGAGTCACTGACTTGCTGGAGATTGTTGGCCTCGGCGACGAGCACCTGTACCGGTATCCACATGAATTTTCGGGTGGCCAACGGCAGCGGATAGTCATTGCTAGGGCACTGGCACTGGAGCCCAAAATCTTGATTCTGGATGAACCAACTTCTGCCCTGGATGTTTCGGTTCAGGCCCGGATTCTGAATCTGCTGAATGACTTGCAGGAGAAGTTTGGACTGACATATATTTTCATCTCTCACGATTTGTCGGTCATTGAACACATGTGCGACCGGGTGGCGGTAATGTATCTGGGCAAGATAGTCGAAGAGGCGGAAGCTGAGACGTTGTTCTCCAATCCGCGCCACCCCTACACTCAGGCTCTGGTATCGGCTATCCCATCCTTCGACCCTGCAATGCGGCAGGAGCGCATTGTGCTCGAGGGCGATGTTCCATCGCCTGCCGCACCACCGAGCGGCTGCCACTTCCACCCCCGCTGTCCGATTGCGGTCGCCAGTTGCGCTACGGAATATCCAGAGCTGCGTAAGCACGAAGACTGCTCCGTGGCGTGCCATCTGGTATAGCGGAACGGTTTTGACCCCCTGCCCGCCGTGGCGCGGGAGTGGGCCGGTAGATCAGCCTGGAAGATCGCCTGCTTTGCAAGCAGGAGGCCCCGGGTTCAAATCCCGGCCGGTCCACCATGCCTTTAATCTCACATTAGCTACGCCTGCATGGCTAAGCGGCGTGTACGGTTGCGCATTCGTGGACGTGTACAGGGCGTTTTTTACCGTGATTCGACCCAGCGTGAAGCACAGCGGATGGAACTGCGCGGCTGGGTGCGCAACTGCAGTGACGGTTCAGTCGAGGCGGTTGCACAGGGTCCCCCGGAGCGAGTTGCAGCGCTTATTGACTGGTGCCATGAGGGCCCCCCGCTAGCGCAAGTAGCGGAGGTTGCTGTCACAGAGGAGTCTGGAGATACCGAGGAGCTGGAATTCGAGGTGCGTCGTTGACGCTTTTTCACTCGAATATTAGTATATAAATCAGGACCAGTGCCGCCACGCCATCCACGCCGCGCCGCCGTTGGTCAACACCGCGGCCGCCAGACCGAGTGTCAGTGCCATCCGCTGCGCTTCGTTAAGTGGCAGTTTCCCGCGCGGCTGTCCCAGTGACGGTTCCGATGGCTGGTGCTGCTGCGCCAGTGGCTGTTCGCCATTCGGACCCTGCAAATGTTCCAGGTCATTGGCGCTCTGCAGGAATAGCGCGTAGTCGTTCTCTGGATGCTGGTCGGCGCGGAACTGTGCGAACAGGCTGATGCGTTCGCCCGGCTCGAGCGCGACCGAGTGCTGACCGAAAATAAGCACGACAGTGGAGTTGCGCTCGACAGGGTCGCATAGCAGTGCCGCGCCGGTTCCACGCAGCTCGACCACCTCGGCGATTCCAACGTGGACGCGCCGGTTGAGGAACTGCTCTGGCCCCGTGTCAAGCTGGAATATAGTCACCTCAGTTGCTGGCTGCTGCTGCTGCTGCTGACCTCCTGTCCAGCGCTGCTGCAGTTCCGCTTCCGCATCAAGGAAAGCGATTGTGCCGGAGGCGACAATCAGCGCCGTGGCCGCCAGCGCCAGCCATTTGCCTAGCTCGTTGACAGTAGCAAACCGTGCTAGTCCGGCCGCCGCTAGGATTCCGGCCGGCGGCGCCAGCGGCAGGTAGTAGCGGATGTCGGTGAAGGTATTCCCGAGTACCCAGCCCTGTGTCAGGTAGATGGCACTAATGGAGCCGAGCCACCATCCCAGCGCGACTCCTGCAGCGGGCTGGCGTCGCAATACCCACGCGCCGGGGAGCGCGCAGAGCAACGAGGGAAAGAAGGCGGCGACGAACTTGACAACTTGCGACAGGTTCTCGCGCTCCTGCTCGTCCAGGTTGATGTAGCCGTCCCACATCGACACCGACGGCTCGTGCGTCTCGACCGTCAGGTTATCACCGTCGCTCGAGACCTCGAGTTGGTTGCGCGACTGGTAGCCGGAGTTGAACGGCCCGCCAAAGTAGTGCGCGTTGTAGGCGGCGAGTGGGATTCCAACTAGCATCAGCCCCACCGTCAGCGTCCCCGCCTGCAACAGGGGATCGCGTACCCTTGGCCACGCCAGCGCTTCGCGCAGTCGTTGTGCAAGGTCGCGCGTCCTACCCGCCGGTAGGTTGAGCCAGCCGATGTAGAGATAGGGCGCGCCAGCCATCACGACTGTCGTATAGCGCATTGACACTCCCAGTCCGAAGAGCACTCCGCCACTTAGCGCCAGCAGCAGCACGCTCCGGCTGGCGCCCTCCCGCCGTCCGCGGTGCGCTGCTTCCACGACCAACCAGAAGCCAGGCAGCGCGAAGGAAACCGCGGCTAGGTCACCCATCCACTGGCCGAACCAGAGCAGCAGTACCGTCGCATTGGCGAGCGTGAAGGCGGTTGCCAGCCATGCCACACGCCAGTCAAACCAGCGGCGCGCTAGCCCGTAAGTGGCGATGCCTGCCATCAGTGCCAGCAGCGTGCCGAAGAGCGCCTCGGCACCGAGCAGGATTAGCGGCATCAGCGCCGCGCTGGGACCTGGTGGCCAGTGGTTGACGTAGCGGTATTCGCCGTCGACCTCGGCGATACCGGACGCCAGTGGCGGGTCGTAGCCCTCGATAAGCCAGTGAGTCGCAAGCTGGTATTCACCCAGTTCCAGCTCGCGTTCCACAACAAGTTTCCCATCGACGTCGGTCATCCCGAGCATCTCCGACGCGGTGTCCGGTCCACGACGCGCCAGCTCGACCTGGGCGTCAGCGACGGGAACGCCTAGGGTGTCCTGCAGAGCGATAGACAGTCGCACCTGCTCGACCACTGCTGCGGTGCGCCGTCCCTGCGTGTCAGTCATCCCCAGTTCGCGGTCGTCGAGCAGCAGGCTCGCGCCGGCAATCGGGGTGCCATTACGCTCGACCCTCAGAGTACCTCGCTTCGCCCCAAGATCGCCTAGTGCCAGCTGTCCCTGCGTGTCTGTCTCGCCGCGCGACTGGCCGTTGAAGCGCACAGTGAGCCCCTCGCGGTCGCCCGGCAGTTGCACTTCGAGCAGCCCGCTCAGGCTACGATCGGTCAGGAACTCAATATCGGTTAACGACGCAATAGTATAGCGCGCGGCATTGCCAAGCGGCACCTCCAGCAGCGTGCGGTAAACCACGCTGTTACCTTCGCGCGAGGCGCGCACCTCGAGTGGTGGATTACCGGCCGGGAGCCCATGCAGCTCTGCGTTGCCTTCGGTGTCGGTGAAGGCAGTGAGCGCGCCTTGCGGCCGTGGGATGCTGACGCTCGCGTTTACCGCCGGCACACCGTCGTTGAACGTTACGCTGACGTGCAGGTCGTCCAGCCCCCCGTCTGGGTCCAGCGCGATGACCTCCCACGTCACCTGTAGCGGCGGCAGTCCGCTCTCGAGCGTTATCAGCTCTTCGTCGCGATGATCGCCGTTGGCCAGTTGTAGTGGTAGCGACCAGTAGCCATCAAGGTAGAGTTCAGCCCACGGGTAGTAGCCCTCCTCGTCCTTCAGGTGCCCTGCCGTCACCAGATCGTGCGGTTGCGCGACCATCCAGCTCGAGAGCAGCAGGAACGCTAGCAGCAGCAGCGTCAGAGCCGGTCGCTCACGGTTCAGCCTCTTCAGGGTTTGGAAGGGCTCCATGTCGTTGGAGTCAGTGCGCGATATTTATGAGTCGTGCAGTGAACCCGGCCGCGGAGCGGTAATAACAGGTGCCGCTTCCCCGCGTATGGCAGAGCCGCCGATGCAGCCGCTCGACCACCGCGAACTGCCGCTGGAGGAAATGCAAGCGCAGGCTCGTGAATTCGTTACTGACATTCGCCGTCGTAGGACGGTGCGCCATTTCTCGGACCGACCGGTGCCACGTTCTCTTATCGAGGAATGCCTGCGTGCGGCCAACTCAGCCCCTAGCGGTGCCAACAGGCAGCCATGGCACTTCGTCATAGTCGGTAACGCCGAAACAAAATCACGCATTCGCGAGGCGGCTGAGGCTGAGGAATACGAACTTTACCACGGGCGCGCATCCAATGAATGGCTCGAGGCGCTGGCGATTCTTGGTACGGACGAGCACAAGCCGTTCCTTGAAATCGCGCCGTGGCTGATTGTGGTATTTTCCGAGACATGGGGGATCAGTCCGGACGGAAGCAAGAAGAAGACTTTCTATGTCCAAGAGTCCATCGGAATCGCAACTGGGTTCCTGATTGCGGCGCTTCATCGCGCTGGGCTGGCCACACTGACGCACACACCCAGCCCGATGGGGTTCCTGCGCGATATCCTTGGCCGCGGCGAGAACGAACGCGCGTTCCTGATTCTCGTGACTGGCTATCCTGCCGATGACGCAGAGGTCCCGGTGCTAGAGAAGAAGAGACTAGCGGATGTTGCCAGCTTTATTGAATAAGTGGGGAAACGGTATTACGGCCGGGACCCTCGCCCGTCGATGGCGGACGGCGACACGTGGAATCTGCTTCTGGACCGAGAATACGAATACCACGAGGTGCAGCCTGTCGTGCAGGAAGAGGGCGATGGCTGGGTTAGGTATCAAGACGGGCGCAAGTATCACCTCGGCAATCGACTAAACCGGCTTGACACCCGCCGCTGGTTAAAGTTCCAGAAGAGCTGGTTTATCCATAAGCCGCGACCGCGCAAGAGCGAGGTCAAACTCCATCCCGCCAAATATCCTGAGGAGCTTATAGCTGAGTTCATTGGGTTCTTCACCAAGCCAGGTATGATTGTACTGGACCCAATGCTTGGCACTGGCAGCAGTCTTTTGGCCGCGCTTGAGACAGGTCGTTCTGGCGTTGGTATCGAGCTGCAGCCCAAGTACGCAGCCATTGCGCGCCAGCGGCTGGAGGCGCAGCTGGCACCCTCCCTCCCACCATCCAGCGAGAGCGAGCTCCACCAGCTCCGCTTTCGGTTGCTACAGGGAGACGCTTTCCAGATGACGAAAATGGAAATTGGTGATGTGGATTACTGTATCACGTCACCGCCTTACTGGGACATGCTACGCGCCAAGGGCAGTGAGACGCAAAAGACGCGCAAGGAGGCGGGACTCGACGTCCATTACTCGGAGGACGAGAGTGACTTGGGAAACCTGGAAGACTACGATGAGTTTGTGACGCGACTGGCAGAGCTCTATCGATTGGTCCACAGGGTACTACGACCGGGAGCATATCTGACTGTGATTGCCAAGAATATCAAGAAGCGTGGCCGCATGTATCCGCTGGCGTGGGATTTGGCACGCGAGCTCTCAGATACTTATATACTGAAGGACGAGAAAATTTGGTGTCAGGATGATATCACTCTGGCGCCTTACGGCTACCGCTACGCCTGGGTCAGCAACACCTTTCACCAGTACTGCCTGAATTTCCAGAAGGAGAAGTAAAAAGCATGGCTGAGGAACAGCGAGAAGAGGCAGATATCCAACGCCCGCGCGAGCTCTACGCGTACCACGCCACCAGTTCCTTTGCGACAGATATCTCGATGTCCTACTTCAGCTACTTTGCGGTACGCCTAGGTGCATCGTTCGAACTTTTGGCATGGATGCAGTCACTCAACAACCTGCTTCCCAACACATTGCAGCATTTCTGGGGCTGGATATCCGACCGTCGGGTACATCGGGCGTTCTGGATTATCATTGGTTCAGTCCTGGGTGGATTTGCCCTTTGGTTACTCTCACAGGCACAGACTCCCGAGGAGGTGCTGGCGTTACTGGTGCTCTATTCAGCCTCTCTCTCGCTCGTACAGCCAACCTGGGCGGCGCTGCAAGGAGACTGGATTCCAGCGGGCAGGCGTGGTAGGGTCCTCAGCCGGTTCCATGTGGTGGGAGGTATGGCCGGCCTGATTGGCTCGCTCGTAGCGCTTTGGTTCGTGTATAATTCAGGTAACGAGACGGCCGACGGCTTTCGCCCCCTGTTCGTGATGGCTGCGGCCGCAACCGCACTGGGTGGCTTGATACTGGTGAGAGTGCCTTACCGAGACCCCGGAGATATCCCAGATGAACAGCAGACCGAGCAGGCTCGCATTGCCCATTCCAATGCATTCCAGGGTTTCGTACGTGTCCAGATGGTCTACACCTTACTGATGTCACTTATCTGGCCCCTCTTTGCGGTCCTGCTCATTCGTGTTGTCGGTGCGACCAACACGCAACTGGTGATATTCTCGGTGCTGGGCGCGGCAGCCGAGATGGCGTTCCAGCCGCTGATGGGTCGTCTGGTCGATCGTGTAGGGCCGTTGCAGGTGATGTTCCTCAGCCGGATTGGCTTTGCAGTGCTTCCGTTCGTTTACGTGCTCTGGCAGGATCTCTGGGTCTACTATGCCTTACAGGTGGTACTTTTCGGACCTTGCTTCAGTGCGTTCCTGGTATCGACTAATACTCTTATCTTGGATCTGGCACCCAGCGCTGAGCGAGCGGGTTATTTCAGCTACTACAATACCCGTATTGGGATTACCACGTTCACGGGAGCACTAATCGGTGGCCATCTGGCCGGATTCCTTGAGGGTCATCTTGAGAGCACCGCGCAGGCAATCTACTGGGTATTCGTGATTTCAGGCGCTGGTCGGCTCTTAGCTTCGTTCCCTTACCTGCGTCTGACGTCACCGCGCCGCTATCCAGCCTCCTTGAGGCTTCTAGACCGGCTGGCCGAAGCTCAACGGCCATGGCGGCGCTAGCTATCCATAGAATTTCTGTAGTAACAGGTGGAAATGGTGAACTCCCGTTTCTCTGGCTGGAGAGTATCTTCCCCGATCATATGTCTGCGATATGACACCCTTCTGCACGGCTTCAACTATATCATCGTCTTCCAGTTCAACCTTGTCAAGGTCACCTCCCGCTCCCTCACCCTGCAGTTCTTCTTTCCAGACATATGTGAGGTACCGAATTCTGGTTCTGGCAGGTTTTAGCGGTTCCACGATGTTGACCGAGAGCCCCCATGGATAGAAATTGAACATCATGTTTGGAAAGAGGAAGAAATAGTAGGCTGCTATGTCCTTACCCTGGTCCTGATGGCCATCAGGAAGATTGAAAGTAGTTTCATTTCCCTTTCCAATCCCGATTTGGATCACGACATTTTCAACAGTCTCAGTGTAGTACTCCTCGTAATCCAGTTCCTTGTTCAGTCCCTTGTGCACATGTGGAATATGGAAACCTTCCAGGTAGTTGTCACAGTACAGTGCCCAGTTCGCATCAACCTCATAGCTCCTTGACAATTCTGACTTGAATCTGAATTCGTCCATTGGCAGCCACCCTATCCTGTCAGTCATTGGTCTCGTCAGCTCAGAAAGTTCACATTTCTTGTCATTGATGATGAACATCATATTTTCCCAGAAACCAAGTTCGATTTCGGGCAGGTTGTCACTAGCCTCGGGATAATTTTCCACATCCTCGAATTCTGGCATGAACTTGAGTTTCCCGTCCACGCTGAATTGCCTGCCGTGATAACCACAGACGAGAGTTTTCGTATCGCATGCTTCCTTGCAGACGATATTGCCCCGGTGGGTACAGACGTTTGAAAGGCACCTAATTCTGCCCCGGTTTTTCGTCAATATGTACGGTTCATCAAGTATGCCCTCCAGAATAATCCCCGGACTGACGTTACAGGTTTCGAGGAGGTCTGCGTTTCCCACGAATTGCCAGCTCTTGTTGAACATGCTTTTGAGGTTTGTGAAAATATCCTCGCTGTGGTAGAACTTTGATGGAATCGTCCTAGCGACTCGAATGTCCTCGTCGACATCAAATCTCATGGTCTACTTTCTACGCGAACGGGTCCGGACGCTGCTGGTGCGCGAGCGCCTCACTGGTGATCGACCTCGGCGTGAGCGCATATGGCCGAAACGATTTCCGAATCCCCAACCCATTCCTCCCATCCTATGCATGCCCATACCGGTCATTTGCCTTCCGACATTACTGACCCAGGAAAAAATAAACAGGATAATCATTACAATACCAATCGGCAGACAGCATAGTATGAACGCAAGCTCCGACCCAGGTTCGTTCACGATGTAATTTTCACTGGGGTTGTCAGGGTTATAGTGGACGGTGACTATGCCGTTGACTACATACCGTCCTTCAAGTTCTTCCTGGCAGTTGCTCTCGCCATAGTCGCCATCAATATATTCTTTGTTACTGTAGACGCGGTTATCAGCGGTGAAGTTGTAGCTGACTTCAATCCCACACGAGAAGGTTTCCTTACATTCGTGGTCATCGTAGTAGCCATCATCGTTGTCGTCCGTGCATTCCTCGCCAACTTCATCCTCGTAGTAAGTCTCCCAAACCGTGCCTTCTACTGTAGGCCAGCTGGCGACATCCTCTGCATTCTGGCTGTAAAGATAGATACCGAGTAACCCGCTGCCTACCAGTAGCAGGACAGCTACCACAGCAACAATGATTATGTTCCGGTTGGAGCTGGAATTATCTCCAGAGTCGCCAGAACTGCTTGCAGGACTGGAGTATTGTGTCGTGCTTCCGAAATACTTCGAGTCGGACATGTAGGAATCGTTGTCGGTTCCCCTGCGCCATTCCTCATATTCCTCGCTGTCAAGCGCAATGGAATCATCTTCCTCTTTTTCCTTGTCTTGACCCTTCTTGGTACTGTCGTGCGTGCTCCATCCATCTTCGTCTTGGGGCAATGTTTTTCCTGATTGCTGAAGGTCTTTTTTGCAGCTATGTTAAATCAGTCGACCAGTATATAAATAGTACAGTATCTTTTTGGAATCAACTAATCCATCTAGATTATATTATATAGCTATTCTCAGTCAATATACCATGCGCCAAAGCTTGTTTCTGGCAGTGATGCTCTGCCTGACACCCATGCTGACAGGATGCTTGGACTCCCTTACCGGGGACGAGGAGCTACGTGCTGGCTGTACCTATACTGAAGCGGAAAACTGGAACCCCCTAGCCCAAATTGACGACGGCTCCTGTGTCCTAAGCGAGCCGGTACTAGGATGCACCTATGCCGACGCTGAAAATTACAGTTCGACGGCCGAGTTAGATGACGGTTCCTGTACTTTCGCCGAGCCGGTAACGGGTTGCACAGATTCAACGGCGAGCAATTACAACCCCTACGCCGAGTACAGCAACGACTCGTGCGAATATGTTGTTGAGGGTTGTACCGATCCTGCGGCGGAGAATTACGACGACGACGCCAATACCGACGACAGCTCCTGCACCTATGCGGTCGAGGGTTGCACCTATGATGATGCATCCAATTATGACCCGGATGCAACGGTCGATGACGGCTCCTGTGAGTACCCAGTCTATGGTTGTACTGACGAAGAGGCGATGAACTACGACCCCGACGCGACCGAGGATGACAGCTCCTGCGAGTACTACACTACGTACGTGCCACTGACTGCGGAGGAACTCAACGCCTGGGCCAATTTTGCAGAGGAAAAGGAGGACTACACCTACTGGTCGGACGACTTCGATCGCTTCGAGGTTCGGACCATGTTGAACATGGAAGGGGCATTTGGTGAGGAGGATAATGACAACGAAGGCGAAGGCGGCGATGAAGACGATGAAGGTGATGGCGACAAGGAAGAAGAGGAGACTATGTACCTCGTTTCCGGGATGCAGAAGGATGACGCAAACCAGATTTTCAGCGCTACCTTCGGCATGCAGATGGAGGGCGAGGGGAACGCCATGATTTTTAGACAAACCTCAGTCCGGCAGGGATCCGACTGCAGCAGCAGTGACTGCACACTGACCAACGAAATTATGGAGGTGGAGTTGATGAGCTCCGAGGACGAGGGCAACCATATGCACATGCAGATGGAGGAAATCACCCGTGGCCGCGACGAGGTACCCTACTACGGTGACCCGGTGGCGGAACTGTGGGCTGGTGACAACATCCTCTCTGGGGAGGAGGAGGTACATATCGACATAGCGGATAGCTCGTATACCCCCGAAGAAATTGAGATTGCACCTGGCACCATTGTCTTCTGGCACAACAACGAGGAGTCGGTGCACACCGTGACTGCGGATGATGGCTCGTTTGACTCGGGAGATATCGCCCCCTACAATGAATGGTCGTATACTTTTGAGGATGTTGGAGATTTCTCCTATTCCTGCGACTACCACGGTTCGATGGGAATGACTGGCGAGATAATAGTCATTGAGGATGAGGACCCTGAGTGGGACGAGATAATGGCCTGGGGCTGGGATGTGGACGGTGATGACGAAGACGACTGGATTGTCCATGAGGCGTGGGGTCGAAACGAAGATGACGGGATGAACATCCACGGCATCCTGCACAAGGATGTTGCGAGTGGCAAGCTCTATCCGATTCTGCTAGAGTCGTATGACGAGAACGACACGCTGTTTATGCGCACCGAGTTCTGGTACGGTGACGAGGTCTGGCTCGAGATAATCGAGAGCGACGGACTGGGCAAGGCGACTGCCGGCTTCTCATGGGAGGCTGACTCTTACGATGACGACGAGAACGGGCAGAATGTCTACAAAGGCACCATCGTCGGCAACCAGTTCATGCAGGAAGTTTCACACTTTGAAATGGAAATCCGTGTGCTCGAGGCGTACGAGGAGGACGAAGATGAAGGTCCCTCATTCAACATGGAGGAGGAGGATGACGACCCGCGCGACAGCGCGCGCGTCGTGGCTAAAATGACCCTAGCAAACAGCGAGGATGACGTTATTGACGAAGAGACCGGCTGTCATTGGTACCTCAAGTGGAATGACGACAACGATGACGGACTCGTTTCGGTTGACGACAGCTACGAAATCCGCAGCGACAAGCTGGGTGACGGTGGTGAGGTCTGCAACCGCGAGGACGAGAACGGCAACGCCACCTATGCCATCGAGTTCTATGACCTCTGGGCGGATGCCTACGTCGATGAGCCGAATATGGCGCTGCCGGGCTTTGCTGGACTGTTCGCTGTGCTGGCGCTGCTAGGTCTGGCCGGACTGCGCCGCCGCCGCCTCTAGCCGAACCGGTCCCGGACCCGCTCAAAGAGCGAGGGGGATTCTCCATCCAGCTCGCGCAGCTGCTCCCACGCTGGACGAGATTTCTTGCCCGCCTTGGGGATGCGGACATTGACGCGTACATGCTGGTCCCCAAACCGACCTGTCTGGTTGAGGTAGGGCATTCCCTTACTCTTGAGTCGTAGTATCGTGCCTGATTGGGTGCCGGCTGGGACCTTCAGCTTGACCTTTCCGGCGAGCGTTGGCACCTCTATTTCCTCTCCCAGTACTGCCTGTGCTGGTGTCACCTCCAGTTCCAGCACGATTTCAGTTTCCTGTCGTTGGAAGGTTCTGTGGCGCTCCACGTTGGTGACGACGTAGAGGTCGCCGGGTGGGCCACTGCGCGAGCCGGCAGAGCCCTGTCCCCGCAGTCGCAGCCGGTGTCCGTCGTCAATTCCAGCTGGGATGGTTAGCTTGATTTTTTGCTTCGCTCCGCGGATGCCGCGTCCACTGCAGCTGCGGCACGGCTTGTCTACAGTTTTACCATCGCCACTGCATTGTGGACACTCAGCCGTCTGAACAGTTTGCATGAAGCCGCGTCGTTGGACATGCTGCACCATTCCCCTGCCACTGCACTGACTACAGGTGACAGTACTCCCTCCCTCGGCGGCGCCACTGCCGGAGCAGTTGTCGCATTGCGTGTCGCGCGGGATGGTTACCTCCTGCTCCAAGCCGCTATACGCTTGTTCGAGAGTCAGTGAAATGTCGTAGCGCAGGTCTGCACCGCGGTTGCGCGGGCCGCGCTGTCGCGCGCCACCACCAAAAAACTGTGAAAATAGATCGCCAATCCCCCCACTGCCACCGCCACCGCTACCGAAGAGCTGACCGAAGATGTCGGAAATATCGCCCTGGTGCGTGAAATCATCCCACGAGAACCCACCACCTCCGAAGTTTACTCCTTCGTGGCCGTAGCGGTCATAGCGTGGCCGCTTCTCGTCATCGGCCAGCACCTCGTACGCCTCGGATATTTCCTTGAATTTTTCCTCAGCATCGGCCTGGTTTTCGCGGTTGGCATCGGGGTGGTGTTTACGTGCCAACTTGCGGTAAGCCTTCTTGATTTCCGCCTTAGACGCATCTCGGCTGACTCCGAGTACCTCATAGTAGTCCCGCTTTGCCATGGCGGCGGCGCTACGCTCTGGGCGATTTAAGGATTGCATACTTTCCCGCGCGTTTTATTCAGCGCGCAGTCTTCAACCATTCTAAATCGGACTGGTAGAGCATACGGATATCCTTCAGGCCTAGTCGCAGCATTGCCAGCCTCTCTAGTCCTAGTCCCCATGCCAGCACTGGTGTATCGATGCCGAAAGGGGCTGTCACTTCGGGGCGGAAAATACCGGACCCACCCAGTTCGAGCCAGCTGTCACCGAATTTTACTTCGATTTCCATCGATGGCTCAGTGTATGGGAAGTAGGCTGGGCGTACGCGTACGTCTGGGAAGCCCATACGGCGGTAGAATTCTTTCAACACACCAATTAGCATTCCGAAGCTCGCTTCTTCCTCCATAATGATCCCTTCAACTTGTGTGAACTCCGGCATGTGCGTCGCGTCGACCGCCTCGCGTCGGAAGACTCGACCAACGGCGAAGACCCGCACTGGTGGTTCGGAGTGCTCTGACAGGTAGCGGATAGTATTGACCGTCGTATGTGTCCGCAGCAAAGCCTGTTGGGCGACCTCGCGCGACCAGTCGTATTGCCAGCCGCTTGATCCGGTGTCGCCGCCGGTTTCGTGGACTGCTTTTACAGCCTCTACGGCAGCTTCGTCGTCTAGCAGGAACGACTTTGGATCATCTAGATAGAGAGTGTCCTGCAGCTCGCGTGCTGGGTGATCCTGTGGGATGAACAGTGCATCCATATTCCAGAACGCTGACTCGACATAGTCACCCTCGATTTCGGTGAAACCCATCTGAAGGAAAATTCCGCGGATTTCCTCGGTGAATCGTGTCAATGGGTGTAGCGTCGCCTGCGGTGCAGACTCGGCTTGCGTCTCTAGTGAGTAGCGCTGGAAACGCCCCTTACTCCACGTGCCCGATTGCAGCATCTCCGGCGTCACTTCGCCTAGGAGCTCGTCATTGCCTAACTCCGCCAGTACGGCACGACCGTCATCAGTCAGCGAAAATGTACGTGCGACTTGTTGGCTGCGTTGGAGAATTTTCCGCCCTTGCAGCAGCTTAAGCGCATCTGGTTCCAGCCCGTCGACCGGTTGCGCTCCCGAAGCTAGTTGTCGCAGTAGCGGTTCGTCCGCCCCTTCCGGCGCGTCAGCAGTTGGTTTCAGCACAACTCCTTCGCCGCCTTTCTCCAGTGTCGCCCATTGCTTGCGTCGCAGCCAGCCAATGACGATGTGCGCCTCTTCTGGTGTCAGCGGCCCTGCGGCAAGTTGTTCGATCGTTGCCGGTCCTTGATCTGCCATCCACACCACTGCACGTCGCTCCGGTAGTCCCGATTCAGCGTAGCGTAGCCCTTCATCGTTAAGGCCAATCAGCTCGGTCATCGCCTCCTCGATTCCAGCCAGTCCTTTGGTGCGAAGCCAAGAGGCGGTCGAGACCGTTTCTTGCTCGCCAAGTCCGGCAGCCTCTGCAGTGGCAGGCGGCGTCAGCGGTCCCCCTGCAAGCGCGCGCAACACTTTCCGCTCGTTAGATGAGAGGTCCACGGCTCGCAGTTGCTCCTGCTCTAAAGCGTTGCCCAGAGCGGCGCCAACTGTGCTAGCCACTGCAGTATTTCGTCGCGCACATCTGCCGGACCCTTACCGTCGGTATCTACGGTAAGGTCGTAACCATTGGTATCGCGGTAATCGAAACCATAGAGTTCGAGGTAGCGCTTCCTGTCATCATTGTCGCGCCGTGCGTTATCGCGCAGCTGCGTTGCTGCGTCGGGTGCCCCATCTAATTTCAGCGTCGCGACTGCCTCGCACAGTACTTCCAGCGTCTCTGGCTCACCGGGCGGTAGCGTGTCGCGCGCCAGCCGGTAGGCGTCCTCGCCCAGTTCACGTTTCAGGAACCGCAGTACCTGCTCGCGACGCGAGCAGTGGAAGTAAAGTCGCGCCATGTTCCCCTTGCCCAGGGAGGACATGTACATCCCCAGCCAGCCCGGCTGTCGCCCCTCGATGACCGCCATGCTGCTGTCAAGGCTTGCACCACCAATCCACTGGCAGGTTGCATAGTCTATCTCTACGTCAGGTCCACGTTCAGTCAGTAGCCGGCGCGCCTGCTCGGCAATCGATATACCGCGTCGCGCAGCCGCTTTGCGGAACAGTTCACCTACAGATCGGTAAACGCCGTTGAAATGCCCCGCTAATATCCGTGCCTGCGTTGACTTTCCAGTTAGTTGGTCGCCTGCAATCAAGATGACTGGTAGCGGCGTAATAGTTGCCGTCAGTCGCTTAATCGCGTCCAACCCGATGTGGGTTGTGAAGGTGCGCTCGATGCCCTTGAGAGGGTCCACGACGCGGCACCGCAGCGCGGTGGTTAAGACGGTTGCGCGCTCAGCAACTGAATCCCGGTTGCAAATGCCCAGTGACAGGGTCGCCGAAATCCATCACGCGGCCAGAGTAGTCTTCCTCGCAGACCAGCGCGATGAGGCTGTTGGGCGCCTCGTCGATGACCTGCCACTCTAGTTCATCAGCGAGTGATAGCGCAAATGTCTGCACCTCGGGCCACTCTAGCATGTTGCGTTGGCTGAGGCGTTTGCGTGCTGGGCCTAGGTGCATGTAGCTTTTCACCTCAATCATCGTATGTTTTCCAGTGCGGCGCGCCAAGGCAGCATAGCCTGGAACGTCGAAATCGTTCCAGTCACGGACGACTGTCATTCGAAGCACTTTACGCGTCTCCAGCCCATCTAGCAGATCGAGCGTGCGAATGACTCGTTCCCAGTAATCAGGCAGTAGCGGTACGTCAATTTTCTTCCATGTTTTTGCATCCGGTGCATCCAAAGAAACATAGAGCTGCGTTGGCAGCGAGCCCTCGTCTTGCAGACGCTCAATCATTTCCGGGTGCAGGCCGTTGGTGACCAGGAAAGACGAAATGCCACGCGCGCGTAGTTCGCGCAGCATCTCCGGCAGCTGCTCGTAGAGTGTCGGTTCTCCAGTCAGCGAAATCGCGAAATGTCGTACCGTTAGTGATTCCTCGAATTTCTCCCGGTCAATGCTGGGATTTCCACCGAAGCCGGAGAGCTTGTGCAGGTGCGCATCAATCGAGCCCTGCACGATGTCGACCGGATTATCGTGCGCTTGCTCCATGAGATCCTGTTTGCCAGAGAACATCTCGTTGACACGCCAGCAGTAGACGCACTTCTGGTCGCACGCTACCGCGGCTGGAGTCATTTGCGTGCATTGGTGCGATCGAATACCGTAGAATTTCTGCTTATAGCATCCTTCAGAGCCGGTTCGCATCCCTTTCTTGGTCCAGCCGCAGATTTCTATAGCTGAGTGGTTGCCAACAATCTCGTAGGACGCTTTTTCGAGAGCCCGCTTGTATTCATCAGTGAATAGCAAGTTGCCGCTGTCCGCCGCAGACTGCATCAGACATCCGAGACTTCGCGGATATTCTGTAGTTCCCAGCCTACTAGCGAGCAGGTCAGAGTATAGTCGAGTGGCTCGTCCTTGAATATGCTCGGGTTTGCATCATCTTCATAGGTAATTACACCCGAGACAGCCGGACCAGTCGCCTCGAACGAGGCGATGAATTCTTCGACCGAGTTGGCCGAGCCAGAAGCGGTTTCACCCATCACAGTTATGGGAACACTAACGGTCACCGAGGCGTCAAAGCCGGTGCCTTGAGAGGTTTCCGAGAAGTTGCCAGCAGTGACCTGCAGTGAGACGGTCGGCGCTCCAACATCAACGCTAGAGGTGCCTGTACTCCAAGTAACAGTTACATCAACAGATACCAGTCGGAGCTCGGTCGCAAAATCCCACTCTACCTCACCCGCATCGACTCCGAACGATACGCTATCGCCCTCGTTGTTGAGCGTCCCACTCTTGCTGGGACCTGCGGTGCCATTGGTCGCGACGTCCGCCTCGAAGCCGGTCGCGCCGCCGCTGATGCCTTCCACCCTGATCGAGTTGGCCGCCGACTGGAACGAAATCGCGAGGATGATAATAATGACCACGAAACCGATACAGCCTGAAACTAGCCGCCCGGTAATCGCGAGCGGGAAGCCGCCCGGCAGCTCCATGCGGCGCAGCTCGGTGTTGTTGTAACGTTCGAACTGTTCAAGCCGCTCGCCCAGCGCCATCGGGGCGCCATCCGCTGCCGGTTATTAGCGTTGTTCAGTTGTGTAGTGTAGCCTCGACCGCTTCCATGACTGTGGCAGCAAGTGAGTCACACTCGCCTAATAGCGTATTTAGCGCATCGTCGGTCTCGCTACAGAACTTTTCATCTGGAATTTCCTTCAGGTTGATGCGCACGTTGTATGCAGCGGAGCGGGCGCCAGCCTGTGCCAGCAGCGCACCTGAACCGACATCGCTTGCCATCGCGCTGTCCATCATTCCAGCCATTTCGCTACATACTGTTAACGCGTCACGGCACTGCTCAACCGTCGCCAGTGGCACCATTGTTGCAGCGCGGTATCCCGACTCGAGTGCAGCATCTCGTGTGGCATGCTGCTCGTCACTGTCTTTCGGCATGCGCATCGCTGCAATCACGCCGTCGAAGGCACTTGTGTCGGCGTCAACGCCTGCGATGAGTGTATCCTTCACCGCCTGCCCACGCTCGGCAACTGCAGCCAGCTGTTCGTAGTTCGCCGCTTGCTTGCCCTTGGTAGCAGAGAGATTAGCAACCATCGTCCCGAGCGCCGCACCTAGTGCGCCCGCCAAGGCTGCAACCGAGCCGCCGCCTGGCGCTGGAGAGTCGCGTGAAACTTCGTCGACAAAGTCGAACGTGACGCGGTTTACCAGCTCACCTTCCTGCTTTGGCATCCCCAGCACCTTGCTGGTGGGGTTAAAATCAGCAACGTCGCGCAAGCCGAGCGATTGGATTGCCACTTCCGCTAGGTCCGGTACCGGCAGTCCAGGAGACTTACCCATGCGGCGCAGGTAGTGGACCGCCGCTTGCCGTAGTGGTTCCCAAGGCACCAGTCCCACGATTTCGGAACCTGTAACGCGGATGCCGCGTTGTTGGGCTTCCGCGCACGCCGCGTCGAACACTGCGTGCAGTGGAGTTGTGCGAAAGTTCGTGACGTTGAAGCTGAGCTGTGCGCAGCCGTATTCCGGGATTTCCCAGCCGATGCCTTTGAGGTTCTTGAATCGACCGTCCTTGTAGACCGGCTTGCCCACCAGCGCTTCTGGTTCGAGTCCGCGCGCGCGGTAAGCTGCCGCAAGGTCGCCGTCGTGCTCATCGGTGTAGTGGTCCGCCAGTGCCTCGAAATCACCCGCCTCGAAATCGCAGTTACCGCACGGAAATTCCCCTTCGGCAAAGTAGACTACATCGCCCTTGTAGTAGAACGTGTCTGGCGATTCACCGCGTTTCCAGCGGCCGCGTTCGCGCAGCTCGTAGGCGATTTCGTTGGCGTAGACTCTGTCACGCGTGTTGAGGTTAATGTTCCACGCAATCAGGAATTCGCGTGCTCCGATAGCGGTCGCGCCGCTGCGTGCATTAAATTCAGACGGCCCCGCGTCAGGCTTCCCCTCGTCAAGTCGTTTTGCAAGCCCTTCGTATTCACCGGCGCGGACACGTGCTAGATTGCGGAATTCCGGCGACCGGGCTGCTTCCTCGTAGAACCAGACTGGAATCCCTAGTTCGCTCCCAATGCGTTCGCCGGTAGCGTGCGCGATAGCGATGCAATCATCCATAGTCACACCACTGACCGGTACGAATGGCAGCACATCGGTGGCACCCATGCGGGGGTGCGCGCCGGTGTGTGAACTCATGTCAATCAGCTCCACTGCCTTTGCGACTCCAGCGAATGCCGCGTCTCCCACGCTTTCAGGAGGTGCGACGAAGGTGACAACAGTGCGGTTGGTCTCACCGCCCATGTCTATGTCGAGTACCTTAGTGCCCTCAACCGCTGTGATGGCAGCGGCTATCGTGTCAATCACTTTGCGGTCGCGCCCTTCCGAGAAGTTGGGCACGCACTCAACCAGTCCGCTCACGACTGAAGATTTGCGGGGGGGATTTAGAGTTAGTCGCGTCAATGAGCCCGGCGTCGTCGCCGTTTAGTGGGCTCACTATTGCTA
>NYZZ01000044.1 GCA_002687355.1 Methanobacteriota archaeon
GAGCTAAAGTTCAAGCTTAACGAATTCGACGACCACGCGCTGGAAGAGGCACTGCTGCTCGGTGGCGAGGAAGACGAGGTCGTTGCCCTTGCGCTGGAGGGTGAGGGAAACGAAAAGCTGCTTTTCACCGCGCTCGCAAAGGGAGCCAGCCGTGCAGTGCAACTCACCGGCGTGCAGCCGGGGGGCTCGGGCGAACAGGCGACAGCCTTCGCCGCTGCGCTAGCAGAAAGCAGCTTCGATTTGATCCTGACCGGCGTCCAGTCAGTTGACGACCGCGAAGGGCAGCTAGGACCACTGCTAGCGGCGCGAATGGGACTTCCGTGCGTCTCGGTCGTCACTGGCGTATCTGTCACCGATGGAGGCGCGACGGTCAACAAGGAATATTCCGGAGGCGTGATGGCCGAGTTCGAGGTCACGCTCCCAGCGGTGCTTGGAATCCAATCGGCGCAACAGCCACCGCGCTACGCACCGGTCAGCAAGGTGCGGCAGATGCAGCAGACTGCAACGATCGAATCGCTGACGGTCGCTGGTGCCGGTGGTGGGGCGGGAAGCGAGGTAACCGCGATGGCGCCGCCTGAGGTCGGCGCGAGTGCGAAGATGCTCGACGATGCGGCCGCGCTGCTGGAAGTGCTGCGCGGTGAGGGTGTGGCGTGATGAGCGGTGTGCTGGTCGTTTGCGAGCACCTCTCGGGCGAGTTCGCTGATATTACCTTCGAGCTGCTCGCGCTCGCCAACAGCCTTGGGGCGGGCGATGTGAGCGCAGTCACCTTTGGCTCCATGGCAGACAAGGCGAGTGAACTGGGCAGTGCCGCCTGCGTCATTGACGCTGGATGTGAGGATGAGTACAACCCAGAGAGCTACGCAGCGGCCGTCAGCACGGCGGTAGATGCGCACTCGCCCGACCTGATCCTGATCGGCTCGACCTCAATGGGCATGGATATTGCCGCACCGGTCGCTGCTGCGCACGGGCTGCCACTGGTCGCCTACTGCACTACTGTCGAGGCCACCAATGGGGGGTTCGCCTGTAGCAGTTCGCTCTACGGCGGCAAGCTGGGTGTCAGCTCGCAGGTCTCCAGCCCGGCAGTGGCGATGGTCCTGCCGGGCAGTTGTGACGGTGATGCGGGGCGCGTTGCTGGATCGCCTGCGGTGAACGAACTCGCCATTCCAGAGTCCGCCGGGAAGGTGCGCTTCAACCGACTCATCAAGCCCGAGGCAGGGGATGTCGATATCACCCAGTCGGGAGTGCTGGTAGCCATTGGCCGTGGCATTGGGAGCAAGGATGACATCGAGCTGGCGGCAGAGCTGGCCGAGCTTCTTGACGCTGACCTCGCTTGCTCGCGCCCTATCGTCGACGCTGGATGGATGGAGAAATCGCGGCAAGTAGGCAAGTCAGGCTTCAAGGTCAAGCCACGTGTCTACATCGCCCTCGGCATCTCCGGTGCACCGGAGCACATCGAAGGGATGAAAGATTCGGCGACGATTATAGCCATCAACAGCGACGAGGACGCGCCTATCTTCGACGTTGCCCACTATGGGCTCACCGAGGACTTATTCGATGTTTGCGAAGAGCTAGTTGAGGAGCTGGAATGAGCTGGGAGGGCGGCCGCGCTGCTCCCACTCGCTGACCGGCTGGCTTTCCTAGCGCTGCTGGGCACCTGCCTGGCGCTGGCGTGGCCGGGCTTCCGACGAATTTTCGCGACCGTGCGGCAGGGACAGCCGGCGGACCGCTCGGACAAACTGCCGACTCGCTTCGCGCGCGCGCTGCTGGAAGTGGCAATGCAGAAACCGCTCGCGAGCGCGCGACCGCTAGTGAATATCTTTCACGCCTTCGTCTTCTTCGGCTTCAGCTTCTACCTACTGGTGAACGTGGTAGATGTGCTGGAAGCGTTCGTCCCCGACTGGGAAACAATCTGGCAGGGGCCGCTGGCGGACGGCTTCAACCTGCTGGCCGACCTATTCAGCGTCTTCGTGCTGGTGGGAATGCTCTTCTTCCTACACCGCCGCTTCATCACGAAGCCGAAGGTACTGGAATTCAACTCCAACGTGCTGCTGCACCCCGGCGTCGCCGCGGGCGGAGTGCGACGCGACTCGCTCATCGTCGGCGGATTTATCCTGCTGCACGTCGGCTCGCGCTGGGTCGGCAGTGCGTTACAGCTGGCGGAA
The DNA here is from genome assembly GCA_002687355.1 of Methanobacteriota archaeon. Classification (GTDB taxonomy): domain Archaea; phylum Thermoplasmatota; class Poseidoniia; order MGIII; family CG-Epi1; genus UBA8886. Next base: position 2,163 of record NYZZ01000044.1, read on the forward strand.
GCGGGGGGTCCCGACCCCTGGTTGCCGACCGCCTGCATATTGCTACCGCTATTCACCGAGATGGAGCCGGGGCTGCTGGAGCAGACAATTCGCGCCACATGGTGGCTGGCGCTGGGACTCATCCTGCTATTCATCCCCTACTTCCCGCGCAGCAAGCATATCCACCTGATGGTGGCACCGGTGAACCTGGCACTGCGCCGCGAGACGCCACGCGGTGCGCTCGACGCTGTGCAGGACCCTGCGCAGCCAGGGTGCACTACGCTGGCGGGGCTGCCGTGGCCGCAGGTACTCGACGCGTTCGCCTGCATCATGTGTACCCGCTGCCACGAAGTCTGCCCCGCACACGAAAGCGGTACGCCACTCTCACCGTCGGCGCTGGAAATCAACAAACGCTACCACATCAATGCCCATGCAACAGAAGTGGCGGCGGGTGGCGCCCGACAAAACATGCTAGAATACGCTATCTTGCCGGATGCAGTCTGGTCATGCACCGCCTGCTACGCCTGCGTGCAAATCTGCCCGGTCGGTAACGAGCCGATGCACGACATTCTGGAGTTGCGTCGCAGCTTGGTTTTCGACGGCAAGACGCCCGACGAGCTGGGTGAGGTGCTGCGCAGCCTGGACGAGCAGGGCAACTCCTTCGGCGAGTCAAACCGCAGACGGAGCAAATGGACAAGGAAGCTCGACATCAAGGATGCCCGGAAAGAGGCGGTCGACCTGCTCTGGTTCGTCGGCGACTTCGCTTCGTTCAACCAGTCCTGCACCGCCACTACCCGCAAAGTGGCCGAAGTACTGACCGCCGCTGGCGTCGACTTCGGCGTCATCCGCAAGGGTGAGCGCAGTGCCGGTAACGACGTGCGGAGAGTGGGCGAGGAAGGACTCTTCGAGTCGCTCGCGGAGCAGAATATCGAGCTGCTCGAGAAGTGCGAGTTCGACCGCATCATGACCACCGACCCGCACACCTACAACGCGCTCAAGAACGAGTATCCGGCACTCGGCGGCGAATACGAGGTGGTGCACTACTCGACGCTGCTGGTTGAGCTCATCGAGGCTGGCGCCATTCAGCTGGAGCAGCCGCAGGCAGGAAATGCCACCTTCCACGACCCCTGCTATCTCGGGCGCTACAACGGCATCTATGACGCACCGCGGGAGGTCATCGAGAGGTGTGGACTAGCGCTGGTCGAGATGCCGCGCAACCGCGAGAACTCGTTCTGCTGCGGTGCTGGCGGCGGGCAAATCTGGCTCAACGACCACGACGACATGACGCAGCGCCCTTCAGAGATGCGCATCGAGGAGGCGCTTTCGGTCGGGGTCTCGCGCTTCCTGGTCGCCTGCCCCAAGGACATGACCATGTATTCCGACGCGGCCAAGACCAGCGGGCACGAGGAGGAAATTGCCGTCGAGGACATCATCGACCTGGTCTATTCGGCGATGGGAATCGAGGGCGTTGCCGCATGACCAACTACGGCTTTGTCATTGACAACCGTTCCTGTATCGGTTGCCACGCCTGCACGGTTGCCTGCAAGTCGGAGCACGACATCCCCATCGGGGTCAACCGCACCCATGTCAAGTACATCGAGAAAGGCACCTTCCCGGACAGCAGCCGCGAGTTCAGCGTCCACCGCTGCAACCACTGCGAGGACGCGCCCTGCGTCACTATCTGCCCGACCACCGCCCTGTTTACACGCCCGGACGGCATCGTCGACTTCGATGATGCCCGCTGCATTGGCTGCAGATCCTGCATGCAGGCATGCCCCTACGATGCGCTCTACATCGACCCCAACCAGGGGACCGCAGCGAAGTGTAACTACTGCGTCCACCGTCTGGAGAATGCCTACGAACCGGCCTGCGTTATCGTCTGCCCCACCGAAGCTATCGTATCGGGCGACCTTGACGACCCGGCCTCCAAGATATCCCAGTTAGTGGCCTCACACGATACGACCGTGAGGAAGCCAGAGTCAGGGGCCAAGCCAAACGTCTTCTACATCGAGACCAGCGAGGAGATGCTCGACCCAGCTGCCACCGAGCACACCGGGACCGGCATGTGGAGCGAACAGGTCGCCGGCGTCGGCCACTTCGCCAAGTACGCGGAGAACCGACTCGGTGCGGCTGATACCGACTCTCTACTGGTCCAGCTCGCGCTGGAAAAGAAGGCGAGCGAGGCGCAGCCGCGGGACCAAGCCATCATCCGAGACGTGATGGCGAAGCTCAACGACGACTCACCCAAGGCAAAGCGCTCCTATGACCAGCCCTCCAAGGGAATCTTATGGGGCTGGGAGGTCTCAGCCTATATCATGACGAAATCGATGGCGGCCGGTTTCTACATCGTCGCCATGCTCGAGGTCCTGTTGGATGACAGTGTGCTTGTAGTCAGTAATGGCGTTATTATCTGGGTAGCCGCCTCTTGCATCGCCCTATTGGGATTGACCGGCTTGTTGTTGATCAAGGACCTAGACCGGCCTGAGCGATTCCTGTATGTGCTTCTCCGGCCGAATTGGGAGTCTTGGTTGGTTCGAGGGGCCTATATTTTGGGTGCTTTCGGGGCAGTACTAACCGCGCATATTGGCGTTGAGTTGCTCGAACTCGATGCTTCATTCCACCAGCCATTGGCAATCGTTGGTATCCCGCTTGCATGGATGACGGGTGCTTACACCGGTTGGCTGTTCAAGCAAGCGAAGGGCAGAACAATCTGGGCTTCCCGCTCGAATTTTGAGATTTCATCGATCGCTACCCTCGAGATGATGACATTCGCATTGGTGCCGTACAGTCTGGTAAGTTACGCCTTTGACAAAGCGGAGATTCAAACGCCACTAGCACTTGTTGCTGCTGCGCTTCTCCTGACATTCGTTTATTTCGCGTTCAAACATATCAACAAGGGATTGCAAAAGGCACAGACGGAGCCACTGCTGTGAGGTGAAAAGATGGTGGTCAAGAGGTCAATCATTGAACGGATTGCCGAGGGAATCGGCATCATTCCGCACATCTCGGACCGCGAACATGCACGCGGTGCTGAAGGTCCCTTGCGCCACTACCCTGACCCGGATGAGTGGCACGACCATGTCGAACTCGACGCCAACGCCTGGCCGGAACGGGTCGAGCGCAGCTACTCACTGGTGCCGACCACCTGCTTCAACTGCGAGTCGGCCTGCGGGATGCTCGCCTACGTCGACAAGGATACCGGACGGGTGCGCAAGTTTGAGGGTAACCCGTCACATCCGGCTAGCCGCGGACGCAACTGCGCCAAGGGACCAGCTACTATCAACCAAATTAACGATACCGAACGCATCCTCTATCCCCTGAAACGTAAGAGTGAGCGCGGAGCAGGCGAATGGGAACGCATCTCGTGGGAACAAGCACTGGATGAGATCTCGGCGAAAATTCGTGCCTCGCTCAAAACCGACGCACGCGACCGAGTAGTCTACCACGTTGGCCGCCCCGGACACGAAGGCTACGCCGAACGGGTGCTGAAGGCGTGGGGCGTCGACGGCCACAACTCGCACACAAACATCTGCTCGGCTGGTGCCCGCTGTGGCTATGCGCTGTGGCACAAATTCGACAGGCCGAGCCCCGACCATTCGAACGCCAAGGTTATCCTGCTCGTGAGTTCGCACCTTGAAACCGGGCATTACTTCAACCCGCACGCGCAACGCATCGTGGAGGGGATGATGAGCGGTGCCAAGCTCATCGTGCTTGACCCCCGTCTCTCGAACACCGCTTCGATGGCCGACCACTGGCTGCCGGTCTACCCGGGCTCCGAGTCGGCACTGTTCCTTGCTATCGCGCGGCACATGCTTACCAATGAACTCTACGACCGCCGTTTCCTCGAGGATTGGGTCAACTGGCAGGAATGGATGGCTGCCGCGCATCCGGATGACGAAAGCACGTTCGAGCGCTTCGTAGAGCGCCTCATCGAACAATATGCGGAATATACGTTCGAGTTCACCGCCACGGAATGCCAGGTTCCCGTGGAACAGGTCGCCGAGGTGGCGGAAGTGGTGGCCAGCGCCGGCAGCCGGCTCTCGACGCACGTGTGGCGGGCGGGAGCCATCGGCAATCTGGGGGGCTGGCAGGTAGCACGCACGTTGCACCTGCTGAACGTCCTCACCGGCTCCGTAGGGACCAAGGGAGGGACCTCACCCAGCGCGTGGACCAAGTTCCACCCGACCTTCTTTGATGTGCCGCCTCCACCGGATGCGTGGAACGAGCTAATCTGGCCTCGTGAGTACACGCTCGCGCACTACGAAATGAGTCAGATTCTACCGCACCTCGTCAAGGACGGTCGCGGCACGCTCGACGTCTACTTCACACGAGTCTTCAACCCAGTCTGGACCTACCCCGATGGTTTCTCGTGGATTGAGATGCTCTCGAACGAGGAGTCTATTGGTTGCCACATCGCCCTCACCCCAACTTGGAACGAGACTGCCTTCTTCGCCGACTACGTGCTACCGATGGGACACGCTTCTGAGCGGCATGACATCAACTCTTACGAAACGCATGCCGGCATGTGGATTGCCTTCCGCCAGCCGGTGCTGCGCGAGTTTGCCCGTCGCCAAGGCAAGCCAGTGCGCTTCACCCACGAGGCCAACCCCGGCGAGGTGTGGGAGGAAGATGAATTCTGGATTGAGCTCTCCTGGCGCATTGACCACGATGGCTCGCTCGGCATCCGCAAGCACTTCGAATCACCCTGGCGGGCCGGCGAATGCATCACCGTCGACGAGTACTACCTATACCTGTTCGAGCATGTGAAAGGGCTGCCCGAGGCGGCCGCCGCCGAAGGGCTCTCGCCGCTGGACTACATGCGCAAGCATGGCGCCTTCCTCGTCGAGTCGGCGGTCTACGACAAGCATGAGATCGAGGTCACCGACGGGGGCGTCGAAATCAACGGCAAGCGGCGGCTCGGCTTCCCGACGCCAAGCGGCAAGCAGGAGTTCTTCTCACAGACAATGGTCGACTTCGGCCACCCCGAGCATGCTATTCCCGACTACCGCATCCGCTCGCACATTCACCCGGACCGCCTCGACCGCGAGGAGAGCGAGTATGTGCTGCTTCCCAATTTCCGCCTGCCGACGCACATCCATTCACGCTCGGCCAACTCGAAATGGCTCGCCGAGATTGCGCACCGCAACCCAGTCTGGCTGCATCCGTATGACGCCCGTGATCTAGGAGTCACCGACGGTGACCTGCTGAAAATCGAGACCGAAATCGGCCACTTCGTCGACAAGGTGTGGGTCACCGAGTCCATCAAGCCCGGTATCGTCGGCTGCTCGCACCACATCGGGAGGTGGCGCCGGCAGCAGGACGCCGGCAACCGCTACATGTCGGCCAAGGTCGACATAACGAACCCGGAGCCGGGACGTTGGCGCATGCGCACGCTCGCCGGTATCCGTCCCTGGAAATCGAACGACGCTGACACTCGTCGGGTGTGGTGGCGTGATGGCGGCGTGCATCAGAACCTAACGCACGCGGTGCAGCCCGACCCCATCTCGGGAGCGCACTGCTGGCTCCAGAAAGTGAAGCTTTCAAAACCAGGACCCGACGACAGATATGGCGATATCGAGGTCGATACGGACAAGTCATTCGAATACTACAAGCAGTGGAACCAGTGGGCGAAGGATACCGAGACCCACCCCGACGGGCTGCGCCGGCCGCTCTGGATGGGGCGCCCGCTCACGCCTGCCCCGAGCCAATTCTGGTTAAATGGCCGGGAGGAATGATGCAGGAAGGACAGAGCAGGGATGATTGAACTACCAATGGTAGCCGACGCCGCGACCGGCAAGGGTTACGAAAGCGACGCGCAGGGGACGATAACGCATGTGCGCACGAGCCAAGCGGCGGCGCTGGTGATGGGGACTGAGAAAGGGCAATTCTACCGCGGGGCGAAATTGCACTCGATTAACGTCCTGCTCGACTACGAGGATGGCTGCCACGCGCGGTGCGGCTACTGCGGCCTTGCTAAGTCGCGCGAATCGGAGGATGACTGGACAGACCGCTCGTTCATCCGGGTCAACTGGCCGCTAGTCTCTCTTGACCAGGTAAACAAGTCTATCAGCAGCGGCTCGGTGCCGGACATCGAGCGCGTCTGCGTCTCGATGGTGCTCAATCGCGGGGCGCGGGAGGATACAATTGACGCGGTCCGTAAGCTCTCGGAATCAATCTCACGCATCTCAATCTTACTGATGCCGACGGTCATCGACAAGGAGTGGCTAATCCGGGCGAAGGAGGCGGGAGCCGACATGGTCGCTACCGCGCTTGATGCGGCGACCCGCAAGGTGTTCAACGCGGTGCGCGGCAAGGACGTACAGGGTCCGCTAGACTGGGACCAGTACTGGGAAATCGTCGTTGACACCATCGAGGTCTTCGGCCCGCGCAACGCCGGCATCCACCTTGTCGCGGGGCTGGGCGAGACCGAGCAGGAAATGGTGGCGACCATGCAGGAGGCGCACGACATGGGCGCGCTGACGCACCTTTTCTCGTTCAACCCCGAGCCTGGAACGACCCTCGGAGAGTGGCCGCAGCCGCCAATAGGTTCCTACCGCCGCATACAACTCGCGCGCTACATCATCAACGAGCATTTCGGCCGCGGCGACGCGATGGCCTTCGACGACAGAGGAAATATCGTGGACTTCGGCCTCGAGTCGGAACTGCTCGAGCA
>NYZZ01000045.1 GCA_002687355.1 Methanobacteriota archaeon
ACATGATATAGGCAAGTAATCGCCCGGTGGCAACCCTAATGCGCGCGCTTCACGCCGAGGGATGCCAGCACCAACATGCGTTCTGACAATGTGCGCCACACCAGGGTGAAAGCCCGCCTCAGTTACTATTGTAGCGCCGATGGAACAGTGCTCGACGCCAGCGGTTCGATTACGGCCTATATCATGTAACAGCGCACCCGCAGTTGCCAGCGCGACATTGCCACCCAGTGTAGCAGTAACAGCAGCAGCCATACCAGCAACAGCGCGACAGTGCGCTACCAGTGAAGCGGACGAACCTGCATCGTGATGCTGCCCCAGACACACTTCCTTAGTCGGGATAGTCGCTAATTGCCTCCGCTGTGTGTCAGGAATCGCTTGCATTTTGCCGTCGAGATAGGGTTGAGCCCAGTACGGGTTCAACTCCGCCAACAAGATTGCGAGCGCTGCCACCTCTGAATGGGGTTGACTGCCTACAGCAACGTTCCAATCAGCAATATCAAATGCCCAGCGCGGCACCCGTTCAGCACCTACTATTACCAGCAGCTCGCGTTCATGACGCAACAGCGGCACAGTTTCAGTAAGCGGTGTGCCGAACATTGTCAGGTGAACCACCTTACCACACCAGTCACGCGCAATAGCCTGTGGATGGGACGTTGTAGCAATATGAAAATCACTACCGAAGCGCTGAACGACATCTTCGACGCTAGAGACGACGCGGGAATCTGGGCGGTGTAGCGTGATCCCAGCGGCTCCAAAAGCTCGCGCAGTTAATGCAACGTGCGTCGAAATTCGCTTGTCACGTTCTAGTCGGTGGCCGATGCGCAGGACGTGGGGCTTCACTCCTCGCCCGGCAGTGACGAATCCTGTCGGTCACGTATAGAGTCATTGACTAGAAAACCTATAAAGGCCCAAATAATCCCACCCAAAACATACTGTACCTTTGTAGAGATAAAATCATCTCGGACAAAAATATCGTTGACGATTTCGACAAAGCCAGCGACAATCAGGCCTAGGCTTGTAACAGTGAAGAAGAAGGTAACGATAGCGAAGTTGAACTGTCCGTCTCGGAGGTACGTATCAACAGTGCGTCCGAACTCTATAATCAAAAGACCCGCCAGCAACATTGGCAAGACGCCTGCAATTGACATAAAGCCAAGAACCATTGCCAGCATCCCTGAGCTCACAACCTCCTGCATAGCGTCAAGACCGCGCGCTACACCGATAATCAATAGTAGCGCAGCGATGAGGTAGGCATTCAACGATACGCGTTCGCTGGTACCGCTGAGAAGATCTTGGTAAAACTTACGAATCTCATTCTCCCAACCTGCAACCTTAACAAGCATGTACCCGCCTAACGTCAGTAAAATGGCCCCACCAGCAATTTCGCTCTTTCCTATCAGCGCCAGCAGTCCCCAAACAAAAGCGGCAAGTGCTACAGGCAAGATGAACTTGCGTTGGATTTTAGGATCCTCCATCTTATGGAATATTGTGTAGAGCGTGTCCTCAATGGGACGCGACTGCTGCACCACAATTTGTCGAGTTGAATCAATTCTCAAACGGCTGCGGATAATTGGCTCAAGCTCGCGGTCTTCCGCACCATCACTTACTAACACAGCGCGTGTGGCATGGGTTTCCGCAATAACCTGGTCGAGCGTATTGGCAATCTTCATGTCAGAGCGGGTACCGACACGAACATCACCGCAGATTGTTACTACTTCGACCTTAACATCATCCTTCAGTAATTGGTCGTAAATCCGCACGGCGGCAAACATGGTGTTGGTATCGCTCTCCTCTGGATCAGCCAAGCCAAGCTGCTGCGCTGCTTCCAAATTACTTTTACGACCAAGAACTGGGCTACGAATACCAGTTTTACGTCCCAAGTCATTATCTCTGTCTATCGCCAGTACCAGTGTAACCATAGCATTTGATGTTACAAAGGTATATTTAACATTCTGCTTCCGCGCGTTTTATATATGCCCCTTCATGAGCGCTACTTCCTGTTCTAGGTGCACTATGGCTGAGTTCCAAGCAAATATTTCCGACCCCAAGGAGTACAGATCGTACAAACGTACACTAAGTGAGAGTGACTCGAGTGCTCTCATCGGCCGTTCCATAGGCGACGAAATCGACGGAATATTCGTTAGTCTACCTGGATACCGATTGCAGATTACTGGCGGCAGCGACGGCTCGGGAATCCCAATGCGTCCTGGACTGGCAGGCGGGCAGCGGCAGCGTATGCTGCTCAGGCATTCTACTGGCTTTCGACCCCAGCGTCCCGGACAACGCAAACGTAAAATGGTAAGAGGTAAGGCATTGGGTCCGGAAATTACCCAGCTCAATCTAAAAATTATCGAGTACGGCCCCAAACCGGTCGAAGAATTACTCGGAGCGGAGGAATGACGTGGGAGGCGCTGCTTCCCAGCCAGAATGCAATATTGGAGTGGTGGGTCATGTTGACCATGGCAAAACCACTCTCACACAAGCGCTGACTGGTTACTGGACAGACCGGCACTCAGAGGAGCAAAAGCGCGGTATTTCTATCAAACTCGGCTATGCCGATGCTGACTTCTATCGAATCAAGGGAAAGGAAGGCTACCGCTATGTATCACAGAAAGTCAAGGGCGCGGAGTACTTGCGCACAGTTAGTTTTGTCGATGCCCCTGGCCACGAAACACTAATGGCGATTATGCTCTCAGGAGCTGCAATAATGGACGCTGCAATCCTGCTGGTCGCTGCCAATGAAAAATGCCCTCAGCCGCAAACACGAGAGCACCTTTCAGCGCTCGAGACTATGGGGCTCGAAAAGATTATTATTGTGCAGAACAAGATCGATGTCTGTTCTGAGCAGCGCGCGCAGGAATCCTATGCTGAAATCAAGACATTTCTGGCCAAAACCACACTGGCAGATGCCCCTGTAGTCCCAGTCTCGGCACATCACAATCGCAATATCGACTTGCTTATCCAAATGATCGAGGAACTTTTTCCGACACCAAAGCGTAACGCAAATGCCGATTTCCGGATGCACATTGCACGCTCTTTCGATATCAACCGCCCTGGCACACTGCCTGCTAGAATGCGTGGAGGCGTCATAGGCGGCTCGCTCTCTCAGGGAAGCGTAGCCGTGGGCGATAAAATAGAAATACGACCTGGTCGTAAGATCAGTAAAGGTTGGGAGTCAATACAGACCAGCGTCGCCAGTCTACAGAGCGGCTCGACAACGCGTGATGCAGTGGCCGCTGGAGGGTTGGTAGCAATAGGCACCACGCTTGACCCAGCCATAACCAAATCTGATTCAATGCTCGGCTCACTTGTCGGTCATCCTGGTACACTACCTCCCGTCTGGGAAAAAATCACTATGGATGTGCAATTGCTCGACAATGCCGTCGGCACCCGTGGCAGCCAACCTGTTGAGGCGCTGCGCACCAAAGAACCGCTGATGCTTACTGTCGGCACCTCGACTACAGTTGGCCTCCCAACGCAGGTAAAGAACTCGCAGGTTGACGCGGTGCTCAAATTACCAGTCTGCGCACCCGAGGGGCAGCGCATTGCCATTAGCCGACGCATAGAAGGGCGCTGGCACCTTATCGGTCATGGGGTCCTTCAAGCATGACTCTTGTCTTCCCCGATACAAACATTCTTCTTTGGCCCTTCGCAGGCGGGCCAGACTTTCGCGAAGCGATTGTTGAGGCACTACCCGACGCCGATATTCGAATTGTTACCTGTGTTCTAGATGAGCTTGAGATACTCGGGACACCCGATGCGAAATCTGCATCAGAGCTCTGCGAAAACTTATCTGTTATCAACCTTGGACTGGGAGATGTGGATTCAGTGCTCGTTGAGGCTGCACGACGCGGCGCAGTAGTGGCGACTAATGACCGTGAGCTTATCGAGCGCATCCACACTTGTGGCGGTAAAGTGCTGCGCCCACGTGGCGGCCACAAACTAGAGCTGCAGCCGGCCAATGAGTGAAGCTGCTGTAGAAGACATGTCAGAAAGGCGCGTTATCCCGCCTCCAATGCCAGTGGTTGAATTCACTCCGGCCCAGCTAAAGCGTCGCAAAGAACTACTCTATGAACCAGTCCGTCAGTTCAGAATTAGTGAACATTCTGGTACTGTATCATTACTCAAAACGATGCGCGCTGGCAGCTTTCAAGGACGGCAGCTAGGCGAGGCGGCAGCACTCTATGAACGCATGACCTACGAAGAACTGGGCATCATCTGGTCGCTTGCGGGCAGCCTCTTCAGTGCGGGGATGCGGCAAGTAGTCATAGACGGCATCCGTAACGGGTTAGTTGACATACTGGTCTGCACCGGTGCACTGTTCGAACAAGACATGCTCGAGGCGCTGGGGCACCAGCACTACCATTGTCAACCAACACAAGACGACACTGAGTTGCAGGAACTGCTCATTGATAGAGTCTATGATCACCTGCTCGATGAGTTGGCATTACGACAGGTTGACTGCACCTACTCTATAATCGCAGACGGTCTAGAGCCGGGGCGCTACTCTAGCCGAGCCTTTCTCAACGCATGCGGTAGCTGGCTCACAAAGACGGAGGGGGTACAGGACTCGGTGCTACAGGCTGCCTTTGAAGCGGACGTCCCCATCTTTGTCCCAGCGCTCAACGACTGTTCGGTAGGTGTAGGATTGGTAATGCAACAAGCACAACGAGGCTTGGAGCAAAGTGTCGGAATTGATAGCATTCGAGACTTTCACGAGCTGGCCGAGCTCAAGGCATCTACCGGTGAGACTGGACTGTTGATTGTTGGCGGCGGCGTCCCAAAAAACTATGCGCAGGATGCCGTTGTTATGGCAGAAATGCTTGGACATACACCGAGCCGTCATCGTTTCGGCATCCAGCTTTCAGTCGCTGACATGCGCGATGGAGGTTTATCGGGTTCAACATTACGCGAGGCAATATCGTGGGGTAAAAATGACCGCAGAATTGAGGAAATAATGGTTTGGGGTGAAGCTTCATTGGCGTTCCCTCTACTAGTAGCCTACACTTACCATCAACGTCTAAAGCAGCCGCGCGGACTTCGGCGACTGGCGCTTCACTTCAACGACTGACGCTTTTAATTGCAGTACGGCCGTCCAAAGTTCTGATGCGTAGAGACTTCACGCAACAGTTGCCCGACCGCGATCCCCAAGAGACACGGGAGTGGATTGAATCGCTAGAAGCAGTAGTTGCCGAGGGTGGCAATAACCACGCACGCCACCTGCTCTACAGACTGCTTGAAGCTGCGCAAGCACAAGGTGTTGCGATTCCAGAGGTGCTGAATACACCATATGTCAACACCATCCCTGCCAATGCCGACCTATCCTATCCAGGTGACGAGGGAATTGAACGACGCATTCGGCGCATTATCCGCTGGAATGCTGCGATGATGGTCTCACGAGCCAATAAGATCAACGCGGGTATTGGCGGTCATATCTCCACCTATGCCTCAGCAGCGAGCATCTACGAAATCGGATTCAACCATTTCTTTCGCGGCAAGAAAAATGGATCAGGTGACTTGGTATATTTCCAAGGCCATGCCTCACCCGGCATCTATTCGCGCGCCTTTCTCGAAGGACGATTGAGTGAATCACAAATGGATCACTTTCGCCGTGAGGTTGCCGGGGGTGGGCTCTCGTCATATCCACATCCACGTTTGATGCCAAATTTCTGGGAATTTCCAACTGTTTCAATGGGGCTCGGGCCTACTAATGCCATCTATCAAGCACGCTTCAACCATTACCTTCATGCGCGCGGAATTGCTGACACTAGCAAGTCGCGCGTTTGGGCTTTTCCGGGAGATGGAGAGTGTGATGAGCCTGAAACGCTGCATGCACTAACACTGGCTGCGCGAGAGAAGCTGGATAACCTCATTTTTGTCGTTAACTGCAACCTACAGCGACTCGACGGACCAGTGCGTGGCAATGGCAAGATTATCCAGGAGCTTGAAGCAAAATTTCTGGGAGCTGGCTGGAATGTTATCAAAGTCATTTGGGGAAGCGACTGGGATCCACTGCTAGCACGCGATAGCGATGGGCTTCTACTAGCTCGCATGGAAGAAACGCTCGATGGTGATTATCAGCGATTCGCAATTGAATCTGCCAGCGTTATTCGCGACCAGTTCTTTGGTCCAGAACTCCAGCACATGGTAGCGGGTATTCCCGATGATAAGCTGACGCGCATGCGGCGCGGTGGCCACGACGCACAGAAACTCTACTCAGCCTACCGAGCGGCGATTGAATACAAGGGTGCGCCAACTGCCATTTTGGCAAAGACAGTCAAAGGTTGGGCTCTCGGCGGCGGTTTTGAAGCACGGAACATTACCCACCAGAAAAAAGCGCTTGAGGCACCAGATTTGAAATTTTTTCGAGACCTGCTTGAGCTACCAATTGCCGACTCAAAACTGGATGAATTTCCCTACTATTTACCACCGGATGACAGTGAGGAGGTACAATACCTACTGTCCCATCGCGATGATTTAGGCGGCTTCATACCAAAGCGCAGCCGAACTACAACAACCATTGCTCTTCCAAAGCGAAATGCATATGAGGAGTTTGACGGCGGTAGTGGCAAACAGGAAGTTTCGACAACGATGGCGTTCGTACGAATGATGCGTAACCTAATGCTGTCCGGGGAATTTGGCAAACGTATTGTCCCGATCGTGCCTGATGAGGCGCGCACCTTCGGCATGGAGGCACTCTTCACGGAGTTTAAAATTTACAATGCTCTCGGGCAAGACTACACGCCAGTAGACGCTGAATTGTTGCTATCGTATCTTGAGGCTGAGGACGGACAGATTCTAGAGGAGGGTATCTCCGAGGCAGGTGCGATGAGTTCCTTCACAGCCGCTGGCACTACTTATTCTAGCTTTGGCGAGCATACCATTCCATTCTACATTTTCTACTCTATGTTTGGCTTTCAACGCGTCGGTGACGCCATATGGTGTGCAGCCGATTCGCGCGCCAAGGGCTTCCTGCTCGGCGCGACCGCCGGCCGAACGACGCTAAATGGTGAGGGCCTACAGCACCAAGATGGACATTCGCTTCTAGTCGCTACAACGGTGCCGTGTTGCCTCACATATGACCCAGCATTCGCGTATGAGATTGCAGTTATAGTGCGCGAGGGATTACGTCGCATGATTGATGATGATGAAGATTTGCTATATTATCTAACACTCTACAACGAAAATTATCCAATGCCGCCCAAACCATCTCGTGCGGAACGCGGTATCATACAGGGAATCTATTGTTTTCACAAACCTAAGAGGCCTCAAGTGCGTCTCTTCGGCAGTGGATCAATTATGCGGCAGGTTCTGCGTGCAGCGGAAATCCTGGAAGATGAATTCGGCGTCGCGGCTGAAATCTGGTCAGTTACCAGCTACGGTGGTTTGCGACGTGACGCGATGAATTGTGAACGATGGAATAGGCTGCACCCTGAAGAGAAAGAAAAAATACCATTCATTCAGCGGCAATTAGGCAAGCGTGGACTACCAACTGTCGCCACGACTGACTTCATGCGTGCAGTTCCGGATATGGTCAGTAAGTGGGTGCCTGGCACCTACATAACACTCGGCACTGACGGTTTTGGACGCAGTGATACCCGTAAGCAACTACGTAGCTTCTTCGAGATTAGCAGCGAGCATATTGCCGTGGCAGCCTTGAACGCCCTCGCTCAGTCCAGTAAGTTCCCCGTAAAAGACGTAACCAAAGCCATCAAAACTTTGGGTATAGACCCGAGTATAGCCGACCCATTTTACTCGTATTAAATCGTGCCGAACTTACATCGGTGGCATGCCGCCACCCATATCTCCACCAGGAGGACCAGGCATTTCTTCAGGTGCCTTGGAGGCGATGATGTCGTCGATGCGCAAAATCATGCTGGCGACATCGGTCGCCGATGATATTGCCTGCGTCTTGACACGTAGAGGTTCCATCACATTGCGCGAGCGCATGTTGACAACGGAACCGCTGAAAACATCTAGGCCAGCGTGGGGGTTGCGTCCTTTGCGGGTGTGTGCCTTGCGTAGTGCCATCAATGTATCGATGACATCCAACCCAGCGTTCTCGGCCAGAGTGCGTGGTACGATTTCAATCGCGTCCGCGAACGCTTCAATGGCGAGCTGTTCGCGGCCGCCGACGCGTGGGGCGAACTTACGCAACTTCAGCGCGAGCTCTATTTCAGCTGCACCGCCACCGGTTACCATGCGACCGTCTTCAACTACTAGTGAGACAACACCAATCGCGTCCTCGAGGTTGCGCTCGATTTCGTCAATGACATGCTCGGTGCCGCCGCGAACTAAGAACGATACTGACTTGGGATTACTGCAGTTAGTGATGAAAGTCATATCGTCGTCGCCAACCTTACGCACCTCCACGAGACCGGCTGCGCCCAGATCAGCACTTCTGATGGATTCAATACTGGAGACTATGCTGCCTCCGGTCGCGCGTGCGAGCGCTTCCATATCTGATTTTTTGGCGCGTCTAATGGCCATGATACCCTCTCGGGCCATAAAGTGCTGCGCCAAGTCATCGATGCCTTTTTGACAAATAACAACTGTTGCACCAGCCTTCTTGACCTTCACAACGAGATTGCGGATGGTATCCTCTTCCTGATCCAAGAACGCTTGCACCTGTGTTGGGTCGTTAATCTGAATCTTGGCGTCAAACTCAGTTTTCCGGATTTCGAACGCAGCATCAACTAACGCCACCTTGGCTTTCTCAACGCACCGTGGCATACCTGTGTGCACCGGCTCCTTGTCGAGGATAATTCCAGTCACGAGCTCCGTGTCGCTAATAGAGCCGCCTTGCTTTTTTTGAATCTTAATGTCATCACGATTAGCCGTGGTATTGCGACCCTGTCCCTCGGCGATCGATCGAACTGCGCTTACGGTAATATCAGCCAGGAAGTCTGCCATCGCCTCAGATGACTTTCCGGTCATCGCAGTAACGGCCACCGCTCGGAGTTTGGAAGTCTCGTTACGTCGGATAGGACGTGCGTACTTCAGCATCACGGCTTCAGCCTCCGCTGCAGCCCGGCGATAGCCATTGCCAATGGCGGTGGCGTGAACACCTTGATTCAGCAACTCCTCAGCATTCTTGAGCAACTCACCTGCAAGGATGACTGCGGTAGTGGTGCCGTCACCACACTCAGAATCCTGCGTCTTGGCGACCTCAACAATCATCTTAGCGGCCGGGTGCTCGACCTCAATTTCCTTTAGAATCGTTACGCCATCATTGGTAATTACAACGTCACCCATTGAATCTACCATCATCTTGTCCATTCCCTTCGGACCTAGAGTGCTACGCACTGCCTCAGCTATCGCCTTGGCGGCGGCGATGTTATTGTGTGTTGCCTGTCGACCGGTATCGCGTTGTGTGCCTTCCTTGAGAATAAGCACAGGAGTATTGCCTGACATCATAACATCTCATTCTAGGACCTGATATAAGAAATTAACACTTATTGGTTAAAAAAAGAGTTCAATTTCGTAAAAACTCCAATAATTGCAGTGAAATTAGGGCGCTTACACCGATTGCAACGAAATTTACACCGGCATTACCGAGCCAACCACGTTTTTCAGCAGTCGCACCTAGTATTGAATCGAGTTGGCAGCCGACAAAACCTAGGCCAGCAGGCAATAAAAGCAGTATGAAGTCAAAATTTCCTGCCTGCTTCCACTCAAAACCATCCGGCCAGCCTATGATAACAAACACAGCGAGCGAAATCATACTCATACTGAGCGCCGAAAGCGCTGCAGCCAGCGAGCCAATTGCCGATATTCCGCCATCTGTGCCCGGTGCAACTCTAGTACTGGGGTTGATAATTAATACCGGAGCTGGGGCCAGTACACCGATCTCGCTCGCAAGTGTGTCAGCAGCTGCAACCGCCAGTGCAGTAGTGAAGGCAACTAGCGCTTGCTCGTCATCGAGCCATCCAACACCATAAGTCATGGCTACCAGCGCTGGGATAGTGCCGTTAGACAGCACGTTGGCACCGCCTCGCATACCATCTTCCGATTCTTCAACCCCCAACTGTAGTTTGTAGTGGAAGCCAAAGCGTGTCGCGAGGAATGAGCCGCCAACAAATATTAGCAGTATCAAGAGCCAACTCCAATGGCCCATTGTACCAGAAATAAAACAAATCAGGAATGCCAAGATAGTCCCAACCAGGTCAAGGACGCGTGCCTTGTAGGCGACTCCAGCAATCAATCCACTAGCCAGTGCAATCAATGCAATCTGGAACGGTACCAGCTCCACGCCAGCTCGCACATCCACCGCTATTTAAAATCAGCCTGAGAGCGACGCCAGTGTTTTTTCGTATTCATCGATGAACTCGGCCTTGATTTCTAACATCCGTTTCGGAGTACGCGCCTCGACGAACATGCGCATCACCGGTTGTGTGTTAGAAGGACGCAGCAAAACCCAGCCGTCATCAAGCCAGACCTTAACACCATCTATAGTCTCAACTCTGTAGCCGCGCTGTGTGAAGTCTGCTTGCAGTGCTGTATTCAGTTCGAATTTTATATCGTCGGGACAAGTGAATTTAAGCTCCTCGTACGGTAATGACGGAATCTCGTCTGCCAATGCAGCTAGTGTACGGCCGGAACTGCGCAGGAGCTCCGCCACCTTAAGCGAGATGATTAGCGGGTCATCGAACAGGAACTCCGTCAAATCAGGTGCAAAAAGGTGCGCCGAAATTTCGAGCGCAAGGAC
>NYZZ01000046.1 GCA_002687355.1 Methanobacteriota archaeon
GTCCCGGCGGGCGAAGCCGCCACTCGGCACCATGTCACCGCCTATGCCGTAATCCTGTTGCTAACCTCGCTCGGTGCTGGCTGGCTAGCCGGACTAGACTGGCCCTACCTCGTTGCAGCGGTGTTGCTGGGTGGCCGCTTCTTGCAGCTGGCGCTAGCGTTGCAACGTGTTCCCTCAGAGCAGGCTGCATGGGCCGTTTTCGGCTATTCGAACGTCTACCTTTTCCTATTTTTTGCCGCGATGATAATAGATATTGCCTATACTAGCTGAAGAATCGCATAGACCGCTATGTTCCGAAAGGTTTTATACTCCTTCTAAATCGCGCGGTCAGTCCATCTGGCGCTATACCCAATGTCGTTAGTCGGAGACCTGCTTAGCCTGCCAATTCCCACTAGCTGGGAGGCGTTTAGTGACGGCCCTCTCAGCCTGAGCCAGCAGGTATTCTATTGGTCCGTCATAATCACAATATTTGTCTTTGGCTGGCTGGCATATGCTGTTTACCAGTACCGACGCAAGGAGGGTGATCCTGACCCGCCCGATGCGCCTAAAGCTGGTGTGTTTCCGGCAGAGCGAGCTGATCACACAATCGAATTAGCCTGGACGATAGGGCCACTGCTACTGGTATGCTGGATTACCTGGCTCTCGCTGGGGCCGCTTGATGATTACTGGGACGTCGACCAAGGCGACGAGATGACGGTGCAAGTACTCGCTCGCCAGTGGTCGTGGGAATTCACATACGAAGATGGTAGCACCACGTACGGGACACTCGAATTACCGCCTGATACCCGCGTCAAATTCGAGTTGGAGTCGGAGGATGTAATTCATTCATTCTACTTGCCTGCCTTCGGCATTAAGGAGGATGTCGTGCCTAATACTACCACCGCAACTTGGTTTGATACTGGTACAGTAGCGCCCGGAACATATCCGATTTACTGTGCCGAGTACTGCGGTGACGGCCACTCTGATCAGATGCTGGGTGAGGTCATAATCACAGGGACGGCAGCATGAAGTTGCGCAACGCTGCTCTGATGTTAGCACTAGTCGCGCTGCTCATAGGCGCGTCGGTGATGCCTAACGCTACTTCACGTAGCGGAGGCATAGACTCTACTCTCGAATCATCAGTAGAGGCGAATGGATGCGCTTGCCACGGCGGTGACGCTAGCTCCAGTGTTGGCCTGAGCTTGAACACACCGGCCAACTTTACAGCCGGTGAGACTTACACACTCACTATCACCATGGAAAGTTCCATTGCGAACGATGGTGAGAATCAGGGCGGCTTCTTTCTCTCTACTACACAGGGCAGCCTTGCGAGCGGAGACAACTCGACACAGCTCATTGATGGTTACCTGACTCACACCACTACAGGCAACGACCAGCGCAGCTGGAATGTTTCTTGGACTGCACCATCAGATGACACCCGCATCGCTGACTTCACACTATATGGCAATTCGGTGAATGGCAATGGTGCCTCTGACGTTGATGGCAGTGACCAGTGGAATCGAGCCACCTTTGCAGTACACGGGGCCAACGCCGTAGTAGGACCGCATGAAATCTCAGATCTGCGCAAGGCACTCTACCTGAGCTTAGTCGTGATTGGCACGCTCGCTGCAGTGGTGGTGGGGAATCGCGTAGTTTCAACGGGTCAGTCTGTTGAGGAAGTTTTTGGCGATTACTGGACTTACCTCAAACCGTGGCTGACGACCACCGATCATAAGCAGATTGGCCTGCTCTACATAGGTACAGGGCTCTTCTTCTTCTTCGTTTCCGGCTTGCTCGCAATGGCGATGCGCTTCCAGCTCATGGAGCCCGATAATGACTTCATGACGAATACACAGTTCAACTCTACCTTCACGATGCACGGGACGACCATGGTTTTCCTGGCAGGTATGCCGATTATCTTCGGCTTCGCCAACTACCTCGTGCCACTGCAAATTGGTGCACGTGATTTGGCCTTCCCCCGCCTGAACGCACTTAGTTACTGGCTACTACCGACCGGCGCTATAGTAATCTACGCCGGCTATTTCACCGGTGGCGCAGGCGACGTTGGCTGGACGGGATACGTACCCTACTCCTCAGGCGAGCGTTCTACATCACCTGGGACAGATTTGTGGGTTGCAGGGCAGATAATGCTCGGAGCCTCCTCGACACTGACTGCAATCAACTTCGTGACGATGATTATGCGCATGCGTGCACCAGGCGTGACACTGATGCGTATGCCACTCTTTACCTGGTCAATCACTGTGGCAGTGTTCCTACTGCTCCTCGCAATCCCAGTCTTTACAGTTGCCCTTATCCTGCTCTTCGCCGACCGCACTTTCGGCAGCCTTTACTTCTCGGTCGAGGCAGGTGCTGACCCCATTTTGTGGCAGCATCTGTTCTGGTACTTTGGCCATCCTGAAGTGTACATCCTGATTCTCCCAGCATTTGGCGTAATCTCCGATGTGGTTGCCACCTTTGCGCGCCGCCCGATTTTCGGTTACACCTCAATGGTATACGCAATGGCATCCATTGGTCTGATTTCATACGTTGTTTATGCACACCACATGTTCACCGCCGGTGCCGACCCACTCTTTCGCTTCTTCGTAATGCTGACAACTATGCTGGTCGCAGTGCCAACGGGAGTCAAAATTTTCAACTGGCTGGCGACGTTGATGGGTGGATCGATTACGACTAACACAGCAATGCTGTTTTCACTGGGCGCAATCGCAACGTTCACTATCGGCGGCATTACTGGCATAGTGGTAGCCTCAATCCCCATGGACATCCACTTGCATGACACCTATTTCGTCGTCGCGCATTTCCACTACGTGCTGATTGGCGGCACACTTTTCGGCTTTTTCTCCGGTATCTACTACTGGTTCCCGAAAGTGACAGGCCGTTTCATGGATGAGAAATTAGGACTGGCACACTTCCTAACATCGTTCTTTGGTTTCCACGCTGCCTTCTACCCAATGCATATTCTGGGAATGATGGGAATGCCACGACGCTATGCCACATACGACGCTTCCATGGCAGAGCTAAACGAATTCGTCTCCTATTCTGCTTTCTTTTTCGGCGCGGTGCAGCTGCTGTTAGTCTGGAACATCCTTCGTTCCTGGAACGGCGGCGAAAAGGCGGGCGCCGATCCATGGGGCGGATGGTCATTGGAGTGGACTACTTCCTCCCCCCCTCCACACAACAGCTTTACTGAAATCCCGACCTTACAGGTTGCTGATTCGTCCGTAGACGAAGAACACGAGTCCACCTCCACATCTGCACCAACCGCTGGTGAGGAGTCTACTTCGTGAGCGACGATACACACGCCGAACATCACGGTACAGCTTCACCAATGATTTCAGCACTGGGAATGATGGGCATCATGCTAGGCCTGACGCTGGCAGTGAACGGCTATCCTGCCTTCTGGTTTGTCTTCTTGGTAGGACTGTTTGTGCTTCTTACCGGCTTCATTATGTGGCTCTCCGAGTATTTCCCAATGACATCTGAGGAAAACGCAGAGATTGAGACATACCATCCTGCCTTCGCAAGCCTCTCGACGCGTAAATTCGGCACCTGGATTTTCCTACTGACCGAAATGATGGTCTTTGGCACGCTACTGAGCGCCTACTTACGTTACCGCGCTGCTGCGGGAGACGACTGGGTGCCGGCAGCCGACATAATCCGTTCGCATTTGGTTTTTGGGGTTATCAACACCATGGCGCTCCTGCTGAGTAGCCTGACAGTGGTGTTGGCACTCTATGCTGCCAAGCGCAACGATCACAAGGCCACAACTCGCTACCTGAGCTGCACGTTCCTGCTGGGGGCGTTGTTCCTGGTAATCAAGGGGTTTGAGTGGTGGGAGATGAAAAATGGCCATTTCTGGGGTGAACACTGCGTGGTAAAGGATATTTCACACCATTGTGTTGCCCCCAAGTATGAGCACGGTTTTTGGCTAGATACTAGCCTTGAGGGCAGTACCTTTTACATTACTACAGGAACCCATGGAGCTCACGTCTTCGTCGGACTTATAGCACTGGCTTACCTAATCCTCAAGGCCAATCGAGGCGGCTACAACGAAGAATACCACGATACGCTAGAGCTTTTTGGTCTCTACTGGCACTACGTAGACATCGTATGGGTCTTCGTGTTCCCCTTCTTCTACCTATTCTGAACCATGAGTGACGACGAAAATCTGGAAACTGAAGCGCCTGAAGAGGAGGCTGTTGAGGAAGTGCACAATGACCACGACGAGCACCCCTTCCCTCGCATCGCTAACGGCTTCATGGCAGTCTTTGGCTGGCTTGTATTCTTCACAATCATTGAGGTAATGGCAATCCTGCAGGAATTCAGCTTCGCCGTTACCATGTTTGTCCTCTTTTCCATAGCTTTCGTCAAGCTGTGGTTCATTGCCGCTTTCTTTATGCACTTGCGCTGGGACCCACCGCTGGCATATCGCACTGCTTCCGTACCGATTTTCTTTTTGATTGTACTTTTTGTCGCGATTGGCCTTACTACACCGGGAGCAACCGACGATATCCGCACTATCTGCGGTTTTTGAACCAGTTTACATCTAGTAGATATAGAGCCCGATTATGGCGATTAGAAAGTAGGGTACCAGC
The DNA here is from genome assembly GCA_002687355.1 of Methanobacteriota archaeon. GTDB lineage: Archaea > Thermoplasmatota > Poseidoniia > MGIII > CG-Epi1 > UBA8886. The sequence continues at coordinate 4,596 of NYZZ01000046.1, forward strand.
GCTGCGGCGCCGACGTAGTCCTTCGCCAGCCGCTGCCCAGTCATCAAGATGCATGATGAGATTCCGGCGAAAAGTGCGCCCACCATTCCTGGTACCGTACCCCACCCCAGCAGTAGACTGACGACACCGGCGGCAGAGAGCACACCAGCAAACAATTCGGTCACGGTAACTACTGCCAGCCCGTAGTGGAAGCTGCCAGAGAGCGGAGTGCCAGCAAAGTGCTCCGCCATGAAGTCCAGGTTCCCCTGTCGATCAATGACCTTGTCGATGCTGGACTGCAGATAGATAGCCGTCAGGAACGTTGAAATTAGCATGCGAATGATATCGAGCCAGATCCACTCATGTGAGAGCAGTACGACTCCAGCTTCGCTAAACTCGAGCAACATCAGTGCGGGAGCGGGTGGCGCTATATTGCGCTTACGCGCTACCCGAACTTGGAGTGAACGCCATGCTGCTCGAGCACCGCCGCAAGTTCCTTCTCGCTCAGCTTTCCGCTATGGTCCCAGACAACGTAGCCATCCTTCACCAATATGAACGAGGGGTAGTGACTGAAATCGTGTTTGCTCATCAGACCACCGCTGGTGTCGTATAGGTGCGGCCAGCCGCTGCCATGCGAGTTACGGAAGTCGTTGATGCTTTGCATGTTATCCTGGTTGCTGCCGAGTTTGAACCCGCCGATGGAGAGGAAGCCGGAGAGATTATCCCGGTAGTCAAGGTGGAGGTTGTTCAGGGGTTGCGCTTGCTGGTTGCAATGAGAACACTTACTGTGGAAGAACTCAACTAGTGTTACTCCGCTTTTATAGTAATCGTCGGAGTCATGCCAGGTTCCTTCAGTGTCCTGTAGCTGCCACGGTTCTGGCCTCTCGGCTCCTGGCTCGTAGATGAAGAAATACCAGACACCGGCCCCTACGAGCAGAAGAACCAGCACCACGACCCCTATCTTTTGCGTTACATCGCTGAATGCCTCGCGCCGCTGGTCCATGCGTTGCTCGAGGACACGGTCCTGTTTCAGCAGTTGCTTGCGCCTGCGTTTCGAAGCCATCTATCTCCCTAGTATTGCCCGCAGGTCATCGCCGTAGGCCCGCAGCGCCACTCCTGTGAGCGCCAGCGTCAGCCCGAATGCCAGCAGGCAGAAGGGGCACCACTGTTTGATGATAAAAGCCTCGGCGTAAGTCAACCAGGCGCCAAGAGCGCAGCCGCCTAGGCCAACCAAAGGCAGCAACTGTCGGTTGAGCAGCGTGCGTTCCCGATCCAGATTCAGAAACCGGTCGAGTGCAAGTCCCCCGACGATTAGGAAGCCGAGGACACCTAGCCACGCCACGGGAACGCCAACCATATTCGCTTCAGCGCTCGCCAGTACCAGTCCGCAGTCGAGTCCGGGCAGGTCTTGCGTTGGACAGCCCCCTCCGCCGGCGACAAGGTGGTGCAGGTAGCTGAGGTAGAGCGAATCAAGCAGGCCAACTAGCGCCAGCAGCATGATGGTCCGCAGTACCGTTTCCTCGGATTGGTCTGTTTCCATCATACATTACTGATTCAACCGAGAGGTTTTACTGCCTTCGCTGCTACGGAGGGCAGGTGGTAAGCAATGCATAACCCCGAAAGTGGCGTAAGCGAGGAGACTGATGAGGCCAACTCAGCGGTGCGCATAGTCGGGGGCAATGTTTTCGTGGAACTGGATCCAGACCACCCTGGCTTCCAAGACGAGGAGTATCGCGACCGCCGCAACGAAATCGCGAAAATCGCCATTGAGTGGAACGAGATGTCAATGGCAGATCGCTGTACCAGGAAGATTCCCGAGGCGCCCTACAGCGATGATGAGCACGGCGTCTGGGCTGCCATCATGGAGCGCATGGAGCCAATGCACCAAAAGTACGGCTGCCGGCAGTATCTCAAGCACGCTGCGCAGCTAGACCTGCCGAATGACCGTATCCCACAGTTGCAATGGGTTTCGGAGAAATTGCAGCCGCTGACCGGCTTCCGACAGGAGCCGGTTGGGGGTTTGGTTCACCCGAAGACATTTCACACCGCGCTGGCGAACAAAGTATTTCTCTCGACACAGTACATCCGCCATTCTTCACATCCATTCTACACTCCTGAGCCGGATGTGGTGCACGAGCTAGTAGGCCACACCGCGATGCTTGCCGTTCCTGAGTGGGCCGAGCTGAACACTCTCTTCGGCGAGGCTGACATGCGCACGCAGTCGGAAGCCGCGATTACTCGGCTTGGAACCGTTTTCTGGTTCGTGATGGAGTTTGGCATCTGCCGCGAAAATGACAACATCAAGGCGTTTGGTCCCGGTATGCTCTCCTCGTTCGGGGAGATTGAGCACGCTTGTAGCTCTGGTGCAGCGTGCGGTCGCGAGGATGCTTGCGTTTGTGACCCCAGAATAGAGTACCGCACTCCCGACTTCGAGGAGATGGAGACACGACCCTACGACGTCACGAAATACCAACCCATGCTCTACCTGTGGGACTCGTTCGAAGAGA
>NYZZ01000047.1 GCA_002687355.1 Methanobacteriota archaeon
GAGAGCAGGTCCTGGTAGTAATAGGTCCCGGTCCCGAAGGTGGAGTTGAAGCTTACCCGGAACGAGGTCTGGCACTCTTCGTCCAGCTTGGTACCATTTTCATCACTCTCGCACTCGTTCTGCAAGGTGCCGGAGTCCCAGTCGTAGGTGCCATTGTAGAGTCCGTCACCGTCACCGTCGTAGACAATCCGGTGGGTGAGGTTGTCGTCTTCGCCGACATCTATCCAGAGTGCCGTGTCGTTGTACTGGAAACTGGCGGTTTCTGGGACTATTCCGTCATCCCTCACAATGATACTGAAAGTTCCTGCATCATGTGCCTCTGCCGATGGGAGTACCAGTGCCAGCACCAGTACGAGCAAGACGACAATGGCAATCCTCACCTGACTCATCGGCGAGGCAGCAGGGGGTGGTATAAATTAGCGCCCTGAGCGAGGATTAATCCAGCAGCAGCGCCACGTCATGGTGGATGTCGCGGTAGGTCCAATCTAGCCCTGGCCACGCGACCTTCAACCGACCCTGCTGGTCGATAATGTAAAGGATAGTCGAGTGGCTGATGCCGTAGTCACCGTAGCCACCTGCTCCCTCCGTCAGCACGCATGACAGCCTGTCTTGTCCGGACCAGCCGTATCCCTCATCGCACATGCAGTGCATTCCGGAGCCTTCACCCATCAGCCAGCCATGACCGTCACAGGTGAACGCGCTGGGCAGTGGCAGCTGCGAGGTATTGGCGTTTCCAGGCACCCAGGCGGCGTGCGCGGATTCGGTGAGCGGAATCTCCGTGGCGTTCGCGCCGGCTGGTTCCCAACCCCCACTACTAGCATTCCAGGCATGCAATGTCCAAGACCAGTTGGCATTCGCTTCGTGGCCGGAGACGTTGGTAATGGAATCTGCTCCTGTATAGTTGTAATCCAGTTGTAGCTCCTCTAGCCCCTTCTGGGTCAGGTTCCACATCGTGGCAGCGGAGTCAAACGCGCTCGCTGGAACCTCTACAGCAGCGGTCGAGTTGTCGGGCAACATGATTACCAGTGAGTGGTCCGCCGGCGCGATCTCCATTTCCTGGTCCTCGAGCATCTTCTCAACATAAATGCCGTACGGCCCCCATACAGAACTGTTCATCGCCATCTCCGGCATGGCATCACTAGATGTGAGGTGCGGCCAGCTGGCGTTCCGCATCATGGCCCACTGGGCAAGATGCTCGACAGTATCGCGCTCCGGGTCGACCGTGATGGAGAGAATTTCCACTCGTTCACCGTAGTCGCCACCGAGTGCTTCCTGCAATTTCGTGAGTTGGTAGGTGACGGCAGGGCAGACGTCGGGACAGTGGGTATAGACAAATGTCATCACCACCACCTTGCCCAAGGTGTCACCAAAGCTGAAATTGTCACCATGTTGGTCAACCAGCGTGAAGTCGGCCGCCGTCTCCTCAGGTAGTTCGACGCCCCAAAAATTTTCCTCTGAAGGCGTATCGTGTAGGCAACCTGTCAGCGTCAGCACCAGCGCTAGCAGCATGGCTCGAAAGCTAGAGTTAGTGTTCATTTGCGGGCCACCAGCCCGAGGTATAAATAGCCGTCATAAGTCTGCGTGCAATATGCAACAGGCGGTCCTGCGAGTCTCCGCAATCCTGCTGCTGGTCGTTGCCGTCGCAGCGACTGCAGCCTACCTGTTGGAGGGCGACGGCGGTCCTAGCGGTGGCACCGGCCCCACGACGGGGCGCCCCTTCGCCGACGCGCTGCTACAGGATGAGGAACATGACCATCGTAATGCGTCGGAACACCAGCTTTACACCAACAATATCGAGTATGTTGGCTTCAACCCCAATTTTGACAACGCCGAAATTCAAGTCGCCGAAGCGCCTGATGGGCGCACCTACGCCTACCAGGCAGGCTGGAATGAGATGCGTATCATCGATGTCACGGACCCTTACAATATGAGCGAGGTAGGTAGGTACAGCGATCCAAATACTCAGGTGCTTGACGTCAAGTACATCGAATTTGACGCACGCGAATACGTGATTATTCAAAACCAGATTATAGACCCCGGCAACGCTGACCCAGACTTTACCACCTGGAACGATTTCGTACAGGTAGCGGTAACGCTGGTTGATGTCACGAACAAGGCCAACCCAATCTGGGTCGACCACTGGAACGACATTGACCACCCCTCAGGACCACACAACCTCTACACCCACATGATTGACGGCGAGTGGTATATTTTCGTTGCTAACCCGGATTACACAGCCTGTCAAATTGGGAGTGAGGAAGCATGTGGTGGTATTACTATTGCGCACTTGAACCTGCAGGGCTCGGCATCACGCTTACTCGACGGGGTCCCTGCCTCTGGCGAGGGGCACACGATTAACAAAGTAGGCGAGGCCGAAGTGGCATGGTCAACCACCCGTGGCGGCTGGATTTACATCCATGACATGACCGTCCAGAAATGGCCGGGTGAGGACACTAATGACCCACGCTATGGTCACACCTACATCTACGGCGCCTACTGGGAAGCAGGACTACGCATCTTTGACCTCGAAACCATTCCTCACCCTGTCAATACGCCAGCCCAATACATAGCGATGGCAACTACCTGCAAGACGGGACTTGGAAACCCAATCACCTGTCGCTGGCGCGCGGATGAGGTGGGGCAGTGGATGGACTTTGCTGATCTGGATCACGACGGGCAGCCAGACTCAGGCACTACCGGCAACGAAAATGGGGGCCGTGCCTCCTATATTCATTATGTTGAGCCCTTCCCGGCACTGATCGATGCTAGCCATCTGGGCCTTGGCAGTGAGCTGCGCCATGTCACGTTCTGCGCGACAGAAGTCCTAGAGACCTCTGTCGGCACCGGGCTGACATACATTCTTGATACCACTGAGTACGATATGGTTAACGGCCACCTACGTTTCAAGCCACAACTGCTCAGCTACTGGGAGAATCCTTTCGGGGTAGATCACTACATTCCTGGTGGTGATGAGTGGCTCCTCTTCAGCCCACACAACCTCGATAGCGCGTGGTTTCCCACGACACCTGACACTGATGCTTCCATGGGCGGCAACTGGGACGGCCGGCTCTACATGGGTAACTACCACACCGGCCTCTGGGTCCTCGACCTAGAGACGCTGATGGCGCCACCTGTGGAGAATATGACTGACCTGCATTTTGCTGCGACCGTCGGATATTACCTGCCGCACGGCGCCGACGGCCAGACGCTCGATTCCGATTTCTACGACTTTGGATGGGTGCCATTCCTCTGGACTGCCGAATACCATAAGGGCTACATCTACCTGAGTTGCATCACTAGCGGACTCTACGTCGTGCAGCTTGATCTTGATGTACCGTATACCGGTCAGGACTACGGTTAATCCCGCTTCACTGAAATAATCTGTTGCGACTGCGCCGGGCGGTCTCCCCCGCCGGTCTTGCAAGCCTCTATTTTGCGCACAATTTTCATCCCTGAGGTTACCTCACCAAAGATAGCGTGCTTTCCATCAAGCCAGGGAGTCGCAACCGTTGTCAAGAAGAACTGACTCCCGCCAGTGTTCGGCCCCGCATTGGCCATGCTCAGCAGTCCAGGCCGGTCGTGCTTCAGGTTCGGGTGGAATTCGTCCTTAATTTGCCAACCAGGGCCGCCAGTCCCGGCACGTGAGCTGCGCGGGTCTTTCGAGTGGGGACAACCTGCCTGCAGCATGAAATCGCGGATGACACGGTGAAAATGGAGGCCGTTGTAGAATCCCTTGTCGACTAGCTTCAGGAAATTGGCCGTGGTCTCAGGAGCACGCTTCACGTAGAGTCGTAGGCCGATATCGCCGGCACTGGTGCGCATCGTGAGGGAGGTCATGCTGCCGCCACTAAGAGGGACGATAAAGCGTTGCGGGAAGCTTTTTGAAACTTACCCCTGCCCCGGCGTGGACGACCCCGTCAACACGCCCGACTTCTGGGAAGCGTGCTACCATACTGGAGAAGACCAATGGGACCTAGGTGAGCCCACGCCATTATTCGAGCGGATAGTGCAGGAACTAGAGCCGGGGCGTATCTGTATTATCGGCTGCGGCAGGGGCTGGGACGCGGTCACCTTCGCACAGGCCGGCTTCACTGTCACTGCCATCGACTTCGCCGAAACAGCGGTGCTTGCGGCACGCCGCAATGCGCTCGAGGCGGGGGTCGAGATTTCTGTCCTCAAAGAGAACCTTTTCGACCTTCCCGATGAATTACACGGGCAGTTCGACTACCTGCTGGAGTACGTCTGCTTCTGTGCCGTTTCACCGTCGCGCCGCTTCGAATATGACCGCGTTGCGTGGCAGCTGCTACGACCGGGGGGGATGCTGCTAGGGCTCTTCTTCCCGCTCGACAAGCCGCTCGCCGAAGGAGGACCGCCGTGGGGAGTCACCATCAGCGAACTGCACCAGCTCTTCAGTTTACACTGGCATCTGGACCGGGAAGAGACGCCAAACGACTCGATAGAGCCACGACGCGGACGCGAAGTACTGCAGTACTGGCGCAAGCCTTGAAGACCACCCCTAAAACCCCAAAACCCTTTTAGCGCTGCCAACGAAAGGGGGGTATGGCCAAGAATATCACCGATGTCAAGAAATTCGACATGAACAGGCGCATCTATCTTCCACGTTGGGTGGAGGAGGAACTGGGACTTCAAGCGGGTGAGAGCTACGTCACCTTTGTCCAAGAAGGCAACAGCATCTGCATCAAGAAAGTCGCCATTACCATCGCCTGACGCGGCCGCACGCAAAGCCATACTCCGAGCTTTCAGAATTGCTTGCGCTCGAGCAAGCGCGTCGAGAGTAGCATGGTAACTGCTGTTAACGCCAACAGCACAGCAACTGCCTGCAACGGATCTGTAGCAATGGAGACAAGTTCAGGCAGATTCCCACTCGTGTTCTCGATGACAAGATCAAGGTCATCTGCAACGATTCCCAGGTAATCCAGCCGTGGAAGCGCGAAAGACCGTAGGTAGTGCATGATGGTGAAACGCTGTGAACTGGCACCACTCATTATTACTTCCCAAACTAGCCAATAAACCAATGATACGGGCAGGGGACGTCTTACTAGAGCATTGATTAACAGGAAAATCCCACTATAGGCTAGTGAAGCCAGTAGCAGCGTCCCGAGTGCTGCCCACAATAATGGTAAGTGTTCGCGTAGACCGAAACTACCAGCGTGAACCAGCAGTGCGAAGTATAGGCAGGTAAGCGGCACTCCGACGGCGAGGAAGGTACCGACAGTACCTGCGAGTAATTTTGGGAGTAGAATCTCGTACATCCGCACCGGAGATGTACGCAGCAGCTGCATCGTATTCTTCTGGAACTCGCTGTCGAGCAACTCCGCTGCTCCCAGCAGTGCCACCAGCGCAATTACCATAGGTAAGTAGACGTGAAATGCGAGGCCGTAGAACATGTCAGCCATGAATTCATGCAGTGGATCTCCATCGATTACCTGCGTTTCCGCCTCACCGCGGTTGTCGTACCAGTACCAGCCTGAGAGCAGGCAAGGGGTCAGTAGCAGTGCCGCGATAATCAGAGTACTGCGCGCCAGCAGGAACTGCCGTATTCCGTCCAGGAATATTGGACGACCAACTTGCAGCAGCCGTTCAAATTTCTCGCCTATGCTTCCCATTGTTCCCCTCCAACCAGTTTCTCGTAGAGCGCTTCTAGGTCCTCGCCAGGCGAGTCAATACCATGAATCGCAATCTTTGCCTTGCGCAGCAGCAGTGGCAGCGCTTGATGAAACGCCTCAGCGTCGCTCGTATCGATCTCGACCCAGTCGCGTTGCAACGAGACTCCCTCGATTGACGGCTGTTCGAGCAGTAGTCGCGCCAGTTGCCCTCGTTGTCCTGCATCAGCGGGAGTAAGCCGCACTTTCTGCCTCACGTGTGGCATCAGTTTTTGGATGGCGTGCCGGTCGCCAACAGCTAATACCTGCCCACCCGAGAGGAATACGATAGTGTCAGTCAGCGCTTCGACATCGTGCAGAATATGGCTTGAAAGTAGTATGGTATGTCCGTCTTCAGCCCATTTCCGGATGCGTTCCATCAGCAGGCGGCGTGTAGTTGGGTCGGTGCCCTGGAAAGGTTCGTCCAAGACCAGAATATCAGGGTCGTGTGCAATTGCCCGGGCAAATTTAGTTTTCTGGCGCATCCCATGCGAATATGTGCGAATCCGTCTCTCCATAGCCTCAACGAGCCCGAGGTCATCGAGCAGGACCGCTGCGCGCTCACCAGCCTCATCCGGTGAAACGCCATGAAGCTGGAGGAAGTGCGCGACGTATCCACGGCCAGTCATGTGGTCATAGAAGCACTCGTACTCCGGGACGAAGCCGAAGCGGCTGCGCAGCTCCCAGTCGCTGCCGGGGTTGCGCCCGTCGACGCTGACGCTCCCTAGTGATGGGCGCGCCAGTCCCAGTACAAGCTTCATCAGTGTGCTCTTGCCGGCGCCATTCGGCCCGAGGATGCCGGTGATACCGGACTCGAGCGTAATCGAGACGTTGGACACACCTTGGACCAGCCCGTAGTTGCGCGTCGCGCCCTCAAGGATGATACTCAGCGCGTCACCTCCAACCGCTGTAGTCGCAATGTGACTGCGGAGGCTGTTGCAACCCAAATTGCCGCCAATAGCAGAAATGGTGTGCGCCAGCCTAGTTCAACCTCGAAAGTGAAGCCAAATACAGTGACCCATTGCGGCGCATCGAACATCTCGTGACCCACCATGTCAAGCAGGTGCAGTACCGAAAAGAGCAGGATGCGTTCATCCTGCACTAGTCCATAGCCAGTTTCGACCAGAAATGAGGGGAAGTAAACTGCCAAGAAGAAGCCAGCCGCTGCGAAGCCACCGCGGCTGGTCAGGGCCGAACATGCTAGGGCGAGGAGCGAAAAGGTAACAGTTACCGCCAGACCATAGCCTAGGGTGGCGAGCAGCATCCAGCGGTGATCTCCGAGCCACTCGAGTGCATAGCCGTTGTCTGTCCACTGCACCAATGTCAGGTACAGATTAGGAAGCAATGCCGCCAGCAGAAATAGTAACAGCAGCGTCAGCAGTCGTGCCAGCAGGTAGTCAACACGGGTGAGAGGGCGCGCTAGGTAGAGGTGGATAGACTGGTCGGAGAGGTCCCGGGAAATCAACTGACCGCCAGTAATCGCAGCCAACAGCACCAGATGTATGCGAATGCCGCTGGTCTCTAAGTCGCCGTAGAGTAGCAGGTGAATAGGCTGCGGGTCTGTCTGGAATGGCAAAATTAGCAATGTCATCAGCAGCGTTTGCAGCCATACCAATGCAATTACCAATTGGACCCATCGGTTGCGTATCATGCGTCCGAACTCACGCCAGCCCATACCCCAGATAATGGCGGGTCGATCGCCTAGTACGGCATTGTAGCTGCGATAGCGTTCCATCACACGCGCTTCGTTCACTTTACAACCTCCAGGTACAGGTCTTCCAGGGCTCGAGTTGCTCTTTCCATCTGTAGCAGCGGCGCTCCGCTCTCCTCGGCAGCCGCAAGAATTACGTCAAAAGTCTCGTCGTCGCGGAAGCTAACACGCAGAGCTGGTCCATGCTCCTGCCAATCCAGCTTGCGCTTCTTGAGCTCGGCACAGAACGCGTCGCGTGGTTCACCAACACGTACCTCGATCCAGTCCTCCAGCTTGGCTAGCAGGCTCTCAACCTGCTCGACCATCTGTAGCTTCCCCTGAGAAACGATAATGACATGGTCACATATCTGTTCGACGTCGTGCAGTATGTGCGTTGATAACAGCACGTTGGAATGCCCTAACTCAGTCAGCGTACGAATTGTGCGCAGCATCTCACGCCGTGCTTGCGGATCCAGACCTGATGTGGGTTCGTCGAGAATTACCAGTTCAGGGCCGTGCACAAGCCCCTGCGCCAGTTTCACCTTCTGCCGCATACCTCCACTGTACTCTGAGATTGGGCGATATTTCTCCTCTCCCATGCGCAAGTGGTTTAGCACCTCATGTGTGCGCTGAATTGCTGCCTGTCGTGCCATCCCTGAGATCTGCGCCATCTCAACCACAAATTCCACTCCGGTCAGGCGGGCGGGCAGGCAGTCGTGCTCTGGCATGTAGCCGATACGCTGCCTTAGAGTGGGGCCAGCTGTCGTGACTGATTCGCCGAGCACCTCAACCGAACCAGATGTTGGAGAGAATATTCCAAGCGCAAGCTTGATGAAGGTGGATTTGCCGGCGCCGTTCGGCCCGAGCAGTCCGACACGTCCCTCGGGGACCTCGACGCTCAGGCCTGCCAACGCGCTAACTGCGCCAAACTGCTTCACAAGCCTGCGCGCCTCAATCACGGCCGGCCCAGAAGCGATGAGGTTTTGTGGTCGCCGGTCGACCCCAGTCTTAAATAATAGCCGGTGTCCGGCACAAAGTCCGTAGGAGGGGCGCTGTCCCGCATACTACGGGGGTGAAAACATCGCAAGCGACGTAAAACAGGCTATCGCGGATGCCCTGGAGACGCGCAAGGAACGCAAGTTCACCGAGACAGTAGATGTCGCAATCAACCTGCGCGACGTTGATTTGCAGAACCCACAGAAGCGTATCAACGACGAGCTAGCGCTGCCGCACGGCCGTGGTCGGCCAGCGCGCGTCGCCATTTTCGCGCGCAAAGAGTTGGCCGAGAAAGCTAAGTCACATGCTGACTTGCTGATTACTCCTGAGGAGCTAGGCGACCTCTCCAACGACAAGCGTCGTGCGCGCAAGGTTGTCGACGGAATCGACTACTTTGTTGCCGAAATAAGTATGATGGCTGATATCGGCAAGTTGCTCGGTGTCGTACTGGGACCACGAGGCAAGATGCCGCGACCGGTTCCGCCGACCGCTGATATCGCACGCATAATCGATGGACTGCGCAATCTAGTAGTACTGCGATCGCGCGACCGCCCCACTTTTCACGTGCCGATAGGTACGGTGGCAATGGAGCAAGAACAGCTGGTGGAGAACCTCGAGACAGTCCTAAAGCGGGTCGAGTCGCACCTCGACCGTGGCGACCAGAATATCGCTTCGGTCTGGGTCAAAACCACAATGGGCAAGGCGGTGAGGATCTGATGCAAGCGGTCGCCACTCAGTGGAAGCATGACGAGGTTGCACAGCTCGAGGAATATCTCACAGCTCCGGTCGTGGCACTAGTCGATGTGAGCGGTATCCCTGCCCGACAGATGATGGAGATGCGTAAGTCACTGCGAGGACGAGGAGTACGCGTGCGCATGAGTCGTAACCGGCTACTACGCCGCGCTATCAAGACTGTGGCTGCCAAGCGGCCCGGACTCGAGAAGCTAGCTGACGCGTTTCGTAAAGATCAGCTAGCGCTGTTGAGTGGTGACGGGAGTCCGTTCACGATATCAAGCCTGCTCAAAGCCGCTGAAACTATGGCGCCCGCCAAAGGTGGGGAGGTTGCAAGCACAGATATCGTAATCGAGAAAGGAGCAACTCCGTTCCCTGCGGGCCCTATTGTTGGTGAGTTTCAGCAAGCAGGATTCCCGGCTGCTATCGAGAAGGGACAGATTGTAATTCGCAAACGACACGTCGCCGTTGCTGAAGGCGACACCATTTCGGCGCAAGTGGCTGCGGCGCTGGCCAAACTGGAGATATACCCGATTGCGATGGGGATGGAACTACTTGGCGCCTATGATGGACAAAATTTCTACCCTCCCGAAATACTGGATATTGATTATGATGAGTTCTACAGCCAGCTACAGTCGGCTGTCGCGGGAGCATTCAACCTCGCTATGCACGCGCGCTGGTTCAGCTCTGCTACCACGGTACCACTAGTTGTGAAGGCACGCACAGAGGCACTGGCAGTCGCTAAGGCTGCGGTGTGGCCATCGGAGGAGACTATTTTCGCACTGCTCGCCGAGGCGCATCAGCAGATGCTAGGCGTCGCTGGCCATGCTGGCGATGGAGCCGACAAAGAGCTGAAGTCAATGCAGCATGCAACTTCTGCAGCTCCGGCTGTGCAAGTGGAGGAAGCTGAGGCTGGGAAGGAGCCCGAAGCTAAGCAAGACGAAGCGTCCGAGGAGGACGCCGTATCAGGATTAGGAGCCATGTTCGAATAGGAGGAAAAAAAATGGAATACATCTATTCGGCTATGCTGCTCAACTCGGCGGGCGCCGAAATCGACGCCAAGTCTGTCACCAAGGTCCTCAAGGCTGCAGGCCTGAAGACCGACAAGGGGAGGGCCGAAGCCCTCGTTGCTGCGCTGGAAGGCGTAGACATCGAGGAAGCTATGGCCACTGCCGCGGTAGCCGCTCCAGCGGCCGCCGTGTCGACCCCGTCTGGTGGAGATTCTGGCGGCGAGGAAGCTGCCACCGAGGAAGCAGAGGCCGAGGAAGAAGAAGTCAGTGAAGAGGAAGCAGTCGAAGGACTCGGTGCTCTCTTCGGTTAAGCCCGCCAGCGGGGCAATGCCCCGGGAGAAGCGATGGAAAACCAAACCGAGGAACCAGCCCCCGACGCCCCGGTAGGCGACGTGCCTGCACCCAGCGTATACGCTGGCCTAACAGTAGTTGAACTCAAGGAGAAGCTGCGCGAGCGCGAGCTCCCAGTCTCTGGCACCAAGGATGTGTTGCTGGCGCGACTAGCCGAGACAGAGGCTGCCCCGGCAACAGCTGATAAAAAAAGTCTCGACTACTCGAAGCTGTCACGCAAAGAGCTGAAACTGCACCGTAAGGCGGTTAACGCACTGGCCGAGAAATTACGCCACCAGCGTGATGAACTCAACCTGAAATCACAGTCTCACGCCGCCGAGCGCGACGTGTTAAACGCGCAAGCCAAGACGCTGATGAATCAAGTCTATGCACACCGCGACCGGCGCAACGGGCTGAACGTTGAGGTGGGCGAGACGCGGGACGAATTGCGCGATCTGAACCCCAAAGTGGACCAACTGCGCGACGATTTCCTGAAACTCAAGCGCGCTCGCTTCGCCGGAAACAACCTGCCACCTATTCCGAAGCTGAAACGGCAAATACAGGAGTTGGAGCTAAAACAAATGACCAGCACAATGAGTATCAAAAAGGAGCGCGCGCTGGTTGAAAAGATTGCGACTCTGCAGTCGCAGATTAGCGAGCAGGACGAGCTGCTCGAGACTGATACCGAGGTCACTGCGGCACGAGATAGCTTCAGACAGGGCGAACAACAGCGCAAGGATTTGCTGCGAAGCAAGAAACGCGCACGTGAAGATGCACAGGTGCAGCACGAATCTATGCGGGACGCATTGCGAGAAAACCGCAAAACGCGCAAGAGAGCAGATGGTGCTCAGCGAGCCTTCGTGCGCGTCAAGGAGCTGGCAGATGAGGTGCATGCCGAGTACATCGAGCAGCTGCGCGAGCTCTCCGAAATAGATAGGAAACTTGCTGAGATTCGGCGCGGTTCCGGTAAGGGCAACTTAATCGAGTCGGCGGCCAATGCCGAAGAGCTATTCCGCAAGTTCCTCTCCGGCGACAAGCTTTCAACTGAGCAGCTAATGATTATACAGAAAGCCGGGATGCTGTAGCTTTTTCAGCTGCGGGCAATGCCTCTCCGTGAATCCCATCCTTTGTACTCCGTCTCAGGAACGTCAGCAGGCAAGCCTACTCTGGCGCTTCATGCAATCGGCACCGACAAAGCTCGAAACCTATACTGACGTTCATCGCTGGTCAGTCGACGCGATGGAGGATTTCTGGGCGCACTTCTGGAAATTCTCGAAACTGCGTGCCAGTCGCGACTACGACAGTGTACTGGTCAACGCAGAGATGCTAGACGCACATTGGTTTCCCGGCGCGAAACTCAACTATGCTGAGAATTTGCTTGCTGGTGATGTGGACAGCCTAGCAATCATAGGTTGCGGTGAAGAGCGTGACGACGAAAGGTTGACGCGCGGGGAGCTGCAGCAGCGAGTCGCCAGCGCGCAGACTGGCTTGCGCGCGCTGGGACTGCGACATGGGTTCCGTGTAGCGGCGTTCGTGCCGAACTGCATTGAGACGCTGGTGCTAATGCTCGCCACCACCGCTTCAGGCGGTGTCTGGACATCCTGCTCACCCGATTTCGGCGCACGAGGAGTGGTGGAACGCTTTGGACAGGTGCAGCCGCAGCTACTCATCGTAGCTGACGGCTATCGCTATAACGGCAGGGACTTTGCGATAGACACAAAGGTGAACGGAGTCCTCGAACAAATTTCTAGTATTGAGCACGTCATTCGCATCCCGTTCGCCGACGTCCCAAGTGAGCTGGAACACGGCTCAATCGTTGAATATCCTGACCTACTCAAGAACAATGCAATGGTGCCGGTGTTCACACAGGTGGACTTCAATCATCCACTCTACATCATGTACTCTTCAGGGACTACCGGACCACCCAAGTCAATCGTGCATGGCACTGGCGGGACGCTACTACAGCACCTAAAAGAACACCAACTACAGTGTGACCTACAGCCTGGGCATCGTCTGTTCTGGTTCACCACCTGTGGATGGATGATGTGGAACTGGCTTGTCAGTGCGCTCGCTTCACGGACGACTATCGTGCTCTACGACGGTAGTCCCGGACATCCCGACCTCGGTGCGATATGGCGACTGGCAGAGCGCACTGGCATCACCCACTTTGGCACCTCACCCAAATTCCTCTCGGCGTGCGCTGACGCTAGATTGATACCGCGCGACGAAGCCAACTTGCAGCAGTTCCGCGCGCTGCTTTCAACTGGCGCGCCACTGGTGCCAGAGCAGTTTGACTGGGTTTACCAGAATGTTCACGATGACCTCCATCTCGCTTCGATTTCGGGCGGAACTGACATCATTGGCTGCTTCCTCGGCGGCAATCCGCTCTCGCCAGTGCGACGGGGAGAACTGCAATGCGCGCAGCTGGGGATGGATGTGCAGGCATGGTCGCTTGACGGTGAGCGATTGACGGGAGAGTGCGGCGAGCTGGTATGCACACGCCCATTTCCATCGCTGCCGACTGGATTCTGGGACGATCCGGACGACGCGAAGTATCGCGCCGCCTATTTCGAGGATTTTCCCAAGGTGTGGACCCATGGCGACTTTGTCGAAATAACCGCTGCGGGTGGCGCCATCATCTACGGTCGCAGCGACACTACGCTCAACCCAGGTGGCGTACGCATTGGCACTGCTGAGATTTACCGTGTGGTCGAGAACCTGCCCGAAATCGCCGATGCCATCGTTATCGGTCGCCCGGTTGCAGGTGACGTCGAGGTTGTGCTCTGTGTGAAAATGGCTCATGGCGTGACCTTCTGCGATATGCTCGTCGACCAAATATGCCAGGCAATTCGCAGCGCCACCACGCCACGTCACGTCCCGCGCTACGTATTGCCAGTCGCTGATATTCCCTACACCATCTCAGGCAAGAAGGTTGAGAAAGCGGTGCTCGCCGTCATCACTGGTCGACCGGTGCAGAACCGTGACGCGCTCGCCAACCCGGAGTCGCTCGCAGAATACGAGGCGCTAGATTTCGGTGAAGAATAAGGTGAGGTAGGGTCAGCTGCAACCTGTTGTCGCGCCGCAGCCAGTACACTTGAAACAGTTACCGTTGGGGACTAGCATGAACTGGCCGCAATCAGGGCACGGATCTCCCGAAAAGCCCATGCGAACAGCTTCTGTAACAACTGCCTGTAGTGGATTACCTCTCACGCTCGATGTTAGCGGCTCTGTTTCGGAAGCTAGGTCTGGTGAATCTCCCATGTCATCGAGCGTCATCTGGATTTCGTGCTGGTCTCCCGATGCCTCGCCGTGAGGGGAGCGCCCGATTGACGCTTCTTCCAGCTCGTCCTCCGCCACCGAACGCAGTGCATCGGGGCGCAAATCATCCTCCGTAACCCCGTGTGCTAGGTCGCTGCGGCCGAGGTAGCTGATAGCCAGTTCTCGGAACAGATAATCGACAATCGAGGTCGCCATTTTGACACGGGCGTTTCCTTGCACTGGACCCAGTGGTTCGAAGCGTGAAAAGACAAATGCGTCGACGAACTCTTCTAGCGGGACGCCGTGTTGCAATCCAAGACTGATGGAGATTGCGAAGCAGTTCATCAGGCTGCGGAAGGCGGCACCTTCCTTCGACATATCGATGAATATTTCTCCAAGAGCACCATCCTCGTACTGGCCAGTGCGAAGATAGACTGTATGCCCACCAATCTTCGCCTTCTGGGTATAGCCTGAACGGCGCTCAGGCAGGCGCCGTCGCTGTGCGATGTATCGCGTCACTACCTTGCGCGCAATCTGTTTCGCCTCGGGACTTGGCAGTGCTTCAGCCATAATCTCGGCCGCTTTCTCGGCTGAGACAATGCCCTCAGCGAGAAACTCATCTTCCTCATCGGCTAAAGCGACCGATAGACTGGTGCCCGACATCAGCGGCTGGCTCAGCTTGGAGCCATCACGGTAAAGCGCGATTGACTTGTTCATTGTGCGCCACGATTCTTCGTATGCCTGACTGATTTCAGTCACTGTTACTTCGTGAGGCATGTTAATCGTCTTCGAGATGGCACCAGAGATGAACGGTTGTGCGGCCGCCATGATACGAACGTGCGCATGCCATGAAATGGAGCGAGTACCATATTGCCCGCATTTGTTGGCGCAATCGAAGACTGCTAGGTGTGTGTCCTTAAAGTGCGGTGCTCCCTCAAGTGTTAGCCTTCCAAAGGTATAGTCATCAGCCGCCTGCACCTCTTCAGGTTCATAGCCGAGATGCTCCAATAAATTAAAACGCAGGTCATTTACCTGCTCCCTCGCGACGGATAGTTTCTCACGGCAATATTCCTCGCCGACGTGCAATGGTGTTACCAACATCCTCAACGATGAAGCTGTTGGAATATCCTTCTCGAGCCGGTCGATTATCTCGCCTGAGAGTCCCTTGCGCTTTAGAGATTCGCGATTGACACTAGGTGCACCTTCCAAAGTGCCGTTCCCAAGCACGTAGCGAATAATCTCATCGCACTGCGTCTCATCGTAACCGAGTCGCTCTAGCGCTAGTGGAACTGACTGGTTGATAATTCGTAGAGCCCCGCCACCTGCCAGTGTCTTGAGCTTGACCAACGCGAAGTCAGGCTCTATGCCAGTGGTGTCACAATCCATCTGTATGCCAATGGTACCTGTTGGCGCAATCACGGTCACTTGTGCATTACGGTAGCCGTGTTTCTTGCCCAGGGAAACTGCCTCGTCCCATGCCTTGCGGGCGCTGTTGAGAAGATATTCTGGGCAGTAGGCAGAATCGATTGCAAGCGGTTTCACAGTCAAATCTTCGTATTCATCGTTCGAGGCGTTGTACGCTGCGCGTCGGTGGTTCCGCATCACTCGCAGCATACAATCACGGTTGTGCTCGTAACGTGGGAAGGGAGCCTTGACGCGAGCCATCTCGGCCGAGGTGGTGTAGCACCCTCCACCTAAGATAGCCGTCAGTGCGCCACAAATGGCAAACGCACGTTCGTCGTCATAGGGAATCCCCATGCGCATCAGCAGTGAGCCCATGTTGGCATATCCAAGACCCAGAGTGCGATATTCGTAGCTGCGTCGTGCGATAGCCTCGGACGGGAACTGTGCCATCAGCACACTAATCTCGAGTACAACGGTCCAGAGTCGAATGGCGTGCCGATACTCCTCCAGCCTTACCATACCTTCTTTTTCATCATAGAATGCGCCGAGGTTCAGCGACGCGAGATTGCATGCTGTATCGTCCAGGAACATATATTCCGAACAGGGATTTGATCCACGGATTGGTCCGTCTGGCGCGCAGGTGTGCCACTCGTTAATGGTGGTATCGAATTGGATACCGGGATCGGCGCAGGACCAAGCAGCTTGTGAGATCTGTTCCCACAGCTCCCGCGCGGGCAAGTCCCGACACGGGTCCGGTTCACGCCCTTCGGCTGTGGCAGACTCCATTTCGGTACGCCAGTAGAGTTTCCATTGACCATTAGAGAGGGCAGCCTCCATAAATTCGTTGGAGGCCCGGACCGAGTTGTTACTGTTCTGTCCTGAGACTGTGCCGTATGCCTCTCCTTCCCATTCTGTATCGAAGGTGGCGACCTTCAGCTGATTCCACCCCTGGCCACCCAATTCGAGCACGCGTGCCACCAGTGTTTCTGGGACGTGGTCGTTTAGTGCAGAGCGCACCGCTCGCGCCAGAGGTTGGTTCAGTTTCTGATCCAACTTTTCTTCTGCGTCTGGATGCGCCTCAATCGCAGTTAGAATTTCGTTAGCATGGTTCTGCAACTGCCGTGAACCGGCAACTAGTGCCGCCACTTTTTCCTCTTCGGAAACTTTCCAGTTGATGAATTTTTCTATGTCAGGGTGGTCCATATCGAGACAGACCATCTTGGCCGCGCGCCGCGTCGTGCCACCCGATTTAATTGCTCCAGCTGCACGGTCTCCAATCTTCAAAAATGACATTAGACCCGAAGAGCAACCTCCGCCCGAGAGGGGTTCCTCGTCCCCACGGATTGCCGAGAAGTTTGATCCTGTGCCCGAACCGAACTTGAAGAGCCGAGCTTCACGCGTCCAGAGGTCCATGATGCCACCCTCATTCACCAAATCATCGCTAACGGACTGGATGAAGCAAGCGTGAGGCTGTGGATGTTCGTAAGCATTGGTCGAACGTTCTAGTTCTCCTGATTCCGGGTCGACAAAGTAGTGCCCCTGTGCGGGGCCTTCAATTCCGTAGGCCCAGTTGAGGCCCGTGTTGAACCACTGTGGTGAATTAGGGGATGCAATTTGTGCCGCTAGCATATAGCACAGTTCGTCATAGAAAGCACGTGCATCCGCTTCTGTCGCGAAATAACTGTGTTTCCACCCCCAGTAAGTCCAAGTTCCTGCCAAGCGATGGAAGAGCTGGCGACCGTCTTTCTCGCTGCAAGACCGGTTTTCGGTTGTCAATTTAGCTAGTGCCTTTGTGTCTGATATGGAACGGTATAGCCACTTCGGTACCCCCTTCTCTGCTACCGGCTTCAATTTACGCGGAATGCCTGCCTTGCGGAAATACTTCTGCGCTAGGACGTTGGCCGCGGTCTGACTATAGTTAGTAGGCAGGTTGACATCCTGCATCTCGAATGCTATTGTGCGATCAAAATTTCGAATTACAGTATCGCGTTTTTCCCATTTGAGTAAATCGAACGGTTCAACTCCTCGTTCGGTAAAAAACCTCTCAATTTCGAGTCCTTTGGGGTTGGCGGGCATTAGGCCCCTCTCAGAGGCAACCAAAGATTCATCACATATGAACATAAGAGCATGGGTTCGAGGCATTCTGGCTCCCTGATATAAGTGTTGCACAAACTGTATTTTTCACAATTTATTATAAAAAACAGCTAATGTTCCACCAGTTTTTGTTAAAAAAGGAGGTGGAACCGTACAAAAACGTTATAACAGTTCCACTATTATCATCTGTTTTTCAGCTTAGAATTACCATTCGTCAAATTATCTTATAAGTTGCTTTTAAAGATAGTTCAGTAAGCGCCTGTGGTCTCGCGCCAGTCAATACCTACAGTACGCCTCCCCAATTTGCAAACTGGGGGAAAGATGCGCTTGTGGATTGAGCGCTGTAAGAGCGTCTTGACACGCTCTATCTCACCCTCGGAAGCGTGGCTGCGTGCTGCTACCTGCATCTGCGAATCATGCCGCTCCAGCCCTGCCAACACCTGATCGAGTTGTACATACGGGAGTCCCAGTTCCTGCTCGTCGGTCTGACCTTCCCAGAGCTCGGCTGTGGGGGTGCGTTCATGTATTGCTTTGGGCACTTCCAGCTCGGCAGCTAGTACCCTCACCTGACTTTTATAGAGGTCTCCGAGAGGAAGTAGATCGGCTCCACCGTCGCCCCACTTGGTGTAGTAGCCAGTTAGTAGCTCCGACTTGTTAGATGTTCCCAGTACCAGCGCCCCTCGTTCAGCGGCGGCGGCATAGAGCAGTGCCATACGAAGACGGGCGCGCAGGTTACCTTGTTGCTCGCGGGATTCGAAATAGGGTGCTGCACCCGCAAATGCGGTCGCTAGTGGTGTAATGTCCACTTCCCGTGTTTCTACCTCCAATACAGTTGCATGGGTAGAAGCCATTTCAGTTGAAACCGTATCGCCATATGGTAGTAAAAGCCCGTATACTGCCTTGGGTCCCAGTGCTTCTGCCGCGATTGCCAGTGCAGTTGCCGAATCGATACCGCCCGAGAGACCAAGCACCACTCCACTGGCGCTGGCATCAGCTACGCGATGCTGTATGAAGCCGGCTATAATGCTACGGCAATCTTTGGGAAGACGCATAAGTATCAGAAAAGTAGGGGTGCCACTGAGGCTTCAAATCCCCCGACTCAAACGCAGACCCATGAAAATTGCGATTCCCCCCATAGAAAGGGCTGAGAATAAGAGTACAATCGATCCGTTTGACCAACCCGACCCAGCGCCCGGCTGTCGCTCACTTGCAACTTCCAGCTCCAGTGCAAAGACGTTATTATTCTCGTATCGCTCTGCTACAGAATTTTCAGAGTCAACTACAACATAGAACGTGTGGTTGCCTGCAGTGGCTGTCCATTCTTGCTGTAATTCGTAATCAACTCCTTCGAATGCTTCGCCCAGTTCCAAAGATCCCAAATAGCCTAATTCACTCTGTTCGTCAATGTAGAAGGTTACTAGGAACGCTTGCTCGGCACCCCACCCTTCCCCTTCGAGGGTAATGCCAATAAGTGCATTAAGTGTAATCTCCTGTCCCGGCACGGGGTTGCTATCAGAAAGCAGTAAATCACTGATAAACAAGTCCACTGGCGGCGCATCTGCAACGTGTAGCGTCTCTTCCAACCTCGCTTCGTTTCCAGACGAGTCACGTACAATAAGATGCAGCGGATAGTTACCACCCTCTGCATATGTATGTTCTACAATCATCCCGGTTTCGATTTCGCCGTCACCAAAATGCCACTCATATTCCAGGAATGCTGGCAGGTCTAAGTTATCACGTGTCAGGCTAGCGTCCAGCCTGAGCGGTACCAGCGCCATTGCTTCTCCATGAACTGCTTGTGTACCTTGTAGGTAGTGGTAGCTAATGGCAGGTTCTGGTGGCATAGTATCGGCCACCATGATACTCATTTCGGAGCTGCTACTGTGGCCGGCCGCGTCGGTAACTGTGAGTATTACCAGTAGTTCACCCATATCATTGAACTGTAGCCTTAGTTGTTGCCCATCGTCCAGCACCTCAGCGTCACCAGGAATGACAAGCTCACCCATCATCACCAGCACTCTACTCGAGCCGAATTCCCAATACCAAGTAACTATGCTCGATTCCAAGTCGCTGGATTCGGATCCATCGAGCGTGACCACAGTAATCCCACCAATAATGTTGGTACCGTTGTATGGCTCTCCATCAGCCAGAACTGTGAAATTACTCACTGGATAGGTAGCGTCGTGAATCGTAAGCTGGACAGGTCCGAACTCGAACTGGTCTTCCTGACGGTCCATGTTATCTAATAGTGTTACAACAAAGTAGTAGCTCCCCGAGACGCTTGGGCTCCATTCAATATTATAGGAGAATTCTTCAGTTGCGTAGATTGAATGGGGCACAGTCACGTTTCCAACTGGCCCTATACCATCTGTAGCGACGAGTATGACTGTCGCGTTAATCGCGCAGTGACAGCCTGTTTGTGGATCGTAGCTAACGGTTAGCGTTTCATCCAGAGCGTCACCGCTTAGGTCAGAGACGGCAAAGTTCCAGACGCGAAACCATTCAGGTGCATCTCCCTCTCCGAGCGCCACCAGGGCAATTGGTTCCTTGATCTCCGCAGTCTCACGTTCAATGGCGTCTGAATCTAACAAACGTAGAGCGAAGGTATAGTTTCCTGTTAAATCACAAGTCCAGTTCAGGCTGAAGTGATCGAGTGACTGTCCCAATACGTAGTGGATGGCGTTGGTGCTATCGTAAAAATCGCCAGTGCTGTCGAATACATCCAGATAGACATGTACCTCTGCGGCTCCAGCGCTGGTGTCTGGGTCGTAATTGAACTGGATTTCATCCAGCTCGGTGTCACCATCACTGTCAATTGCTTCGTATGACCAGCTGTATAGCCAGACGGTTGAGTGCCCCTCGCCCTCTGGCACAAGGTAGACTGTGTCAATAATAGTCAAATCCTGTTCTTCTCCGTTATCGTCTAGCAGATACAACCAGAATTCGTAGGTACCTGATGCACCAGGTGTATCGGGAGTCCAATCCAAACTTAGATAGTCCCAGACTTCCCCGCCAATGGTAAATTCACCAGAAAAATTATCCACGTATTCATCGTAGGAGTAGACCTCAACCGAGACAGTAATGTCCATGCTAGAAGCAACGGTATCTGGGTCGAACCAGAACAAGGCAGTATCAGGGTCTCCATCCCCGTCCAGATCAGCCACTTCATAGTCTACGCTATACCACCATAGTGACTCGGAGCTTCCGCCGCCACCGCCGCCACCACCGCTACCGGCTACTGCGGCTGCTAGCTCATCCCACTTGGTGGCTGTAATCGCCAGTCCGTCGTATTCACTAGCATAATTTGCGCTTGGCATGTAGATGCTCAGACCACGCGTAACGCTAGCGCCACTGCCTTGATCGCGGTAGTAGACTGCATCATCGACCGCGGTGACTATCTCCTGCGCCAGCGTGTCAAGCTCAGTACCGTCATGAATTTCAATGAAATTACTGGCAAAGTGCGATAAATCTATAAAGTCAGTCATATAGAATTTATATGTGTCATTACGCGCAGCTGCAACGTCTGTAATCGCACCATCATCTAGTGCTTTACTGGCAAAGTCGTCTAACAGTTGCGTAATCTGTGCTCTATAGCTAGCATTCACGACGGAAAGTGTCTCACCGCCACTGTTACCATACAACTCGAAATAACCAACGACGATTGCCTCACCCAATTCGCCACCATCCATTCCTGGGTTAGCGACGAGATCATCCAGGAAATAGTTGTATTCCCAGCCATCACCCGGTTCTGTCTCTTCGGCTGCAACGATAAAATTGGCGTACTCTCCCAGTTCTACCAGTGTCTCTGCCATTTGCATCAAGCAGGCATCAAATCCTACTAGCTCCAGCTTACCATAGCTACTAGAGAGCGCTTGGAGTATAGTCGAAAGCTCGCTATAGGAAAGAAAATTGTGGTTGTTGTTATCATCCCAGCAACAGCCGTAGATACCTCCTCCATGGTTCCAAAAATCAAGCATCAATTTTGAATCGATCGAGAAGGCTCGGATGGCCCATTCCGCCCAATCCCGCGCAACGGTGAAGTCACCAGTGTCAACTTCATTGCCCCAGGTCTGGTTAACAACCCAAAGAGGCAGGACGTCAATTTCACCAGAGCGAACAAATTGAATTGAAGTATCATCAGTGCTCCACTTGTCCTGTAGCACAAGCAGCCAAACATTTTCCGTTGACCCAATTTTTGCCATCTCCTCAATGTCCTCATCACCGGCACTGTCGAGATTGTTGTCGCCAGCCAAATAGAGCATGAATAGCCAACTTGGCTCATCGGCCGGCTGTGCGACTAACGCTAGTGCATAATCGGTATCTGCAACATACACTGCCCTCACATAGTAAGTGCCGGTCAAACCGCTGGCAGCTACCTGTTCTTCTCCTTCACCTCCAGTAGAAGTAACAATTGCCGAGCTGCCTCCCGAAGCCCATAGCTCAAGTTGCAGGGCATCATTCTCTTTGTACCAAGCAGTTACCTTTAGGTCATGGTTATTTACGTCAAAACTGAACCAGTCATCGTCTTCAAGTGATAGCCCAGGATAGACCCCAGGCACAATTATAGCGGCATTCTCTGAATCGTCATTGTCCTCGTAGCTATCATCTGCAGCTGCAGTTATTGCAAGCGAAACTGTAGCGACCAGCGCATATAGGAAGAGTCGGAACGAGCGCATACAATCGTGTTAGGTAGCACCCAATAATAACAATTACCGCTTAATAGCAGTGTGATTACGACCTCGCATGCAGCTAGCTGTGGCACAGGCGTCAGTCAAGTTAGGTGACGTCGAAGCTAATCTCCGGCAGTCCCAGAAGCTTCTAGAGCAGGCACAGGCGACCTGCGAAGGCGAGCTGGATCTACTAGTGCTGCCAGAGCTGTTTCTGACAGGTTACCTGCTACGCGATGATTACACTCGCGTCGCCGAAGCAGTGCCGGGCGATGGAAAGGCACAGGCGGGATTGGCGATGCTAGCGGCCGACAGTGGCGTTCACATCGCTGCAGGGCTAGTCGAACGCAGCCACGGAAGCCTCTACAACGTCGCACTGCTGGTTGGTCCCGACGGTTATATCGGCCACTACCGCAAGCGCTACCTTCCTAATTTCGGACCGTTCGAAGAGAAACTGTACTTCACCGCTGGGTCCGACGAGCCGGTCTTTGAGACACCGATTGGCTGTATTGGGATGCAGGTATGCTATGATATCTTCTTCCCGGCGCAATCACAGGCGCTGGCGCATGCCGGAGCCGAAATTATCCTGAACCTTTCAGCCAGTCCCACAACGTCACGGCCGCTGTTCCACCGCGTGCTCCCCGCTCGCGCCATCGAAACCACCTGCTTCTGGGCTTTCGCCAATAACGCCGGTGTACAGGGGTCACTGACCTTCGGTGGAGAATCATGCATTCTGGATCCGCGAGGGCGCTTTATCGATGCAGTGCACGCGTTCGAAGCAGGTGTCGCGGTGGCGGAAATCGACCTCGCAATGCTACCGTCGTTTAGGGAAGCACGACCAGTGCTGCGCGACGCTCAGTAAACTGCCTGGAACTGGGACAGGTCAGCGTTGCACTGTCCGCACACGAACATAGGTGAAATACAAGCGGCGTGGAACTTGATGTTGCAGTGGTTACAAGTCGCAACGCGATTGCCCCTTTTCAGCACCTTTTCACAGTCGGCACAGGCAGCTGACCCAAACTTGACTCCTGTCCTCTGCTCCTTGAGCTCGGCGCCAGTACGCTTTGTACCGCCCTTGGTCATGCCAGCTGCATTGGCGCGCCTGCGTGACTGTTTAACCAGCGGTTGCAGGTGCTGTTGTGCCTCAATCAGTTTTTTCTGCCGGCTGGCAAGAATCTTTTCAATCATTCCAGCGGCATCAGATTCGCGCTGGAGTGGCGGCATGCGACCCATCGCTTCGGCAATTCGGTGAAGGGCTACACGTTCCTGTTCGAGGTACTTTACTAGGGCCTTGACTAAACTGTAGTCCTTTGCTGCTTCCTTAGGGTGGACCTTGAGCGGGTCAATCACCATCGGAAAAGCTCCTTCGCTTCATGTGGTTTACCACACCACAGTCCTGTCTAAAAAGAATATGTCGAAACGAATGTACGTCGCGACCATTTAGTGCGATGTCTGTCCGCAGGTTTTTAACACAGGGGAACTGCGCCAGTCATGCATGATGTGGCCGTCGTGGGGCAGGGTCCTGCGGGCGGAATAGCAGCACTCCGCCTTGCCGAAGCGGGTCATTCTGTAGTCACTTTTGAGAGGAAGAAAAGGGTGGGAGACCCTATTCATTGCGGTGAAGGGCTAGGTTGTATCGCGCTAGAACACACCAATTATCCTGTTGGTAACTGGGCTATCCGGGAGGTGAAAGGCAATCGCATCCGGATGCCGAACGGCAAATCGGTCGGACTGATGTCGCCCGGCTACTCGATCCACCGCTGGGGACTCGATCGCGCTATCTCCGATGACGCAGTCAGCGCCGGAGCCGAGCGGCACGAGGACGTTCGCGTCACGAGAGTCAGTCGCGAAAATGGACACTGGAATCTCACATCCAAGAACGAGCAGGTGGCGCAGGCGCAACAGCTAGTGATTGCCGAAGGGCGCATCCCTGTGCTGGTAACACAAGTTGGCCTCAAGGGCAACAACAAGCTACGGCTGCTGCCAGGCCTCCAGTACAAGTTTCGCACCAGCGATGTCGACTTCCCGGATACCGACTATTTTGATTTCTACATCAACCCCCGCTACGCTAACGGCTACGTCTGGGTCTTTCCACGCGACGATGTATTCAACGTCGGTATTGTCGCGACCAACGGCGCCAAGGAGGGACTCGAGCATTTCTGCCGCGAGCAGATGCACGTTGACCCGGATCAGCGCATCCCTAACGACCTAGGTGACCGGCAAAATGGCGGACTGATTCCGCGTGATGGTCCCATCCCGCAGTTCGCGGCACATGGCGCCTACGTCGTTGGAGACTCAGCCGGATTGACAAACCCTATCACTAAGGGTGGCGTCCACGTCGGGATGCTATCTGGAGAATATGCCGCCATCGCTATTCAGAACGCCCTTGGCAGCGGGAAGCTAGAGCCGCCGTCACACGCTACCAACACTCACGAGTTGCGAGGCCGCTACTGGGAACGCGTCGGCAAGGCACTGCACCCGGAGCTGGAACCACATGTCTGGTACGACCGCATTCTGAAGCGACAGCCCTGGACCCAGCAGCAGTTTGTCGATGAGTCGAAGCTGATTTACTCGCTCAACGAGCGAGTCCTAAACCTGATTGGCGAAATCTACGACGGCCGCAACTACTCCGACCTGCCGTGGCTCAAGATGCTGGGTGTGCTGGTGCGCAACCCCGGCCTAGCCCCGCTGGCGCGCAAGCTGCTCAAAATCAAAGCCAGCCTCAAGATTACGGAGAAATATGGGTGGTAAGTTAGGGCTCGAGCTGGAAGGCCATCCCCTCTTGTCCAAGCTCCCACCCCATACTGGCCAGTTCCAGAGACTCAGCTGAATCCGGATTGCATAGTGGGTTGGTATGGTTCAGGTGTACGAATACGATACGTGAGTCACCCTCTCGCCGCGTGCCGATCAACTCCATCGTTTCGCGTACCGGCGGGTGCGGAACCTCAACTTGCCGTGGCAGTTCGTTAGACGACCAAAAGGTGCCGTCGAGCAGCACGATATCAATCTCCAACTGCCGGAACCAGTCGCGCGGGTCGGTGGCGTCTACTGCTGCTAGCGTCGCGTCCCAGCTATCGTGGTCGGGCAGGAACAGCAGTTTTCGTTCTGCGTCTACCAGTAATGCATGCATGTCGCTCAGGTCGTCGCGATGTGGCACCTCCAATGGTGTAACCGTGAAGCCTCCGCACTCGACCGGCTCATCACTACAGAATTCTTGAAGCAGCAGGTTGCCTTGGTCGAGCAGTGCGCGCCAGGCTGGTGTCGTGCGTAGAATATCTGCGACTGCCGGGGAACAGTGGAGCGGTATCTTTTGGGTATTCATCACCTCTGTACCGAACTGCCCCAGCCCATCGATATGGCCGAGGTGTGCATGCGTCAGCCATATCGCAGTTGGCGTCTGCGCCCCGGCCAAAGCTAGCTGGCGTGACAGAGAGCGCGTTGCTTCGAACAGCTGTATCCCACTTGGGGATTGGAGGGCAAGCGAGACAGGCGTCCGCTCAAACCTTCGGTCAGCGACTGCAGCGGCGCAGTGGGTGCAGTGACACCCTGCCTGTGGGACTCCTCCATCCTGCGCCGAGCCGAGCAGCGTCGCAGTCAACATTGCGTTCGTAACCATTCCTGCATCAGGCTCCGTCCCGCACCGTCAGGTGTACGCTCTGGATGCCATTGCACCCCTAGCCACGGCAACTCGTTGTGTTTGAATGCCTCAACCATGCCGTCTTCCGCACTCGATATTACTTCCAGCTCATTACCCAAGTCGCGTACCCCTTGATGGTGGTGACTGGTCACTTCGAAATCAGTTCCAGCCATCTCAACCCAATGGTGGACGTCATCAGTATCTTTCGTCCCTCCAGTATGCGCCGCGGTCTCGAAGCCACCGTCACTGATGTCAGGCCATAACGTTCCACCGCAAGCGACGTTGAGAACTTGCATACCGCGGCAGATACCGAGAACTGGCATCTTCCGTTCTCGTGCGGATGCGAGCAGCGCCAGCTCTAGCTCATCGCGCTCTGGTTTCGGGTGTCGCAAACGCGACTCATCAACCTTGCCCTGGAACGCGCCACTGCCAGGCGTCATGTCTCCACCGCCGGAGAGGACTAGCAACGGGTATCTTTCCAGTTCCTCTACACTATTAATGCGTTCGGCGACGAAGCCTGCCTCCGCCAGCCACGCCGCATAATTCTTCATGTACTTCTCCTGGCTGAGTGTAATAGCGACTGGCTTCATAATCAGAATTCGTTCCCCAGTTCCCTGCGAGTCTGACCTGGGTCTATGAACGGTAGGACAAAGGCAATCATCAATTGACAAGCCCCCCCAATCATTATAGTACTAGTGTAATCGAAATTTTCCTCAAAATAGCCTGCCATTTTCAGACCGAATAGAGCCCCAAAATTCAGAAGAGCCATATATAATGTGAACTGAGTGGCGCCGACCCTTGGCCACGTAACGTTCATGAACAAAGAGATTAGAGAAATTCCCATTGCAGCCCCCAGGAAAGGATATAACACAATCAGGAAGGTCATAACTGCCCTGTTGTTCCACAGTGGCTCTGCGAGGGCTATAGTAAAGATTGAAAGCCCTGTCAATACAGCAAATAAGCTAGCAATGCGCCGTGCTCCAAATCGGTCGGCAATAATTCCACCAAGCAAGGTTCCACCAAT
This sequence comes from Methanobacteriota archaeon, assembly GCA_002687355.1. Taxonomy (GTDB): domain Archaea; phylum Thermoplasmatota; class Poseidoniia; order MGIII; family CG-Epi1; genus UBA8886. The sequence continues at coordinate 26,506 of NYZZ01000047.1, forward strand.
CGCAGTTGTCACAGCCAGACCACCAGTAATCTTCACATATTCAGTATCCGTCCATCCCAATTGTTGTATGAACAGGACATTCAGTACAGGAATCAAAAATTCCCAGAAATAAGTTAGCATCGCCAAAATTATACCGATAAGTGGTGCCTTGAGGGACAAGGCCTTCACGATATCACTTCTTTCTTTGGACAGGCAGAAGAACTGCATACCAAAAGAGTCCCATTCCTCTACGGGAGCCCAATAAAAGAAGTAACTCCAAGGGCCCAATACAATGAACCAGACTAGCCAATGAGGGGGGACCTCTCCAAGAATCGGCACTTCAATGTCCCCGATCGTTAGTTTAAGAAATAAGAATATGAAGATCAGCAATGCGAAGTCAATCAATAAGGCCTTAATCAGATTCTCGTTACTAAGTTCCCCCCTCACATATTCCGGATCCTTCATTTTTCCAGTTTCTTTTGATTTTTCAGATTTTGAACTCTTGATTACAGCTTCTCCTTCTGTCCAAGGCAACAATTTCTCACCAGGTCGTTCCCTAAAGAACAATGGCAAACACATAATCATTGCGAGCATTGGTACCATGAGGAAAATTCCGCCGCGTATGCCCCAAGAGCCAATCAACACTCCTATTCCAGCGCCTCCTATCATAGTACCAAAACGTTTGGCACCGAACATAAATCCATTGATTTTTCCGAACTCCTCGGGACTGAGGATATCGACAGCCAGACCGTCGACAGCCACATCCTGTAAAGAAGCGAATAAATTATGAATGAATAGCAAAAATGTCAGAAGGAAAATTTTCTCTTCGACAGAAGGTATGAATACTATGATGAAAACAGTCAGTATCATTCCAGCTTGGGCCGTCAGTATCCATGGTCTGCGCCTCCCCATCGGCAAGTAATGATAGGTGTCGACAAAGGGACCCCACAAGAATTTGAAAACCCATGGCAGGTATACCCAGAAGAGCATGTTTCCAATGGCCGCAGCGCTGTACCCTCTTTCTGCAAAAAAAGCGATTAGGGTGTAGGAAATGAATCCGGAAGGAATTCCTTGGGCCGTGTATAGCGCACAAAGGCTTGTGGCCCTGAGCTTCCAATTAGTAGTAAAGCTCAATTGGTCAGAATCATCATCCCAAACAATTGTTTCCTCCACACTGGATTCTTCTACCTCCAGACCCGTCTCAGACCTCCTTGGTTGCTGGAAAATATAGAAATTCATACCCAGGGCGACTATGATGAACGGAAGGAAAATTAGGCCACTTGTGTGTCTCCTTGAATTCTCAGTAGGCTCTGGCTCTATTGAGGGAGGATTTGGCACAAAAGGAAGGTAATCATCAATATAGAATGTTACGCCAGTCTCGTTTGCTCCATCGTAGAGCGTTTCATCGGTCGTGTCAGCGGGTCTTGTCCAAGAGAATTCGAGTCGGATTGTAGTGTTGTGCTGGATGATTCCTTCA
>NYZZ01000048.1 GCA_002687355.1 Methanobacteriota archaeon
CTAGTCTGCTTTCGTAAGGCGGTTGATCTGGCGCCGGAGGACCCTTCGCTGCACAATAGTATAGGCATGGCCGAGATGGCGCGCCGTAAACCCAGACGAGCATTGCAGGCTTACCGGCAGGCGTCCGACTTGGCACCCGATATTGCACGCTATCACATGCGCTGTGGTGACGCACTGCAGCGGCTCGAACGCTATATAGAAGCTATTGAGGCATACAGCCGCGCGTTGGAGCTGGAGCCACGCAACGCTCCGGCGTGGAACAATCGTGGTTTTACTAATTTCATGCTTAATCGCTGGGACGAGGCGCTGCGCTGCTACGATGAATCGATGCGCGCTGACCCCACTTACGCGGTAGCGTGGTATAACTATGGTTACACACTTCAGCTCTCGGGACGTCTCGCTGACGCCAAGGACTACTACCAGCGCGCAGTTGAGCTGGATCCTCGCGACAAAATTGCGTGGAACAACTTGGCCAATGTGCAGTACAACCAAGGAGAGTATGAACTTTCCATAGATTTATATCAAAAATCGGTGGAGATTGACCCCGAATACGTTATTGCCGTTAACAACATCGGAAATGCCCTGGATCACTTACACCGCTACGAAGAAGCGATAACGTACCACGAGCAGGCGCTCGAACTGGACCCGTCTTTCCACTACGCCTGGATGGCCAAGGGCCGGGCACTGTCTCAGCTCGACCGACCCGAGGAGGGGCTCGAGTTTCTGGAAACTGCTCTCGAATTGGAAGCGGAGGATCCTGATTACCACGAGGCACTGGCGCGCTGTCTGAAGGCTCTGGGGCGGCTCGACAAGGCACGCAGCATCTTGAATCTGGGACTGGCAATTGATGGTCAGCATGTACTTTGCTGGGTTGCACTCGGTGATATCAGCCGCGAACGCAATGACATTCGGCACGCGCTGCAGTGTTACGACGAGGCTGTGCGCGCAATGGACAACCAGGCGCGCCGGCGCATGCGTGACCTGGATTGGATGGAGAAGGGCAAGATTCTACTCAACGCTGGAATGTCTAGCGAGGCGGAGCAACAGTACACCAACGCGCTAATCGCGCACCCCGAGTCGGCACGCGCGCGTTTCCAGCTGGCGGAGACGTTACTCGAACTGGATCGCAACAAACAGGCACTTTCCCTAATCGAAAATGCCTTGGAGTTACAGCCTGGGTCCCGTGTAGGCAGACTACTGCTGGCCCGTGCACAGGGGTGGGATGCGGCACGCAAAACACTCGCTGCTTTGCAGGCTGAATTTCCTGATGACTATAATATAAAGCATAGCTTGGGGCTACACCTCGCCCTACACGATCCAGAAGCGGCACTGGCCTATTTGTCACTGGATAATTGGGATTCGGCACTGACGCGCTGTGGTTGCCTGCGGGCGCTTGAGCGGTTAGATGAGGCATTCCTGGCCGCTGAAGCAGCGACTGCGCTAGCGCCTGAGCGGATTGAGGCGTGGCTTGCGCTAGGCTGGAGCGCGCTGGAGGCTGGCGACATGGGACGCGCCAGCGCAGCATTCGACGGCGCGCTCGGTTGCGAAGCCTCCGACGCAGAGGCGCTGGCAGGCAAGGTGGCCGCACTCGAGGCTGCAGGCAAGCCGACCGATGAGCTCCGTCGCCTACTAGCAAACGCGGAGCCGGAATTGGCTTGAAGCAGCGTTTGTCCTAGGCAGAAATAGCCATTTTCAGCACTGTTTCAACCTTTTCCGTCACGCGCATCCAGGCGAATTCTAGCTCGACGCGTTCGCGTCCGCGAACACCCATCTGCCGTGCACGTTCAGGGTAGTCCCAGATATTTTGCAATGCTGCGGCGAGTGCATTGGGATCGAGCGGCTCGACTAGGAGCCCCTCCTCACTAGTGATAACATCGCGTACGCCGGGGATGTCGCTCAGCACCAGTGGCTTGCCTGATGCCATGCCCTCCAAACCAACAATACCAAACGCTTCCAGCCGCGAGGTAGACGGTAGGACCACAACGTCGCAGGCTGCATAGTAAGCGGGCAGCCAGGCATCACCAACCGGGCCAGCAAAGCTAACCCTCTCCTGCAGGCCGCAGGTCCGTACTAGTTGATTCAGCCAGTCGCGGTAAGGGCCGTCACCTACCACCAGCAGTCGTCCTTGCTGGAGTTGTGAGAGTGCACGTACCAGGATGCCGACCCCCTTGTGCGGAACTAGCCTTCCGACAAAGAGTGCTAACGGTTCGTTGTCTGGGGCAAATCGCTCGCGTATGTGATTTCCGAGATTGGAGGGATGGAATCGCTCAGTGTCAACTGCGTTGGGTACTACCTTGATCTCGCGGTTCCAGAGCGCACGCGAGGTGGCAGCATAACTCTCAGTGGTCGAGATGATGTGCTTCGCGCGCTGCAGTGGCCGATTGCCAAGAAAGCGCTGGTAGCCGCGTACCATCAGTGACCCTAGTCGTCCACGTAGTTCCAAGTCGCAATGGTAGGTGATGACTAGTGGTATCCCTGCTTTTTGTGCGCCGCGTGCGGCGAACAACTCGGTGAACGGCGGTGGCGAGTGGACGTGCACCACGTCCGCCTCCGTTGTAGCTATCTCCTTGGCAAAGCCAGGTGCGACAGGGGTGTTGAAGAGGTTAAGCCACTGTGTCACACGTTTGACTGAGACACCACGCACAGTTTCCCGCTCAGGCATGCGTGCGTAACGCGAGGTAAGCACATCGACAGTGTGGCCCCGCTGCTGCAGGCTTAGCGCTAGCCCCAGTACATGCGACTCGACACCGCCGTAGTGGGGGTAAAAGTAGGGTGTTACTTCGAGGATGTGCATTAGAGTATTCGGGAGCCGGCCGCCCAGCTGCCTGAAACGACGCGACCAGGACCGACCACCGTTCCTTCACCCAGAATGGTACCGACGTTGAGCGAGGCGTTGATACCAGTCTTTACGTTGTCACCTAAGATGACACCCAGCTTGCGCAGTCCGCTGTCGACCCGCTCGCCCTTGATGATGGCGTAGATGCTGGCGCCATCGTGTCGTAGGTTGGCAATTTTGGTTCCGGAGCCAAGATTACAGTTGCGTCCTAGAATGGAATCGCCGACGTAGTTGTGATGCGGCGCCTTCGAGTGCTCCATCAGAATTGAGTTTTTCACCTCCGAAGCGGCGCCTACTTTTGCTCCAGCACCAAGCATGGTCGCGCCACGGATACAGGCGTTTGGCCCAACTATTGCGTCAGGACCAATCCAGACAGGCCCCTCAATGCGACTGCCTGCCTTGACTATTGCGCCTGCGGCGACGTGCACTGCACCCTTTAGCACAGCACCTTCCTCGACACTGCCTTCGATAGCTGGCTTCATGCGGGAGAGCAGTAGCGTGTTGGCGGTGAGCAGGTCCCATGGCCTCCCTAAGTCGAGCCAGTCACCCTCCACCTCCACTACAGTAACGCCTTGGGCGACAGCCTCCAGCGCAGATGTTAGTTCGTATTCTCCCCGTGGTGATCTTTCAATTGCCTTAAGCGCTTTGAAGATAGAAGGTGCAAAGCGGTAGACGCCGGCGTTAATACTGCCCGGTCCTTCACCGCCTTTCTCGACGATGCTCACCAGTTTCCCCTTGTGCGTCTTGATAAGGCCATAGCTGCTGCAATTGGCAATTTGTGTAACCGCTAGTACATGCTCACCAGTTGCAGTTGCGAGTACACGCAGCGTTTCCGTTGTGACGAGCGTATCACCGTTCAGGCAAAAAAACATATCATTCAATTTTCCAGCCGCCTGTGCTACTGCATGACCTGTACCGAGCTGTTCTTCTTGCACTAGGTATTCCAGTTCGAGCCCGAAGCGCTCCCCGTCACCGAGTGCCTCGTGCACCTCTCGCATGCAGTAGCCCACTAGCACTACTACGTGCTTGACTCCAACCTCGACCAGTGCGCGCAGCTGGTGCTCCAGAAATGGTGCCCCGCCTGCCGGTAGCAATGGTTTCGGCAGCCGCGCTGTCAATGGTTGCATGCGGGTTCCCCGACCAGCAGCTAGGATGAGCGCCTGTTCAACCAAGGAATTCCTCCAGCTTTACCAGTAGCCGCTCACTCACCAACGCGCCGTCAATTCGGCCGCGAAATTCCCCCATAACCGTCCCCATCAGTGGTCCCATCGCCTCCATCCTGCGCTGCTGCACAAAATCCTTGCGTTCTGCGAGCAGTTCGTCGATGAACGCGTCCAGTTCGGCATCACTGCTGCTTTCAAGTTGCAACGCTTCCCCGCGCGCCAGCGTCGCCAGTGCATCGTCAACACCCTCTTTCGCTAGCTTTCCGCTGGCAACTGCTTCGAGCAGCTCTTCCAGCGCAGCCTTGCTCGGAGTAGGAAGTCCTGCTTTTCGCAGTTCGGGTAGTTGATGCAGCAGCAGCCGCGCCGCCAATTTGGGAGAACTCCCCATCGTTACCAGCTCGTGGAAGCGTCCGTCTAGGCTAGCACGTACTAACTGCTCCGCCTGCTGCGCACCGAGGGGGAGCGCTGCACTGCGCTCATCAAGCGTTGGTGGCAACTCAACATTCTCACCAGCCAATTTTAATGGTGGGATGTCAGTCTCAGGATACATGCGCGCTGCGCCCGGCATCGGTCGTAGGTAGCGGCTGCCGCCCTCCGTAAGAACGCGCCGCACTTCGTGCGGCACTCCCGTCTTTCTGGCACGGTTACAGGCGCGCTCTAAGGCAGCCATAGCAACCTCTTTTTTCTCGAATACAAGTATAAAAGCGTCTGTCTCACCACATTTGAGCTTTGCAGCGATTGTCTTTGCCTCATCCACCGAGACGCCCTGTGCTGGTATTTCGTCGCTGTGCAGCAGTCCGGCCACACCCGCACGGCGTACGTGGTCTGCCAACTCGCGTCCTAGTCGCTGATGGCCTAATGGAGACTTGGTAGTTCCTAGTAATCCCGCCCAGCCCGGCAGTCGGCAGCACCACGCGCTAGTAGGCGGATTCGCTAGTAGTTGCGTGACTTCTGTCACTGGCCCCGGCTCGGAGCGGGCGATTTCAGCCAGTTTTGTCTGTCGTTCCATCTCGTCTTCAACGACTTGAGGCATCGTGCCCAAATCCTGGAACCCCTTCAATTCGACACGCCTTCCTTCTGGAATAGAGACGTTTACGTCCTGTCTGATGGTACCTAGTCCTCGTCGCACACGACAGGCGCGCAGTAGCCGCCCAAGTGCGCGCGCCGCCGCCTGCACTGCCTCGGGCGTGTGGAGTTGCGGTGCGGTAGATATTTCCAGCAGTGGCACTCCCAGCCGATCGAGCAAAAAATCATCCTTGCCGTCACCCCGACGACATGAATCTTCCTCTAGGCAGAGCTGTTCGATATCGACGCCACCCCCATCGTATTCCAGCCGGCCGCCGGTGGAGACCAGTGCGGTACGCTGGAAGCCAGTAGTGTTGGAACCGTCGACGACTACCTTGCGCATGAAATGTATTTCTTCTAGCGGCTGCGCGCCGAGCAGTTGGGCGACCTGCAACGCAATTTTGACTGCCTCCGGGTTGGGGCCGCGCGGGGGTTCTTCGTCCGCCTCGACTAGGCAGTTTCCGTAGCCTTGGTGGTAGCCAAAATCACGTACACTCTCGGCCGCAGCAGCCGTGTCAATCTGCCCCATTTCACTAGCGGTTGCATGTAATCGCCGGTTGAAGCCCGGGTCGGGGCTACTGGTTTCAGCGGGACAGCTACAGAAGAGCTTGCCGCAGTCGAGCTGTTGGTGCACTTCCAGCCCGGCGGTAAGCGTCACGGTGGTGGATGCTTGCCCGTTTTAAAGGAAAAGGCGTGCTTTTGCCGTTGCAAAAGAATAAGTGCAATCAGCCCCAAGAGTGGCCCTACCAATAGGAAGCCGAGTGCCAGCGCGCTGAAAAGCGCTCCCAGTTGCGCCGCTAGGAACGAGCTGCGCTGCCATGCAGCCCAAGCCCCACCCAGACCAATCAATGAGAATGCCAGCATCAGGAAAGGACACCAGGCAAACATTCCGCGCCAGATTCCTTGCACCGACTGTTCCTGTTCCGTCGCCCCCCCATCGCCATCTAGCAGTGTGAACTGGAACAGATTCACTCCTGCGGTAGGTTCCATGTCAGCGTCTTGCTCAGCGATAAAAACTTCCGACCACGCGCTACGGTGGCCTCCGGCTTGCACCTCAAGTGTGCGCATACCGCTGTTCACGGTGGTTGTGTAAGTCCCCGCTTTTACAGCCGTTAGATTGGCAGTTGTGTCGTCGACCAGTAGGGTCACGTTGTCAAGCGGCCCGGTGGCGTTGACGACCTCAATTGTAATCTTGACTTGCTGCAGGCCATCATACTCATCAGGCATGATGTGGACACCCCATGCGGTCGCCAGTCCGGCGAGTGACGCCGCTAGGATAAGCAGTGTAATTGCCCTAGTCCCCCCCGTCACCGTTCGCTTGCGCATTGGAGGTCCCCGGTAACGCAGATAGTCGTCCGGTACCGCAGGTGGCGCGCTGTCACTCGCTGGTTCGGGTGGTTGTGACACTGCCGGATCGGTAGCCCCTACCTTCACCGTGTCGCCATCTGGCAGGAATTCAAGCTCGCTGCGGCATTCACGACAGCTACTGGTTGAGCTGGTATCGCTTCTTGGCAGCAGAACTGACTGTTCGCTCTGACAGACCGGGCATTCAAAGGCGTGGCGACGCATCTATGCTACTTCGGGACCGGCGGTGCTCCCACTGGTTTTCCCCTTCCCTTTCTGGAACTTGACTTGCGGGACCTCGACTTTGACTGGCGGAGGCAGGTTTAGCTTACGCGCCAGCACAAAAACTTCGAATGAGCCTTGCGACAGGATGGCGTTGTGGACTTCCTCGGCAGCGCCGTCGGGCATTTTGTGCTCGCGTTCCCAGAGTTCCTGCACTTCCTGAGCTGTCCCGCCGTCACCACTGGCGTAGGTGATTTCACCGTCAAGCTGAATCATTCCCAGCCCACCATAGGTCACGGTATATCTATACTCGACAGTCGCGCGCTCCTTACCAGTGGTGCGAATCGAGAGTACTGTGGTGTTGTGGTCGATTCGCACTTGCTGCGGTCGCCCGCTCCGGCGGTGACGCCGCGCCTCTATACCTGTGATGCGGAAGCCGCTGACTGCCATGTGGGCACCACGGGCACCGGTTTAATCACCTTTGCGCCCTACCTAACCAGAAGACCACAACGGGTGTTGTCCCAACCAGAACGGGGTGGCCACCTTTTTTTAAGCCGCTGCTGTCCACCGCACATGGATCCACGCCTCGTCGCAATCAGTCTGCTGTTGTTGACTGCAACGCCGAGTTGCCAAGAGCCAAACCCGGCACGCACTATTGTTAGTTTGCAGTTGGACTGGGACGGCGAGCAGGCGTGGGTTTACATCTACTCCACTCCACGAGTGCGTATGGACAACCTGACTATTGCCTTCGAGAACGATACACTTCGTGAGACAGGAGTCTACACGCTACAGAAATCTACAGGCGCAATTGAGTTTAGCATCACGGCTGAGGCGGAGCTAGCGGGCGTGTTCTGGGGTTTCTACGGAAGCGTGACGCTCGAGAACCGAGGCATTGAGGAACCAGATTACCACGCTTTGGTAACAATCCCTGTAGAGGACGGTGAGCCAGATGAGGAGGACTGGGAACTGCCCCGCAGCCGCCCTATGGAGCGGCTGCCATGAACTTGCTGCGCGCGCCACTCAGCTTCCAGCTCACAATTGCCGTCGTGAGCGCGCTACTGCTCTATCTGGTTCTGTTCCAGCTGAATATTATTGATTTCTCTGTAGGCGAATTGCTCGCGTTCTACACCTTCTCGGTCTTTACGGTAACGCTCTTCGCAGTGCTGGGCGGCGTGCTGCTAGGTATGTTTATCGCCACTCGAGCACTCTCGAGTCAGGGTTTCACGCCGTTCGAAGTTTCGATGCTCAAGCTGCACGATGACGTCCAGAACCTGAAGCAGGAACTGGGTGAATTGCGTCGATTACTGGAAAACAATGAACTGGAGTAACAGTTTTATAAAAATCGCTAAGAGTGGCACCTCATGACCCGCTCCACTCGCTGGCTAACGCTTTCAGTTCTGATTATACTTTTGCTCTCGCCTCTGACAGGCGTCTCCACCTTCACTTCGGTACAGCAGGAGCTGCTACCGAGCGCGTCCGGAGACAGTGGCCGTGGATCGGGGGACGATTACTCTGTCGAGCTGTATGCCGGAGACCGGCAGGAAGGCGATGAAGAGCTGACCCGCAACCAGACTCGCAGCTATGAGTTCCTAGTAGTTAACAGCGGTTCGCAGAACGATACCTACAATCTGACAGTTGATTGGGACGACCCGGAGAACTATGGGTGGCATGGATTGCTTTCTGTCGTTAGCATTTACATACCTGCAGGTCAGGACCGCACCTTTGACTTAGTTGTGACATCACCTCGTGCGGACGTAGTGAGGGACAACTCAACTATGTTTAATTTGACTGCGACATCGACTAACTCCACTTCTGTCAGTGCCAGCGACTTGCATCTGGTGCGCATCATCACTCCCTACGCAGTTGACGTCTACGAAATGCACCCTGCTTTGGTGTTCGCCAAACGCGGCCAGAAGGCGAGCTTCGGCGGAGAAATCAAGAACGTGGGCGACAACACAGATTCCTATGCACTGCGAGTAGATTTTGTGCCAAAGGACTGGATTACTGAGCTTTCAACCGACAATATTGATTCGCTAGTATCGGGTGATACTGCCCAGTTCCAGCTCGAGGTTACGGTCCCTGACACTGCTGGGCAGGACGAATACGCACTGGTGCGCATCACGGTTACTTCCAAGACTACCGATTACTCCCACATCGATGGTGAGTCCTGGGCCAACACTACAGCCTCCGACGGTCGCATCTATGGGGTAGACCTACAGCCAGATTCGGGCAGTCGGCAAGCGATTCCCGGCGGCCTAGCAGAGTATGTATTCACAGTTACCAATAGCGGCAACGAAACAGACACAATCCTGCTGGAAGTGGATATTGGTGAGATGCCGCAGGGCTGGACCGCGATGCTGGACCGCTATCGCATTGAGGATTTGGGTCCAGGTATCGAAACTACCGTGACGCTTGAGGTCAACTCGCCGCAGGATGCTACCGCCGAAGATTGGTGTGTGACCGGGGTGGAGGCACGTTCTGAGAACCGCGAGCAGCATCGCACTCAGGTGAATGTGAACACTACTATTCGTATCCCGGTGCGCGGCGTTGACTTGACCATTGACAGCGAAACCAAGGCCGGCGAGCCGGGCGGGCAGTTGACCTACACATTAACACTTACCAATAGCGGCAGCGACCCGGACAGCTACGACCTGACGGTCCAGAAGCCGCCTACTTGGCAGATACAGCTTAGCGCCTCGAAGGTGGACGACCTATCCGAAGGCGCAAGCGCCACGTTGGAGCTACAGGTCTCCATTCCGTACAACAGCCCCGATACTGACACTGCGTTAGCCATAGTCACCGCCATATCTCGCGGTAACAACTCGGTCTCGAATACGACGGAGGCGCTAACGACGGTTGCAACAGTCTATGGGCTTACAATGATTGTCGACCGCAGCGCACAGGCACTTAACCCTGGTAATAGCACCAGCTTCACCTATACGCTCTACAACTACGGCAACGGCCATGAGAACATAACTTTCGCCGCCAGCTGGTTACCTGCCGTCGACTGGACTGTTACAGGGTTACCGGACCGTGTCGAGCTTACCCCTTTCAGTGGAATTGCCGAGGTGACCGTGACTATCGCCGTGCCCTCCAGCCAGACACCCTATACCGCTGACCTCAAGCTGGTCGCCTCAGTTGAGGGCAACCCGGGTGAACAGGTGGAACGCTCAGTGACACTCATTGTTGAGTACTACGCCGCGCTACAACTGCAGCTGGAACAGACGACCGCTACTGGCCCTCCTGGCTCGAGCCACACTTTCGGCTTTACGCTGACTAACCAGGGCAACCAGCAGGACATGATCACCCTCTCGACTGCTGGCCTGCCGGACAGCTGGCAGGTGCAGTTCGCGGCTTCCAACTCCCCACAGGTAGGGTTAGTGCTCGTGACACTCGCCCCAGGAGCCTCAATGGAACTACAGCTGACTACTACCAGCAGCTCGCAGGAAATCGCGTCCACGTTTCAATTCCTTCTGGTTGCGACCTCCGGCAACAACCCGCAGATCTCAGTTGACGAGCTGATGGCGGTAATGGTGGCCCCATCACATGGGCTCGAGCTGGAGGCATCCGAGACAAGCAAACAGAGCCTCCCCGGCCAGCCAGTCACCTTCAGTTTCATCGTGAAAAATAGTGGCAATGCCCAGGCAGGAGTGCAGCTGACGGTATCAGGAGTGCCAGCTAATTGGAATGGCAGTTTCTCCGTCCAAAGCCCTTTCTCACTCGCCCCCTCGGAAGCAATGACAATCTACCTTAATCTGCAGCTGCCGGACAATACCTGGGGCGGCACGCACCTGCTTCCGGTCACGGCCACTTCTACCACGACCGGCGAGCAGCATACGCTCAACTTCACACTCGAGATTCCACTGTATGGCGAACTCTCGCTACAGATGCTTCAGAAGAACGCCAACCTGTTCGCTGGAGAGCAAGGTAGTTATCAGGTCAAGATTACCAACGACCGCAACACGCTCGAGGAGCTAACTCTGAGTATTGAGGGCAAATACGACTACTGGTACCAGCTGCCGTCCAGTAGCGTAATCCTGGGACCGGGCGAAGTACGGGAACTGACCATTACCGTCAGTCCGCCGGCTAATTCACCTTCGCTCAATATCAAGGACAGTAGACTCAACGTGACACTCAGTAGCGATCCGTTCAGCTCGTTCAAGCTGAACTTGCCTCTTTCGGTGACTGAAGTGCAACAAGGGACAGGCACGGATGGCGGTGGCGACGGCGACTCGATTCCTGCTCCATCCGTGCTGGCGGTATTTGCCACGCTGGGCGTGGGGCTGCGACTGCGCCGCCGTCGTTGATGCCTCCTGAAGTAGAGACCGAAGTGCTAGTACAGCTGCTGGCGCAAGTACAGGCGGGAGAGGCTGTGGCATTCCCCGCGACTGACAACGCGACGCTCCGTGACGCGACTGTACAACAGGCGTACTGTGCATTGATGAAGGCGGCGACGCCAGACCGCAGCTTAGTGCAAGGAGTCGCTGCATTGATGGAATGCCAGACGCAGACGAACCTGTTGGCTGAACGATTGTCACGCTGGATGGCAGAGGTGGCTGGCGCGGCGCGACAGCCACCCGCGACAGAACTGCCGTCCAACGCGCCAGAACCACTGCGCGAGCTACAGATTGTTTGGCAGGAATCCACGGTTCGCGAGGAGCGGTTACGTGGCTGGCTGGAGAAAAAAATTGTGACTTTCGCGCCGTCTCTGAGCGCTTTGTTGGGGCCGCTACTGGCGGCGCGCTTGATTGGTGCAGCGGGGTCACTAGCACGGTTGGCGCGTATGCCTGGCTCGACTATCCAGACGCTTGGTGCCGAGAAGGCGTTATTCGCGCATCTCGGCGGCGGCGGACCGCCACCCAAGCATGGACTGTTACTGGCTCACTCACTGGTTCGCAATGCACTTCGCCAGCAGCGCGGAAAGCTTGCGCGGCAGCTGGCGGCCAAAGTGGCGATTGCTGCGCGTCTTGACTGCTACGGTGGCGAACCGCAGGGCGCAGAACTGCTAGCTGCGCTACAGAATGGCGACTGCTAGCTCGCCGACGACCGACAATTGTCTCGATAAGTTGGTTAAATAGCAGGGCTGTTCAGCGCATATGCGAATTCCATCTCTCGGAGTCGGGCTGCTAATGGGGTCGGCTGATGCAGTGCCAGGAATCAGCGGCGGCACAGTTGCGCTGGTGATTGGCATCTATCAGCGATTGATTGGATCGATAGCCATTGTGCTGAGTTATCCGCGTGAGCGCGACTTCGAAAAGCTGCGTGATCCACTGACCTTCCTGCTGCCGTTAGGTTTTGGAATGGCAGCAGCCTACTGGTTGGTGTCGCGACTGCTAGTCGGTCCTGCTGAAGCACCGGGCCTGTTGCTACAGCCTGGGAGCGCCGTCCTGTGTTATGGATTCTTCAGCGGCCTTGTTGCTGCCTCATTACGTGGACCGTGGCGCCGTATCACTGCGCCAAACCGTGAGCACACTGTGCTTGCCATGATTGGAGCGGCCACGACATTAATCGTGCTTGATCAGTCTTTCATGAAGAGCGCACAGGCAGATTGGATGCTGTTCATCGGTGGCGCACTAGCACTGACGGCGATGCTGCTGCCCGGCATTAGCGGCGCGCTAGTGTTGGTGATGCTGGGACAATATACTGTTGTAGCGGGCGCGGTGCACGACCTGCGGCTGGTGCCACTAATGTGGTTCTGTAGCGGCGGGCTTGTCGCAACACTAGCAGTGGTGCCGGTGCTGCGGAGGTTACTAACAGAGCAGCCCGACCGCACACTCGCCGTAATGACTGGCGTTATGGCTGGCTCGCTGCGCGCATTGTGGCCTTGGAAGGAGAATTATGATATGCACACCGGTGACTTTTCTCCGTTGGGGGTCGGTACAAATTGGCCTGAAGTGCTGACGGTAGCACTGCTGGGCGCACTCGTTATAATTGTACTGGAGCATCTCGCTCGTCGAGAAACTAACCGCAGCGCTTAAAGCGCCCCTTCCGTGAAGGCGTAAAATGCGCGTGGTCATAACGGGCGCAGGCGACGTAGGTTACCGAGTAGCTCGGGACTTGGTCACTCGCGGCCACGGCGTTAGCCTCATCGATTGTGACCCGGTGGCAGTTAAGCGGGCACAGGCGCTTGACGCTCAGGTGATTCATGGTCACGCTGCGTCACCAAAGCTGCTCGTCGAGCAGTCTGGCCTAGTGGAGGCCGATTTATTCATTGGCGTTACTGGCGACGATGCAGTCAACCTGCTCGGGTGCCGACTCGCTACAGTAATGGGGTGCCGTACGATTGCACGGCTCAACACCCCTGCGCTGATGGAATGGCCTGCAGATCCTGACCCGCAGAAAGTTTACGGGGTTGACGCCTACATCAGCCCAGACGAGCTGGCGATGCACCGCATCTGGCAGATTCTGTCGCGACCTGCACTGACACGACTAGAGCACTTTTCGGTTGGCAGGCTACGCATTCTAGAAGTAAGACTTACCGATAGTTCGCCTGCCGTCGGTCGCACGTTGGACAGTGTCGAGTTGCCGCCGCACTGCCGAGTCGTTCTCGTTTCACGTGACGAGGGGGTACTCATACCGCACAGTGAAGATGTGTTACTGCCACGCGACCGGCTGCTAGTGTTGCTGAGTGACGTCCACGAGCTAGAGGAGCTATCGGAGTCGCTAGGTGCACCGAAGGAAGTTACTGGAGAGGGAAACGTTAAGCGGTTGATGATTGCTGGTAGCACGCAGGTCGCACTGCGACTGGCGGAGCAAGTGGCACAGCGTTACGACGCAGTGCAGATTTACCTCGCGGAACCAGACCGTGCGCGCGCCGAAGATGCTAGCGAGAGACTGCCCGATGAGGTAACTGTACTGGTCGGTTCACCGACGGATCGTCACTTCCTACGTGAGGAGGGAATCCGTCATGAGGATTTGTTCGTCGCGGCGACCGAGCGAGAGGACTTGAATATGCTAAGCTGTCTAATCGCCAAGCGTGAGGGAGCGCGTCGGACCGTTGCATTGGTTTACCAGACCGAGTTGGAGCACGTAGTGCAGAACACCGGTGTCGACACGCTCATCAATCCCAAGCGAGTCGCTGTGAGTGCCATCCTGAACCGCGCCACGGCAACTGAGGAAATTGAGGCGCTGGAAGTGCTACAGGGCGGCGAGGCCGCCATCCGTGAATTTCTGGTCAAGGCCGACAATGGCTTGGTAGGGAAGACCATCGCCAGACTGGGGCTCCCCGAGGGGAGTCTGGCGGCGCTTATCAATCGCAATGGCGAGCCGCTGTTCCCCGACGAGGATGAAGTCCTTCAGGGGGGCGACCATCTGCTGGTATTCACACTTAAGGA